>NZ_BLKA01000002.1:0-317434 GCF_010306265.1 Weissella sagaensis | reverse complement strand
TTGAAGAGAGAGTTTGCCTTTCAAACAACTTTTTCCAATTTTGAGGACTTGGTAATCCGAACCTCAAATTACATCAGTTGGTTTAATTCCGACAGAATTAGAACGAGTGTTTAGAAAAAGATGTGCCATTTATTGACATAGGAGCAATCTGTATTCTATGTTTTGGCATCGCCATTTATATGTTGTCACTTACCGTTCATTATATTCCACTTTACATTGCTTACGCCATTTGGAGCGGCTTAGGCATTATTTTGGTGACCGTAGTTAGTGTCGTATTTTTTAAACAAAGTGTTGACATCCCCACATTAATTGGCATTTTCTTAATTGTTGCTGGTGTCGTTGTTGTTAACTTATTCGGCAAGTCGCATTAAAAAGTAAGGTTGCTTTTGATTTAGAAATAATATTTTTTAAGAATTTATAATAGTGTTATATTGCTAGTAGAGTTTTTGGATATCCTTAAGTAAAAAAATGGGAGATTGTGCAATGAATATCAATGTTTATGTAGCCAGTGCTTTCAGTAAAGATGGTGCGGGTGGTAATAAAGCAGGGGTTGTTTTTATGAATCAACCGATGATGTCTTCTCAAAAAAATAAGTTGCTAGGAAACTAGGGTATGCAGAAACTGCCTTTGTTTCTGAATCTAGAATAGCTGATTTTAAATTAGAATATTTTACCCCTAAAGAAGAGGTAGACTTGTGTGGGCATGCAACTATTGCAACTTTTGTTATATTAATGCACCTAAATAAGTTAACTAAAGAGCAATATCATATTGAAACTAATAGTGGTATTTTAGTGATTAATGTTAAAGATTCAGTGATTTTTATGCAACAGAATAAACCTGCCTTTTATGAAGAATTGTTGCCAGAAGAATTAGCCGAATGTTTTAACGTTGATTCTATTGATAGAAAATACCCGATTCAAATTGTTTCAACAGGATTGAAAGATATCTTAGTACCTATAAAATCAGAACAAACATTGCATAAATTACAACCAAACTTCGATAAAATTAAAGATATTAGTGAGAAATATGATGTCATTGGTATGCATTTGTATACAGTACAAGAGGATCGTATTGTATGCCGAAATTATGCACCATTATATGATATTGATGAAGAGTCAGCGACAGGAACATCAAGTTGTGCTGTAGCTGGTTACTTATATACGCATAATTATTTACAACAAGATATGTACGTGTTTAATCAAGGGTATTCTTTGCATTCACCTTCAGAAATATTCGTACAATTACACCATGACCAAGAAAGTAATATTACAGGTATCTTTGCTGGTGGTAGAGGTTATTATTGCGAAACAAAACAGTTACTTGTTTAGGATTGGTGAACTTGAACGTTAATCTTTAACACTAGCCAAAATAAGAAGTGGCGTTATGCCTTGTTTTTCATGGTTACCAAGGATTTTGAGGTTAGGAGAAAATTAATGAAAGCTGCTATTATAAAAGAATATGGTGATGCAACTCAATTTGAAGTTACTGAAATAGATAAACCTGTCCTAAAAAAGGATGAGGTATTAGTTAAAAATGTTGCAAGTAGTATAAATCCAATTGATTACAAAGCTCGTCAGGGTTTACTTCAATCAATGTTTCATTGGCAGTTTCCTGTAGTCTTAGGATGGGACGTTGCAGGGGAAATTGTTGCGGTAGGTGACAAAGTCACGGAGTTTAAAATTGGAGATAAAGTATTTGCCCGGCCAGATATTGATCCTATTGGGCGGAATGGCTCATATGCAGAATATACTGCTGTAAAAGATGATAAATTAGCGCTAAAGCCTGAAAATATTAGTTTTGAAGAAGCTGCTGCAGTTCCACTAGCAGGTTTAACAGCTTTACAAATGTTAAGACAACTTAATTTAGAAGCTGGCCAAAAAATACTTATCCAAGGTGGTGCAGGTGGCGTAGGCATTTTTGCAATACAACTAGCAAAAATTTTTGGTGCTTTTGTTGCTACTACTGCTAGTGAAAACAATACTGAATTTGTGAAGTCATTAGGAGCAGATTTAGTGATAGATTATCATAAAAATTCAATCACTGAGGTACTATCTGATTATGATGCTGTTTTAGACACAGTTAATGACATAGCGAATGGTATTAGTATTCTTAAAACTGGCGGTAGTTTCGTAACAATTTCTGGTACGTTGACTGAAGATCAAAAAGAAAGGTCAGATAAGCATATAATGACCGGCTGGTTACAGCCAAATGGCGAAGACTTAAATTTTTTGGGCACACAAATCAAAAATAATAATTTAAAGGTTGTAATTGATAGCATATATCCTCTTACAACTCAGGGAATACAATCTGCACAAAAGCGTAGTGAAACACATCATGCTCGCGGAAAAGTTATTGTTAAGATAAAATAATGCACCTAGGTCGTGGTGTAGGAGAAAAATTGATGATTGAAACTATTTTGGTGACTATTGTTGGCATTGAGGCAATAGGTATTATGTTTTTAGAGATTTTTGGGTCACCTAAACAACAGGCTAATGCGTTTGAATTAGATGAATCTTTTGTAAAAAAGCCTGAAGTCAAAACATTATTAGCCAATCAAGGAATATATAATGGCCTTTTTGGTGCATTGATTATTGGAACACGAGTACTTTTAAATGGCCCACAGCTAACACTAATGTTGGAATTAGAAATGTTGTTTGTGGTTTTAGTAGCAATTTATGGTAGTTTAACCGCTGCTAAAAAAATAATTTTTATACAAGGATTACCTGCTTTTTTAGCTCTTATTTTTTTGATTTTGTAGGCTGCGTTCAGATTAGAATCGAGTCTGTAGATAATGCCTCAAATTAGTAGTATGTCTGCATTTGTTATAGAAACGTTTGAGAAAATATAATGGTTACTAACTAAAATTAAGCCCGCTAGGTTATGTTTAATTGCATAATTTGGTGGGCTTGTTTTCATGTTTCAATAAGATAATAAATAAAAAGCAAGAAAACATCGCTATATCAACGATTTTCTTGCTTTTATGTGTTTGATAAAATTAGCTAAATACAATGTCTAAAATACTCAGTGTTGAATGACATTAAAAACTTTCAACGAGGATCATTATTACATGTATGTGTATGCAGGGGTCTTTTATTTTAATGACAGAGGATGCGATTGTCTTAATCTTTTGAATATGGTAATTAGAGTAGGGCGAACGACAAAGAAAAATACAGGAATGGCAACAAAAAAGGTTTTCATCCAATTGCCTAAATAGCCAGGTAAAAATTGTGGGTATAGTTGACGATGTATTTCTGTAAACCAAACCATCATAATTGAAACATTGAATGTAATGACAAGCGTAGGCACGCTAATATGTCTTGGAATACTATTGGTTATAATAGTTGGAAAATAGTTATGTACCTTCAAAACAAGTGGTAAAGTAACGTATGTACGTAAGGCATATATAAATATAACGATTAAAGGATATATAATGAAAACTTTTTCAAGCATTTGTTCCGAAAAGCCATAACGAATGATGGTGTTATAACTAGCCATTATTGCAACCATAATACTGATAAAAGCCCAAGACATAGTATTGGGGTGATGTAACATTCTTTTTAATAAAAATTTGATAGATTCCATTTATTGCTCCTATAGCTTTTAACGTGGTTCTTCTGCACGTATATGTATGCCACCAGTATGGTGGCTTTTATTTTGATTGATAACCATCAGTTTACAAAGCTAGTATTTTTAGCCTTCCAATCTTCAAGTTTTATGCCAACCCAGAAACTGTAAATTCCAAGTGTTATGATGATTAAGAATAGCCACTTAATCCAATTTCCAAATAAAGCGACAGCTGATCCACTGAATTGCATACGGTGTCCATCAATAACAGTATGATTAATTTTCCAGCCATAGACCATGACTAACGACCAAGGATACAAAATTCCAATGGATAGTGTAGTTACTAAGAAACCTAAAATTGTCCATCCAATTAAAGCTAGTAGACCGCCATCAAAAAATGATGCTCTACCAAATTTTCTTTCTGGTCCCATATTGATTCTCCTGACTAGCTTTTTACGTGGATCACTATTGCACGTTATATAATCATCAATAATAGATGCTATATATTATAGGTATAATGTTCTTTGATAACAGAATTAACAATGACCGGTTTTTATGGTTAGTAATTTTTATCAATAAATTATTTGATATCTGTAGATTTTAATAATATTTTTATTACTTTAGCAATTTTAGTCATAGCAACATTTTTTGTTGCCTCTGTAAATAACTATAAATTAGAAAATAAGATTCGCAAATGGATTGATAAGTATTCTGCTTCTGACCAGAACGTTTGGGATTTATTTTGGGAAGATGTTACAAATACTTATTTAGTATTGGCTTTTAGTGAAACAGGTCGTCAAACACTGTATATTTGACGAATCATTTCTGCATGGACCATGAGTTGATGTATTTATATATTCTGTTTTTCTACTCTTAGATTTTGTTCTGGATTTTTCATTTTTATTTCTTCTTCATGCCACTTTAACGGGTGGATTTTTACTTACTAATCTTCAGCTGGTTCGTCATCCAGGCTACTTTTATTAATAGCATTACCAGAATCGTCATATTGATCATCGTCAGAGTAATAATAATCATCATCTTCTTCTGAAGGGGATGACTGGTCTATATCATTATCTGATACCATGGAATCGTGAGTACCTTGCTTATAAGCCCATTCAGTTTGTAGCTCACCAGATGTTTCTTGTTCATCAGGCGTTGCATATAAAGCATCTTCAATTGACATACCTTTGTTTTGAACTAACCATTGAGCAGGGCTCACACCATATTTATTTAAAAATGCAGTTAATGCTGTGTTTGAAGTAGGCTGACCTTCAGCGAAACCAGAATCAGTTGTGTCATCAGTTATCACTGATGAGCTTGCTTGTGGTTGAGAAGAATTAGAATTGATAGAACTTGAATCAGTATTTTGGCTTGATGATTTTGAACTAGAATTTTTCTTCATATTATGTTTTTTAGTTTTATTTGATCTGGAACTAGATGATTTGACATTTTTATGAGTTTCAGTAACTTTTTCGTTATTATTATGATTAATAGCAATGCCCGTGCCCCCACCAATTAGCAATAATACTGCTAAACCAATTACATAATACTTCCCACGCTTCATTTTGCCCATACTCCTTAGCTTTTAACGTGAATCCTTTCTGCACGTATATGTATGATGCCACCAGCTAAACTGACAGTAACTAAAGAAATTACACCCATTTTGATTATTATTCCTAAAACTCCTACAACATTTAACATGGTTCAGGTTTGCACGTAAATAGAAGGTATTAGTGTCTAATTTTTATTAATTTCAGATGTAATCTCTGAAATATCTCACCATAAATGTCTTTCAACTGTTCTTTTATTTTCTAAAAAGTAGGGGATAGTGTACAAAACATGATGTCATAGTGATTTGGTGACCAACCATTAAAACAATGAGCGTTCAGAGTGCGACTGATAACTTTTTTATTTGCTTCAGCTCTTTATTAAAATTTCTTTCATCATACTGGTACCATGATATGCGACCAATATAATGTTTTTCTATTATGATTAATTTCATGTGTTAAGTCTAATACAGTGATTGTATCTTGGTTGATAATCAAAACATTTCAGTTTAAATATAAGCTCGCATGTAATAAGGGAACAGGCCTGATACTTTAACGCAGTCATATCCTAAATTTTTTTCTAATTAAGTTGCCTTGGATTTCTTCAATACTAAATTGACTATCAAACATCCATTATTGATCCTTTCGTGGGTACTTAGAAAGGACTGCCTTAATAATGGCCCAGTCTTCATCACTTATAGGGACACCACCAGCATTGATTGCTTCGTCACGTTTACTGTCATCAACAGCGTATTGTTGTAAGTCGATTGATTTTTTGGCGGATGTGTTACTTGATTCCTCTTCATTTTTAGTTACACTATCCTCACCAACTAACTGGCTTAAAGTAACCCCGTATATATTTGCTAATTGACGAGCAACATCCATTCGTGGTTTAGCAGCACCACGTTCCCATGTAGAAACTGTTGTTTTAGCTACCTTTAAAAGGTTTGCTAGCTCTTGTTGTGTATACCCTTGTTTTTTACGCAATTCTTTTAAATTTTTAGAAACATTTATTTCACTCATCCCTAATACCTCTTTTTAAAAGTGATATAAACGTTTACTTTTCACTTATTTTATACAATAATGTTACCGTTTAATGATAAAAACTACAACATAAACGTACAAAAATGTTAATTATACGCTTTAATCGTACTGCACTGTATATATAGCGTGGAAAAGATACATTGGCTTAACTTAGAGCAGGAATGCAGTTGTCGCAAAAGGAAACGACCATAGCACTAAATATCAGTACTGATTCCTGTCATAAGTGGGGAAATTGGGAGTTAATTTCTACCCAAGTGGTTTGAAACCAGCTCAAATGATTTTGGATCACAAGGACTAGATTATTGAGGAGATGAAGTCTAAAGTACTGTTTGCTGATGCAGTAAACACTGGAAAGCAATCAATTTTAGTTGGTGACTTAGCCAAGTTAATTTCACAAAGGATTAATTAATAAAATACTTATTAGCGGTCGACCTAAATTTGACCCGAAAGAGTTAGATAAGTTAATTGGGGGCTGGAAAGTCACAGGTAGAGTGATTTAGGAAGAATGAAATATGTATTGAGAAAACGTAAGATTGATGTTTCAATTTTTTTGTGTCGCTTTTGAGACTTTCTTATTACCATTTTTCGCAGTAATGTCTCATCTGTCGATTCTGATAGACCCGTTGATATTGATTTTATAAACAAGTCCGATGCTGATTTAATTCAAGAACATTTCTTAGACCGAGCAATTGATGCGATTTATACTAAGTCAAATGTTGCGAATTTTAATGATGATGTATTTGGTAATGCATCAGGTACAACATTAGAGTTTAAATTACAATCAATGAGCAATACAGCTAACATGAAAGAACGTAAGTTTAAGTTAGCCTTTGCGATTGGTGCAACATTGCCACTTGATATGACTGGTGAGCTTGCTAAGAATTTTAAAGTAACGTTTAAGATGAAGCTGCTACTGCAAAGACAATGTTAGATGTTGTTGATAATAAGACCGCTATTTCTGCGATTTCAACAGTTGATGACCCTGATGCCGTTATAAGGCACGAGATGAGGAGCAACGCAACAATGCGAACAACGTCTATAAGACTCTAGGGGATGTTAGTGAGAATGATTTTAAAGGTGGTGATAAGTAGTGAAAGCTGTTGACGAAAAGCGCCACATGTTAGAAACCTTGAAACAAGATTATGATATTAATGTCGGCCTTGAACGGGCAGCAGATAAGCATATTAAACGAATTAGCGCTGAATTAAGCGCTTTTTTTGTTGCCCATCAAAAAGATGATCATATCGACACATCAATCTTACGTAAATTGCCCACAATTCATGATTTAACGCAGTTAAGAAAGTTAGCTAAGGAATTATCCAAGATTAATGAAATCAACGTTAAAAAGCGAAAAATGATGTATTTGAGTATGGGTACAACTGATATGGAATTGTACATGCAAGCATTAATGGGGTTAATGATGTTACCAATGGCTAATAATGCTTTTCAACTCATGGAAAAGACATTGTTAAATGAGTTTCGCGACGAGTATCAACGCCAATCAGATGATTTGGGTATTGATAAGCCAGAGAATAATCCAATCACAGATGCAGAATTACAAGATGTATCAGAATGGTTTACATCAACAGGCGGACTTATTATAACTGATGATGAATCTGTCAGAATGTTGGATTATTTTGGTATTGAGGCATCTGCTCATGATGGGTACACTATTTCACTTCGTCCAAATACTAATAGAGCAGCAGTTTATGAGGAGCTTTATCACGCAAAGCAATATCGAGATGGTATAATTGTGGATACAGGAGAGTCTAGATTAAAAGCTGAAATAATGACTCAACATTATTTGTTAGATAATGCAAAAAAATTGAAACTTTCCGACTATGAAATAATGTCGACAGAAAAGGCACTTAAGGATTGGGAGGCAGATTTAAATGAGTTTTACAATAAAAACGGTATTTCCAATCGCTGGGAATACGATAATTGAGCTTAACGATATGCCAACTATTTCGTTGGGGCAATTTGTTACTATTGATGACATAAACGCTAAAGTTGTTGGCATACCGATGTTGCCATCTGGAAAATATGCAATTGAGGTTGATAAACCAATTAATATCGGACAAAAATTATACTTATAAAAATTACTAAAACGCTTAGTTATTGCAACTAGGCGTTTTTATTATGCCCAAAACGTGCTTATGGCTTAAAACTGTGCAAGGAAATATAGGCGACGGCCTTAAAACGGAGGTGAAAACATGGCTGATGAGAATACTGGCACACAAAATGCGAACGAAGGACAATCGCAAAACCAAAATAAGCCTGGAGATAATCGTGAAGTAACGTTTACTGAAGAGCAGCAAGCGCATATTGATTCATTAGTGGCTGATCGCTTATCTCGTGCAGATAAAGCTAATGATCAAAAATTGCAACAAGCCTTGGCAGATGCACGCACTAAGTGGGATGAAGAACAAAAAGAAGCAGCTGACATTGCCAATACGTCTGATAAGCAACGTAAGGAACATGAACAAGAAAAAGCCAATGACATAACACAAGCAGTGACTGATAAATAATTTTGAAAGATCTAACTAAACTTAAATAAAATTAAGCCCACTGAGCTATGCTAAATTGCATAACTTGGTGGGCTTTTTTTCATGTTTCAGATAAGATAGTATAATAGATATTAGAATAAAAAATGCAAGGTTAAACTTAATCAAGTTCTTTTATAAAAAAACTTAGTTAAGATTTTTGTTAAGATTAATTTTTAAAACGTTGATATAAAGGGGTTTACAAGAGATATGCCAGAGCTACCAGAAGTAGAAACTGTCCGTCGTGGACTTACAAATTTAGTTGCCGGACGAACTGTACAAAGCACAGAGGTTAGATGGGAAAAGACTGTTGGTGGTCTTACTGCAGCAGAATTTAATGATGCATTGCGTAATCAAAAAATCATAAAAATTGATCGACGTGGTAAATATTTATTATTCCGTTTTACAAATGATATCACAATGGTTTCACATTTAAGAATGGAAGGTTCTTACTATACGGTGCCAACCGGGACACAGCCTGGTAAGCATGATTTAGTCACTTTTCACTTAGATGAGGGCATAGATTTGTTTTATCGTGATACCCGTAAGTTTGGTCGTATGAATGTTGTACCGAATGATAAGGTAATGACTGTTGCTGGATTAGCAACAATCGGTCCTGAACCAACTGAAGAGACGTTAACTCTTGACTATATGATTAGTGAATTTGGTAAGTCAAAAATGCATGTAAAACCATTCTTACTAAATCAAAACCATATTGCTGGTTTAGGTAATATTTATGTTGATGAAACGCTTTGGCAATCAAAAATTCATCCCCTAACATCCGCTAATAAAATAACAACTGAAGAGTTAGCGATTTTACGGGAAAATATTATTCATGAACTAGCCCGGGCAACTGAACACCATGGAACAACTGTACATAGTTTTACTAATGTATTTGGTAATGCTGGTGAATTCCAAAATGAACTACAAGTATACGGTCGCGCTGGTCAACCTTGTTTACGTTGTGGCGAACCGTTGCTTAAAACAAAAGTAGCGCAACGTGGTACAACTTATTGTCCAGTTTGCCAGGTAGAAAGGTTAAAATAATGTTTAAGCTAGGGTTAACGGGTGGTATTGCAACTGGGAAATCAACAATTTCAGATTACTTAATTTCTAAAAATATCCCTGTATTGGATGCTGATAAGTTTGCCCGACTAGTGGTAGAACCAGGTACGCCAGGGCTATCTGAAGTTGTTGCATATTTTGGTGATGCCATTTTACAAGATGATCATACACTTAACCGTAAAGCACTCGGTCAAATTGTGTTTAGCGACGCACAAGCGCGAGAAAAATTAAATGCCATCACGCATCCACGTATTCAGAAAATGATGACAGATCAATTAGCACTACTAGCGGCACAAAACACGCCGTTAGTGGTGCTAGATATTCCATTATTGTTAGAAAATCATAATATTGCTGGCGCTGATGCAGTCATGCTAGTAACCATACCAAAACAAATTCAATTAGAACGGTTAATGGCGCGTAATCAATTAACACTAACCGAAGCAGAGGATCGTGTTGCTGCACAAATGCCATTATCCGAAAAGGAAAAACTAGCAGATTATATTATTGATAATTCAGGGTCAGTTGCTGATACATACAAACAAGTTGACCAGGTTATAGAACAAATCTTATTTTAATATTCAGAAAGGAGTAATAGATTCATGGCAGATTTTTCAAATCAACAACGCTATCGCTTAATTTATGATGACTTAATTGACATGACGTCTGTACGGTCATTGACTAAGGTATATTTACCCATTATTGGTCGAGATGCTTATACACTATATTTGGCATGGGCAACAATGGGGGAAACAGCACAACCCAAGCACCGCCATGTTGATATACTAGATCAACTTGCAATGAATCAACATTCTTTTCTTACTGCACGACAAAAATTAGAAGCAATGGGGTTAGTCAAAACCTTTAAACAGACGACAAATTTTGCGACACAGTGGGCTTATCAAATATTTCCACCTTTGACAACTCGTGCCTTCTTATCTGACGTATTACTATCGAGCTTATTAGCCCATTATTTGGGGGATGAATTATTTAATGATCTAGTTAGTGAAGAGAAAGTTAATAATACTAATATTCCTGGGGATGATGTTTCTACCACATTTTTTGATTTAGTTGGACAAGAAAGTTTTATTAAACGTAATCATGCGCCGTTAGCGGAAACGAATGAAAAAAATACTTTATCATCGAATATTCGAAAAGCGACGAAATCTTTAGACATTAATCTATTGAGTGATATGTTGCAGTCATATAATATTAAACAAAATGTACTCCAAAAAAATGAAGTTGACTTAATGATTTATAAATCATTATATGGATTAACTGATTTGGAACTTGTTCGCGTTATACAAGCGACAACAACGCCAACTCAGCAAATTAATTTGCCAGCTATTAAAAAATATTTAGAAAATAATTTTAAGCAGTCTCAAATTTCACAGGTTCGTACAGCTAAAATTGAGACGACTGAACCCGCAAAAGCGTCATCTTCAGTTAATAATGCTGATGATCCTGCAAGTAAAATCGTACAAATTGCACAAACAACTTCTCCTTTAAGTTTTTTGAAAAATTTACGCCAAAAGAAAAATGGCTTTGTCGCGGATAATGAAATTAAAGCCTTGTCTGATATTGTACAAATGAAGCTTGTCACACCAGAAGTATTAAATATTATTTTGTATGAACTAACAGTTATTGAGAAAAGAACAACCTTAAATAAAACGATTTTACAGACACTAGTCAATGATTGGCTACAAAACGGGGTTACAGATGCAGTAAGTGCACTTCAATACTTACAACGCCGTAATAAAAGGCAACAAACACGCACAACACAGTCGTCAAATAAGAAATGGTCAAACACTAATAAAAATTCAAAGCAAGAAACGCGTCCAGATTGGGAAAATCAACATGGAACATCTGTTTCACAATCAGATGCGAAATCAGCACGGGCGGCACTTGAAGCTATTAGAGCACGTCGTAACAAAAATAACCCAAAGGAGACATAAGAAACGATGAGTGATCAAAATTTTAAAAGTCATGACTCACAAACTTCTGATACACCGATGAATATGGGGCAAGCGCTACGTGATTTTATGGATAAAAAACAATTAAATGGTCGATTTCAAACTTTAAAGAGGGCTGTTTACCAAGATTCGGAAATCCGTCAATTTTTTAATGAATATAAAAATAGTCTGTCAAAGGATATTGTAGAACGCGATTTTGCTGTTTTGTACGAGTTTTATTCTCAGCAACATAAAGCTAAAAAGGGGCAAAAAATAGTTCATCAAGGTTATGTCCCTGCTTTAAAAGTTGTTGAAAATCGTATTGTGATTATTTATGAACCCGACGAAGCAACGCAACTAGCACAACGTATGAGTATGCAAGCCAATTTGGTCAAATCCATTGGGATGCCTAAACTAATTAAAAGGGCCCGTTTGGATGATTTTTCCGATGAAGATTCTGATCGTTTGGCTGCACTTACGGGAACATTAAGTTTCATTGATGCCTACATTAAAAGGCCAGACGATTTCCATCGTGGCATGTATCTTCACGGAGCGTATGGCATTGGCAAAACGCATTTAATGGGTGCCATGGCTAATGAATTAGCCCAAGAGGGTATTCCAGTTACACTTATTCATTTACCAAGTTTTGTGGTAGAAGTACGTAGTGCTATTGGAACTGATGAACAACCGCAAGACAAAATTAATGCGATTAAACAAGTACCAATTCTCGTTATTGATGATATTGGGGCAGAATCATTAACAGCATGGGTTCGTGATGATATTTTAGGTGTTATTTTGGAATATCGTATGCAAAATGAATTGACAACCTTTTTTACATCGAATTTCTCAATGAAACAATTAGAAAAAGAACATTTTACAATCACTAAAGACGGGGCTGAACCCGTAAAAGCAGAACGTTTAATGCAACGCATTAGATATTTATCAAAAGAAGTGCAAATGGCTGGCGATAATCGTCGGGAGCTTGATTAATGAACACAAAAAAAATTAACCACTTTTTTTTAAAGTTACTAGTTTTACTAATATTGATGCTTACCAGCTTTGTTGTCTTACGTCATAATGCAAGTTGGTATCAAGATAGTATCGGTGAAGTGACATCAGTCAAGCAAGTATCTTCTAAGACGCTTCAAGATCAATATGGCAATAAAGTAACGCAACATCACCAAAAAGTGTCTGTTAAACTGTTAAATACCCAAAATAAAGGTAAAACAGTTTCATTTATTAATAGTTATGACGATGCCCAAGCTATTACACAACCATTAAATAAACATGATCAGATTTTTTTAGCTAAATCCGAAAAAGCTTGGGGCCTTAAAAATTTTAAACGTGATAGTTTTTGGATTCCTATTTTAATTATGGTAATGGGGCTTTTGATTATATCAATGGGTAAAGCTGGTAGTTTCATGATATTGTCACTTATAATCAATGTCATCTTATTTATTGGAACAATTTATTTGAACTTCGTAACCAAAGAGGCAAATATTTTTTGGCTATTTATTCTATTTAGTATTGTTGCATCAATGTTAACGCTAATCTTTGTTATGGGCATCAAGAGTCGGTTAACCTGGACTGTTTTGTTAACCGTCATAACATCCACAACTGCTGCAATGTTAATTGGCTTATTGGTCTTTAATGTCACTAACGGGAAAGGCTTGCACTTTGAATTAATGTCTTTTATCACGCAATTGCCACAGCCAATGTTTCTATCAATGACATTAGTAGGTGTCTTAGGAGCTGTCATGGATGAAGCCACTGATATGATAGCAACTTTGTTTAGTTTGGAACGTGAGCACCCAGAAATTGGTATTAAAGAGCTTTTAATTACTGGTCGTCATGTTGGACAAGAAATTTTTGGAGCTTTAAGTAATACGCTGTTCTTAATTTTCATTGCTGAACAAATTCCAATGGCCATTTTATATTTAAGAAATGGTAATAATTGGGGGTTCACTTATACAATGAATTTATCGTTAGGCATGGTACAAACGTTGATTAGCGCAATTGGTATTGTGTTAACTGTGCCAGCTGGTATTTTTTGGGTATGGATTTTACATAAGTGGCGACAAAAGAAAATGGGGGCAAAAATATAAGCATGAGTGTTTTATTGATGTTATCAATTATTCTATTTGTCTTAATGTTAGTTGTAGGTGGTGTAAAAGGTATTGGTGCCTTTATTAGTTTATGGATTAGTTTTGCAATCTTGGTTGTCATGATGCTTTTAATCAGCTTTCAATTCAATCCTTTTTGGGTACTCTTAATTGGGGGAAGTTGCTTATTGACTGTCACTGTTTTAAGTGCTGGTGCTGATGAACGAACCACAACGATTGCACTATTAGCAAGTTTTTTAGTAATGATTATGTTATTAGTTGTTATTTTACCAACTGAACATCTTGTAATTGCCCAAGGGTTTGCTGAAGAAAATTCAGAAGATTTAGAAGGATTATCTTTAGCAATTAATATTGATTTTGGTACATTGGGGATTGTGGCAGCTTTATTAGCAACATTAGGCGCCATTGCAGAAGCATCTGTTGCCATTACAACAGGGGTCGGCGAATTATTAAATGAACGTCCAAATATTAGTAATAAGGATTTAATTGATGTCAGTCAAGTACTAGGAAAACAGATTATTGGAACGGCTGTTAATACTGTATTGTTTGGATTTTTAGCGGATTTTTTAAGTTTGGCCGTATTGTTTGGTAAGTTGCAATACACTTTTGGTGAGATTATTAATGCTAAACTATTTACATCTTCAATGTTGTCATTATTATATGCATTATTAGGTGTTTTACTAACATTACCCGTCACAATTGGCATTTTTTTACTTTATCAAAAACGGCAAAAACACCATACTAGTGGGGAAAAGCTATGATTTATGAGAAAGTCATGTTATGATAAAAGTAAATATGTCATTATCGGGATATGATTGTATCCTGTAAGAAAGTAACCAGAGGTATAGCGTATGAGTAGTGTGCTTGTGATTGAAGATGAAGAAAACTTAGCTCGTTTTGTTGAGCTAGAGTTACAGCATGAAGGGTATGAAACCCATGTTGAAGATAATGGACGTGGTGGTTTAGATGCCGCTTTAGCAAGTGATTATGATTTAATTTTACTTGATTTAATGTTACCAGAACTAAGTGGTTTAGAAGTTGCACGTCGTTTGCGTGAAGAAAAAAACACACCAATTATTATGATGACCGCTCGTGATTCCGTTATTGATCGTGTATCAGGTTTGGACTATGGTGCTGATGATTATGTTGTAAAACCTTTTGCAATCGAAGAATTATTAGCCCGTGTTCGAGCATTGTTACGTCGTATTGATATTGAAACAGAAGAACACAGCACGCATCAAAGTGTTGTGCGATATCGTGATTTGACTGTTGAAAAAGAAAATCGTATTGCTCGTCGTGGTAACGAAATTATCAACTTAACCAAGCGTGAATATGAATTACTTTTGATTTTGATGGAAAACATCAACGTTGTACAATCTCGTGAGGAACTACTAAAAAAGGTTTGGGGATACGATTCTGAAATTGAAACAAATGTTGTGGATGTTTATATTCGTTATCTTCGTAATAAGATTGATCAACCTGATTCACGAGCATCTTATATTCAAACGGTTCGCGGTACTGGATACGTTATGCGTCAGTAATTTGGAGGAAAATTAATGGGTAGATCATCATCCATTATTGAGAAAACACCACAACAAAAGGGGCTTTCCTTAAAATGGAAATGGGCCCTTGGTTCTGTTGTTGGTGTTTTTTTAATATTTATTATATTTACATGGTTTGTCATGCAAGCATTTGCAACGCAAATGATGTCAACAGAAAGACATCAGGTAACTAGTTCATTGAATGCCGTTACAAATCGTTTGCAAAATATTAATGCCTCACAATTGTTACCAACTAAAATTGATCAAGTATTACAACCGGATAGTAAAGATTTTAATGACGTGGTCAACGATCCGGTATTGCAACAAGTCGCTCGTAAAGACTATACGATTCGTGTGTATGATCAAAAGCATAACCAAGTTTATCCAGTTGGAGACCAACCAACCCCGTTCCATGAAACGAACAAACGAATTGTTCGTGTTGAACGAATAAAAGGTACTAAAATGTTAGTTGGTCATCAGGAGCTTCGTGATGCGAATCATAAAATTATTGGTCATGTTGTTATTGAGAATCATTTGACAGCCTATCATAAGACATTTAATCGTGTTTATTCAATTATTACAATTTTGATTATCTTAGGAATATTTTTAATTGCACTTTGGGGTTATTGGCTCGCTGGTTTCTTTCTACGGCCAATGGATAGCATTAAAAAAACAGTTGATACAATTAATCGTGACCCACAAGCCCAAGTCCGCGTTAGTACAGACGGCCGTAAACCAGATGAATTAACCGACTTATCTAATTTATTAAATGATATGCTTGATAAAATGCAACGGTTTATCCTACAACAACATCAATTCGTTGAAGATGTTTCTCACGAGCTTCGGACACCAGTTGCCATCGTAAAAGGACATATGGAATTGTTGAACCGTTGGGGAAAAGATGATCCAAAAATTTTAGATGAGTCAATTAGTGCATCCTTACAAGAAATTAGTCGTATGGAAGGTTTAGTTTCTGAAATGTTAGACTTAACCAGAGCTGATCAAGTTGAATTGACTTTCCGTGAAGGTGATACTGATGCTAAAGAATTAATAAACGGTATCTATACTAATTTTAAGATGATTCATCCAGATTTTACTTTTAGAATTGATGATGATTTAAAGGGTCCAACTATTGTTAATATGAATCGTGATCATTTAGAACAAATTTTAATCATTTTATCTGACAATGCTGTTAAATATAGTCAAGAACGTCGTGAAATTCATTTTGCTGCCTCACGTTCAGGTAAATTAGTTGAATTAGCAGTGCAAGATTTTGGTGAAGGAATTAGTCCTGAAGATGCGAGTCGGGTCTTTGATAGATTTTACCGTGTTGATAAAGCACGTTCTCGTAAACAAGGAGGCAATGGCTTAGGCCTAAGTATTGCTCAAAAGTTAGTTGAAGGTTATGGTGGTAAAATTCAATTAGAATCTGCTATCGGGCAGGGTTCTATTTTTAGAATTACGTTGCCTATTAAAAATCAAGATAAAAATAAGTAGAAGAGCAGGCGAGTTATTAACCTGCTTTTCTACTGTAAAGGAATAATATGATTATAAAACACGTTATTTTGCATGTACTAGATAAAAATAGTGGTAATTTAATTGCATCTCAGGATGAATTAGATCTTAATCAACCTAGTTTGCATGAATACATTGAAAAATTAATTGAAAAGTTTAAAAATAGTGATTATAAAACAGGACAATTAACGGATAATGATGACATTACCAATAAAATTTCTGATGTTAATAATCAATCGTTTGCCACAAAAGCAACGATTTTAGCAGAAGAATTATTCGACGTCATTGCGCCAAGTGAAACGATTCCAGCTGGTGACTTATTAGTTATAGAATTTTCAGAGGGTGCTGACGATTTTTTCAGCATTTTAAAATTAAATTTTACGCCACGCTACACACATGCAGTAGAATACCAAGATGAAAAGCTTGTTAATAACCTTGTGTTAAACCAAGCTGTCTTACCCGCAGCAACTCAAAAGGTTGATGAAGGAATCATCATTAATTTAATGAGTGGCATTTATATGTTAATCGAAAAAAAATATCTAATTGACGGTCATCGAACAAATTATTTTTCTGAAAACTTTTTAAAAATTCATCCTGAAAATTCAACTAAAGATAACATTCAAGTTATCAAACAAGCTGTCAAATCAGTTGCTAATAAATTCGATATGCCTGAACATGAAGTCTTAGCTGAAACACAAAATACTATTTTTGATACTGTTCAAGATGATGGCGAAATTAAAACTTCAGCAATAGCTGAATCCGTTTTTAAAGGCAATATATCTGCACAGCAAGCGTATCAACAAATTATGGATACCAAAAAATTAGAACCTGATATTAATGTTCCCAATACCGAACGCATTGAGAAAAAATATCGTTTACAACGATTTAAATTAGATTCAGGAATTGAAATTTCAATTCCAATGGATATCTATCAAGATAAAAGTAAAGTAGAATTTATTAATAAACCGGATGGCACGATGTCGCTCATTATTAAAGATATTGAGTCGATAATTAATAAATTTAATTCATAAAATAGATGTCGTTTTAATCACAATAAAAATTCTAAATATATCATACATTTCATGATATAATTGTTATTTGAAATAAGAGAATACGAAAATGAATAGGTAGGAAAAAATACTTCATGAAAATTAAAGGTTTAACCCCGATACTATTAATTGTATTAGTTGTTTTGTTTGTTACAGGACATGCTGACTTCTTAAAAGGGCCACTAACAGACTTTATGCACTGGTCTGAGACAGCAATTGGTGGTATCAATGCCGTTGGTTGGTCAATTATTATTTTGACATTGGTTGTCCGTTTGATTTTGTTACCAATGATGATACACCAGCAACGTAACGCAACAATTCAACAAGAAAAAATGCGTTTATTACAACCACAATTAAAAAAGGTTCAAGAAGCACAAAAAAGTGCACAATCTCAAGAAGAACAAATGTTAGCATCACAAGCAATGATGACAATATATCGTGAAAATAATGTATCATTGCTTGGTGGTATGAACTTTGCGACACTAATCATTCAATGGCCGATTTTCATGGGTCTGTACGCTGCTATTAAAAACTCAAATGAAATTGCGCACGCAACATTTTTTGGTATTAATTTAGCCTCACATGCGCCAATTTTAGCCATTGCTACGGCGATCGCTTATGGTATTCAGGCATATCTATCACTAATTGGTATTCCTGCTGAACAAAAGAAGCAAATGCAAATGATGATGTATGTTATGCCAATTATGATGCTATTTATGACATGGGTAACCAATGCTGGTATTGCATTGTACTTCTTTGCAGGTGCACTGGTTATGATTCTTCAAACACTAATTATAATTGTTTGGCGTCCACGCTTGAAGGCCCAAGTTAATGCTACTTTTGAAGTCAAAGATGTCGTTGATGATGCATTAGCTGGTAAAATTCAAGCAAAGCCTTCCGGTCGTTTTGCAGAAGCAATGCAGGCCGCTCAAGAACAACAACAGCAACAAAACGGTAGCCGTAAAGATATTACGACTACAACCCAAGAACATAATAGTTCAAAGGGTGGTCGTAATGCGGGTAAACAAAACCGTAAATAGGTATAATAAAAAAGGTATTGATAATCACAATCATTTACATGATTGGTTATCAATACCTTTTTTATTAGGTGCTAAATGCTAGCTTGATGTGCACTAGTCATATTATTAGCAATTTGAACCATTTGATCAATTGATTCATGTGCTCCAGTTGCAATCCATCGAATAGCTAAAGCCAGCATACCAGAAGCAATAAAGTCTGAAACGTAATCAATAGAGCGATTAACAGTTGCTGCATTTTGGATGCCTTTAGCGTATAACCCATGTAAGATATCACGTAAAGGTGGGTAGAATTGTTCGCGTAAGCCGGCATTTAGTAGAACAGCAATTGCAATACCATTTGCTTTAATAAAGCCAAAGAAGGCACGTGAAATAGCTTCTGCATTTAAGGGAAGTTCATCGGCTTCTTTTTCAAAGTCTTGCGTTAACTGCATAACAATAGCTTGGATGACAGCTTCTTTTGTACCAAAGTGGCGATAGAAAGCCATCCGTGACACGCCTGCCTTGCGAGTGATTTCAGTAACTGCAAGTTGGTCATAAGATTGGCTTTGCAACAAGGTCAGCGTTGCATCTATTATTTGATCATCAGTTTGTTGACGAATACTTTCTGTTAACATGTTTTTCATATTTTTATTTTACGACATTATCAAGAATGTAAGTAAAAAAAGCAGATAAAATGAAGGTTCAATTTACCTGCTTTAGAAAAACTTTTAAAACGCTAATAAAACGTTAATTTTATAAATGTCGTTGGTCCTTATAATTTAATAATTCTGAAGATAAAATATAGGGCACATTTGCTAAATCATCTGCTGATTTAGCACCAACTAATGCGTATAATTTTTTTAATTGTCGTTGCCAATTTAAAATTTCGTCAACCAATCCCTCAGGACCAGCTTGGAGGACAGTATGTAGAAAATGACCCGCCACACCGACTGCTTTTGCACCCATAATTTGGGCTTTTAAAATATCCAAGGGATCTTGAACACCCCCCGTAGCGAAAATAATAGGGGCTTTCGTTAAGGATTGTGCCTCTAATAAACTTTCCGCTGTTGTTTGGCCCCAATCATATAGAAAATCAAAACTTTTATGTTGTTCACGATTACGTCTATCTTCAATAACTGCAAAATTAGTGCCAGAACGGCCCCCGATATTAACGTATTCAGCACCCATATTATATAAAGTTTGAATGGTTTCAGCACTCATACCAAAACCAACTTCTTTAATGATGACAGGCACATTAACAGTTTGGATAATATCAGCAATATTATCTAACCAAATAAATTCTGCATCACCTTCAGGCATCACAATTTCTTGTGGGACATTTAAATGAACTTCTAAAGCATTAGCTCCAATCATATCAACAACTTGCTGTGCAGCTTTAGCATGATGTCCAGCACCAATATTTGCCATAATAAAGCCATCAGGGTTAGTTTGACGAGCGACTGTAAAACTTTCAATAGCATCACTATCTTTTAGTGCCACACTCTGCGAACCAACTGCCATGGCGATACCAGTTTGACGAGCAACCTGAGCAAGTTGCTGATTGATCTTACCTGTTCGATTACTACCACCAGTCATCGCTTCGATATAAAACGGTGTTGTAAAATTAAACTTTTCATCTCTCACAGCAAGAGAAACATCAGCAATGTTTATTTCAGGTAAACTATTATGAATGAGACGAACTTGTTTTAACGATGATACTGGTTGCTGTTGTCGATACTCAGCTTCAGATAATGCCAAGTGTTCATCTTTTCGATGTGCGTGTGCTGATTCCATATTGCTTATTCTCCTAAAGTTGCGATATGCAAGGGTAGTGGGATAATACCAGAGCGTTGCCAGGCCTTTTGTAATTTTTCTTTATTTTCATTATGAGTTGTAATTGCGATAACGTTATCACCACCACCAGCCCCTGAAATTTTTGCTGGTATATGTAAGGCATTGGCTATATTAAGGGCATTCGTTAAGCTGTCTGTTAAATAATTAATTGCCACTGCATTCGTGTAATTAGTAATGTTAATAGCATTTAAAAGGATACTTTGAGATACCATTTCAAAGTCGTTATTTTCAAGACCCGAAATAAATTTATCAATGAGCGGCTTTGTTGTTAGGACAAGTTCTTCTTTTGCGGTTGCTATTTTTTCAGATGACATAACATGATTCAATATCGCTTGTGTGTCAGCGGGTGTTTTTGTCCAACCAATTGCAATTTGCCAATCATCAGGCCATGGCAAAATTTTGATATCCAAACCAGGCCAATCACGTTGCATAATCGTTGCATAATCTGTGCCATTAGTTAATAGTTGTTTCACAAAGGCATCATCAAATTTACGATAAGACAAAACATCTCCATAAGTTGCCACAGCAACATCAGCCATTGATCCTTTAGAAAATTGCGGTAGGGTGAGCATAACAATGGCACCTAATTTAAATTGTTCTTGCTTTGACAATTTTAAATTAAATACTTTATTAAATGCTTTTATAAGCGCAATCACTACTGCGGCAGATGATCCTAATCCTAATTTTTTACCTTGAAAAGTTAAATCACTTGTAATATTAAGTTTTAATCCTTTATAAACAGCAATATTTTTAAAATAATATTGATATAAAACAGCTATCGTTCTTTTTACTAATTGCCAATTATCCATGGTAAGTGATTTTTGTAAGTGTTCAAAAGGTATTTTTAAGTTGCCGAGTTGGTCACTTGTGATATCTACCACTCGTGTATCATTTGCTTCAGCTGTTACGGTAACATACTTATCAACTGCAAAGGCGACTGCACTTTGGAAAGGGAATGTTATCGCATATTCACCAATTAAAAATAATTTACCAGGCGCTTGTGCCGTCACTAACATATGGAGTCTCCTGCATTGATTTGAATTCCCGGTCCTGGGTGCGCATTAATAACTTGATTATCTGAAACAATTGCTAACAGCGCTTCTTTAATGACCTCAGTATCAGCAGGATTAGAAATTAATTTGACATTTGGTCCGGCATCCATTGTGGCATAAACAGGAATTCCTTTTTGTCGTAATTCTTGAGCCATCAAAATAACTTCCCAACTTTTATCAGTTAAATAGTTAAATGGGGGAACGGCTGTCATATTAGTTGCATGCATTTGAAGCGCATTAGCTTCTGCTATTTGGCCAATAGTCATTAAATCATGCTCATGAATTGCAGTTATCATTTGATTGACTTGTTCATTAGCTGTTTTCACCCATAAATCGTAAAAAGGGGAAGTTGTCATAGCATGTTGCATGCCGGCACGAGAACCAACTTCTTTTTGTTGATCATTAATAACAACCGTCATCAACTGAATTGGCCAATCTGCATCAGCTAGTAATGGAGAACCTACTGATGTTAAATCATTGCCTGGTGTCCACTGCGCGAAGCCACCAAAAATTGATCGGGTTGCCGAACCCGATCCTTGACGGGCTAGACGCGAAAGTTCTGTTAAAGTTAAATCTAACCCAGCTGCTTTACTAGCAGCACCAGCTAAGGCTGCAAATGCTGAAGCTGATGATGCTAAGCCAGCTGCCGTTGGCACATGATTAGTTGAAATGACTGATGCATAACTAGCAATACCTGCTTGTTGTCGCACAATGTTAAGGAAACGACTAACTTTTTGCAGGGCATGTCCAGTTATAATTTCATTATCTAAGATAAATTTATCAGCTGTTAAACTTTCATCAAACCAAACAGTTGTATCTGTATAAAATTCATCAAGCGTCAAAGATATTGATGTCGTCGTAGGTGTTATGATAGCAGTATCTGCTTTACCCCAATATTTTAATAATGCGATATTTGTATGCGCACGTGCTGTAAAATGCATCTTAAAAACTCCTAATGCTAAAAATGATTAATGACTATACGTTTGTGTCCAAACCTCATGCGCACCGGCAGCTTCTAACGCGGTTAAAACATTAGTTGTTTGCTCGGCATTTTGAGTTAGTGCAATCATTGTGCCACCAACACCACCACCAGTAAGTTTAGCGCCTAACGCACCAGCATTGCGAGCTGCTGAAATTAACTCATCCAATTTAGGATGAGAAATACCCAAAGCTTCTAAATGCTTTTGTGCTTTATTCATAAATTGCCCTAATTTAAGGACGTTATTCTCCGAAATAGCAATACGAGTATTTTTAACAATTTCCCCAATTTTATCAATATGGTGCTGTGTCGTTTTAGGTTCATTAAAAAGATGTTCACGCACAACTGCCACGGCCATTCCTGTTTGTCCTTGAATACCTGTGTCGGCAATGATAAGTGTTGCATCTAGTGATACATTTATTTTTTGGGGTTGTTCGCCTTTAACAAACCAAATTGCTTGGTCATTAGCAACCGTTGCAGTGTCTAGACCTGAAGGTGACCCATGAGTAATTGATTCTTCAATACTTGCCCAACGTTGTAATTCTGATTTTGAAAGAGGCTTATTGAAAAAATCAAACAAACCACGAACAATTGCAATAGCTGTTGCTGCGGATGAACCCATACCACGTTCTTGTGGAATGTTAGAAGTAATGGTCATCGTAAAAGGCAAATCTGCTGCATCAAAGTACCGTAATAATCTGATGATCAGCTGACGAATACCTTCATAAACTTCTGCCATTGCTTCTAATGAACCGCGATAGGATTGAGACAAGATTACCTGTCCTGCTTCGCGTGGTTCTATTTTGACAGTCATTGCCAAATCCGGTAAGGGAAGTGCAATGGCTGGTTGGCCATAAACGACCGCATGTTCGCCAAGTAAAATAACTTTGGCATGGCTTACGCCGATTCCTGGTTTTTTCACTTTGAAATTACCAATCCATTCTATTTTTATTGTAGCTTTTTTAATCATATCAAATTCATAGGCTAATTACATCATATAATTATAAGCTTAAATATATGTATCCCTTTTAATTTTACACGATTCTTAACAAAGTATATTAGAATATGCTTTATATGATTGTGACATAATCCAATAGCAGATTACATAAATATAGCTGTATAAATATGCTATAATTTACCTAAGATTATAAGAGAAAGTCGTGGTGCGTTTCGATGCTAAATAAAGACATCTATGCAGTTGTTGATCTAGAAACAACTCGTACAACGAGCGAATCAGGTCGCATCATTCAAATTGCGATTGCGTTCGTACAAAACAAAAAAATTATTAATCAATTTTCAACTTTAATAAATCCAAGGGAAATTATTCCACGAAATATTGTGCAGTTGACAGGTATCACACAAAATATGGTAGAAGGGGCGCCATTGTTTTCAGATATTGCTGAATCAATTCATACCATGTTGTCAGGAACCATTTTTGTCGCGCACAATGTCAATTTTGATTTACCATTCTTAAATGCCGAATTTAAAAGAGCAGGGTTGCGTGAATTAGACTTGGTAGCTTTAGATACTGTTACCTTAAGTCAAATTGTGTGGCCAACAGCGCCAGGCTTTCGCTTAGTAGATTTGACAACTTATTTATCCTTAACTCATGGGCGGCCTCATCAAGCAGATAGTGACGCTTTAGCAACAGCTGCTTTATTAATTAAAATCATCACTCGGCTAGAATCATTACCGATAGTGACCTTACAATCTTTAGTAGATTTACCTTTGGTATTACCAAAGGATTCTAAAGAATTGTTTGAAAAAGCACTGTTAAAAGCAAAGTCATTACGTCAACCGTTATCAAAACACTTACAAGTAATAGATGGGCTAGCAATTCATCGTTTCAGTGATCCTGAGCCATTAAGTAACACAAAAAATATGTCTTATCCGGCTAAACGTGCAGCTAAACAACAACTGTATGGCGAAACTTTAACGTACCGTGAGCAACAAGCTAAATTGATGAATGCCATAAAGAAACACTATACAAAGCCAACGTTTTCAACAGTGCCAGGAGAATCTGCTTTTGTTGCAGAAGCACCAACTGGTATGGGCAAAACACTCGGCTTTTTGTTACCTTTTGCTTATTTAGCTAATGATTCAGACAAACAAGTTATTATTACGGAACCAACTATTACCTTGCAAACACAGGTTACTGAAACGATTAATACGACATTACATGATATTTTACCTTTTGAAGTTCGGGCAGTTAGTCTAAAAGGACGGCGTCAATATTTGAATTTGCAAAGTTTTAAACGCTCATTGCAAATTGATGAAGGGACTACATCATTACAGTTTATTAAAGCACAAATTTTAGTGTGGTTAACCGAAACAGTTCGTGGTGATTTTGATGAGTTGCATTTAATGAATGCACAACAAAAATTTATCGCAAAGCTATCACAAAATGCTAATAATCCGACAGGCTCACCATTCTATGGTTACGAATTTTTTGAAAGACAACATGTTTTAGCAAAACAAGCGCAATTTTTAGTCGTTAACCATAATTATTTAGCAGAATATGCAAGTGAATTAGGTGATCAAAAAAATAAGCCTTATTTAGTAATTGATGAAGCGCAAAACTTACCTTCAGCTGTTTTAGATCAAAGTCGCCATCAGCTACCAATTCAAACATGGCTAGCTCGAGTGCAAACAGCAATCAATTTAATTCTACAAGACACTAAACCAGCTATTGGTGATATTTTGCACCGTATTATTGGTGGTGAACGATTAAAAAATCATTTATTGCAATCTTTAGAAATCATCTCAAATGAAATTCCGCAATTACAAGTTGCTTTATACCGACGTTTTTTATTAAATAAAAAAATGCCAGCAACACAGGGCCAATACGAAATTGCTTTGGCCAATAATGATTTTGCTCAGTTTTGGGTTGATCAAGCAAATCATGTCACTAGTATCCATAAAGAAGTATTGCATTTAGAAGATTCATTACAAATTTTATTAGGACAATTTAGTGATTCTAAAATTGCATTTTCACTAGGAGAAAGACAACAATTAGCTGATTTTAGGCGTTTATTAGATAGTATTAGTCAATATGAAAAACAATTGACAATTTTCCAACAAGACTTGGTTGATTTTCCGAAGGCCAGTATTTTTTGGTTAACTGATGCGCCAAATCATGATAGTAGTAATTTAAAGTTAAGTGGTGGATTATTACATACATTAAATTATTTTGAAGAAAAAGTTTATCCTCATTTCATGCCACCAACAATTATCGGTGCAACTTTATTTACATCAACGAAATCAGGTTATTTATATGATCGATTAAATATAGATAAAGAAACAGCAACGGTACGTCATTATCCTGATATTTTTGATTTTGAAAAGCAGGCTAGACTTTTGATGGTTAAAAATGCACCAGCACCAACAGATAAGCATTTTGTAAACTATTTAGCAAATCAATTAGTCAACGTCACAACAGCTGTAAATAAAAATACACTAGTTTTGTTTAATTCTTTGGAAATGATTCAACAAGTGTACAATCAAATGCAAGCTAACCCAAAACTACAGCAAAGTAAGTTAACAATTTTGGCGCAAGGCGTAACTGGGACGCGTGGTAAAATTAGGAAACGTATGCAGTCCGAAAAAAATATTGTGGTGTTAGGCGCTGCCAGTTTCTGGGAAGGCATTGACTTACCAGGTGACCAATTACGATTACTTGTTATTGCACGATTACCATTTGACCGTCCAGATACAGTGCTACAAAAAGCAGAGGAAGCGGTTTTAACTGCTCAAGGTAAGCAACCATTTTACCAAAGTACCTTACCTAAAGCAGTTCTTAGATTAAGGCAAGGTATTGGTCGTTTAATAAGAACACCAGAAGATTATGGTGCCATTATTATTTATGATGTTCGTATTTTAACGAAGGCATATGGTAAAACATTACGCAAAATGTTACCAACAAATCTACCGCAAAAAGAACTAACTGATGATAAAATCGTCCCAACTTTACAGAATTTTTTTGCAGAAGAACATAAACATCTTTAATAAGGAACAAAAATTTGGTAAAGTAATAAGTGGTTTGTTTTTATAGTGGGTAAAGAGTATTTATTATAAAGGAGCTTAGTGACATGGAGATGCGTATGCGATCAACAATTCACGGATATCGTGGTAAGCGGCTTCGACACTGGTTACTTGGTATCTTAATATTTTTAGTCATCATTTTGATTGGTATATCAATTTTAGAAAAAGCGCAAAGCCCTATTGATACTGCCAAAGAGCGCATAACAAAAGTTGCTAAGCAATCGAATAAGTTATCCTCTGTATCAAAATTTTATCGTATTTCACGGCAAAACACATATTATAGTGCAATCGGTGAAAATAAAAAGCACGAACAAGTTGGTGTTATTGCTCGTGGAAAATCAAATAAACTAACAACTATAAATATGGCCGATGGTTTGTCAGAAAAAGACGTTCGAAAATTAGTAGATAAACAATTTAATCCACAAAAAGTAACTAGTATTGGTTTAGCAATATACGAAAAAGTGCCAGTTTGGCAAGTTACTTTTATTGACAAAGATGACAATTTAAACTTTATCACATACCAATTTTCAAATGGTAAACAAGTACAGACTATTCGTCATTTATAAAATATTTATTAACCATAAAGGAGCTCAAAATAATGGAAACAATTCGCATTGAAGACGCGAAAAATTATGTTGGCCAAGAAGTCCGTTTAGGTGCATGGCTAAGAAATAAACGTGGATCAGGTAAGATGCAATTCTTGCAATTACGTGATGGTACGGCTTTCTTCCAAGGTGTTGTTGTTAAAGCTAATGTTGGTGAAGATATTTTTTCTAAAGCAAAGGCTCTTACACAAGAAACAAGCATGTATTTAATTGGGACAATTGTTGCTGATGAGCGCTCACCATTTGGTTACGAGATGCAAATCAAAGATTTAACAGTTGTTGGTGAATCAGAGGGATACCCAATTACACCAAAAGAACATGGAACAGAGTTCTTAATGGATCATCGTCATTTATATTTACGTCACATTCAGCCATTTGCTGTACTACGTATCCGTAATACTTTGATTGCTGCGACATACGAATTCTTTAATAAAGAAGGGTTTATTAAAATTGATTCACCATTAATGACAGGTTCAGCACCTGAAGGAACAACCGAATTGTTCCACACTGAATATTTTGACGAAGATGCATACCTTTCACAAACAGGTCAATTATATGCCGAAGCTGGTGCCATGGCTTTCGGACGGGTTTTCACTTTTGGGCCAACTTTCCGTGCCGAAAAGTCAAAGACACGTCGTCACCTAACAGAATTTTGGATGATTGAACCTGAAATGGCTTGGATGACTCAAGAAGATTCATTAAAAGTTCAAGAACGTTACATTGCTTACTTAATTCAAGCTGTCTTGGACCGTAATGAATATGAATTGGATCTATTAGGTCGTGATAAAGATCTATTAAAGTCATATACACAATTACCATATCCACGTGTCTCATATGATGATGCTATTAAGTTATTGCAAGATAATGACTTTGATGTGCAATGGGGGGTTGATTTTGGTTCACCTGAGGAAACTTTCTTAGCAAACCATTTTGCAAAGCCGGTATTTATTACTAATTTCCCTAAGGCCATTAAAGCCTTTTATATGAAACGCCATCCTGATCGTGATGACGTTGTTATTTCTGCTGACTTGTTAGCACCTGAGGGTTATGGTGAAATCATTGGTGGCTCTGAGCGTGATACTGATTATGATTATCTAGAGAAGCGCATTAAAGAGCAAGGTCTTGATCTTAATGAATACTCATGGTACCTAGATTTACGTAAGTATGGTTCTGTACCTCATTCTGGATTTGGACTTGGACTAGAACGTGCTGTAACTTGGATCACTGGCGAAGAGCATATTCGTGAAGCAATACCGTTTCCACGCACAATGAACAGACTATGGCCATAAGCTGAATACAAATACTATTAAACCGCTACAAACTCTGTTATGGCAATGTTTGTAGCGGTTTTTATTTGTTCTGTAATGTACGATAATATTCGACAAAATACGCTAAAATTCCCACAATTTTCCCACAAAAAAGTAACCAAGTTTTTACTATATTTTATCTAAAAATTTAGTTGGTTGATAACTTTATTATGCCTAACAACCAAATTAGTGATTTTTATTTTAGGTATAATAACAAGGGAACATGTAGAAGACTTTAGTAATTATTTTATACAATGGGACTTAAAATAAAAAATTATCAAAAGTCCATCATAAATTCAATATCTATAGTTGTTTAACTAAAAATAACGTGTGTTACTAGTATGAGCTATAACTCATCATTCGAATCACCATTTCTTAACATAATGATATATGGTATGCTAGATGGTATTATTTTAATAAGGGTTGTTAATCAACAAACTATTCATTTACCAATATTAGTCGGTATTAATTGTTACTACTATTGGTAATTTATTTAAAAATACGTAATGAAAATTAACAAATCAAGGTTTTCCATTTGGATAATCTTATTATTTTATGAACAAATTTAAGTATTATATTGAAAAGGTGTCAAAAAATGGAAATTGATCAAAACAATTTGATGTCGTTTTTAAAGTCAGGTCAAACAACGTTGAATAATTTTTTATTACAACATTATCGTGAAATCGGCCTGAACAATGATGAATTATTAGTATATATTCAAACCAAAATGGGCGCTGATCATGGTGATTTAGAACCTAGCACAGAACAAATTGGTCAAGTATTAGGTTGGTCAGCTAAAAAGGTATTTTCTCATTTAGAAGAAATGCGCAAGAAAGGCTTAGTTAAATTTAATAGTCGTCATGCTAATGATGGTAGGGTTACTACTGAACTAGATTTTATGCCCCTTTACGTTGCCTTATTTAAGATTAAAGTGAATCAAGAAAGTACAAACGATCGTATTGATAAACAGGGATTACCCGCAACTGAAGAGGGTCAAATTAAGCGGGCAGACATTTATAATTTAATTGAGCAAGAATTTGGACGTCCATTAAGCCAAATTGAAATGGAGACAATTAAAAACTGGTTTGATATTGACCATTTTAAGCCACTATTTATTAAAGCTGCTGTCCAAGAAGCTGTTTTGAATGGTGCCTTAAACCTAAGATATATTGAAACTATTTTGGTATCATGGCAGAAAAAAAATTATCATTCATTAAATGATATTACGAATGAAAAAAATAAACATCAGCAGTACAAACAATTACAGTCAGACGAAGCAATTGATATCCCGCTTGACATCGATATATTTAATGTTGATTGGAATAAATTCAAATAAAAAACGAGACAACCAAATTTTTAGTTGTCTCGTTTTTATTAACTATTGTGATACTGACTCACTTGGCTGCTCGTTTTCACCTGAACTTGATGAAGGCGTGCTGTCACTTGAGGTTGTTTCTGAATTCTCATCACTGCTAGTTGATGAGGAGGTTGGTTCACTAGATTCTGATGAACTCTCCGGTTGTTCTGAGGTTGATGATGAGGCTGGTTCTTCAGCCTCAGATGAACTACTTGATGGTTCTTGAACGACTGATGAAGATGAACTACTGCTTCTTCTAGGCGTTGTAGGTGTTCGTCTTACAGGTTGACTAATTACCTTCTCTGCTGAAGTATTAGCACCAACGACTGAATACTCTTTAATACCATTAATCGTTGTACTCTTAACACTATTTGGCATTTCCCAATCAGTGCCATCGGCATTAGCATTTGACATAATATAATCCATCAGCGCCTTGTATACACGTAATGGGATAAATTGTTGTTCACCTGCAGCTAGAGAATGACCGGGTTCATTAGGTTGATCGTAACCAGTCCAAACAGAGATTGCTGCTTGCTTTGTATACCCAGTAAACCAAGCATCCGATGCAGACCCATCCGGCATATTTAATTTATCATCATAGGCTGTCACACCAGTTTTACCAGCTTGTGCATAATCAGAAGTATTAATTATCTTAGCATATGAATCAGTAATAACTGACTTCATCATGTTAGTTAGCATAAATGCTGTTGAGCCTTTCATTGCCTGTTTACCAGAATCTTTAAATTCCTTAACGGCGCCACTTTGATCTGTAATTTTAGAAATATACTGTGGCTCATAATAAGTCCCACCATTATCAAAGGCTGAAAAAGCTGCTGCTTCCTGTTCACTAGATACATTGATACCAATTGCACTAGAAGCAACTAGTTCGTCACTTTTAATGGGAATTCCCAAGCCATTTAAGAATTTAGCCGAATTATCATAGCCGACTTCTTGTAATGTTTTAATTGCCGGAATATTTCGTGATAGAGCAAGTGCTTTACGCATCGTAATATTACCTTGATATTGACGATCAGCATTATAAACCGGTATGTTTGAACCTGGATACACGTATGGTGCATCATTTAATGAATGATTAGTTGACCAATCTAAGTTTTCAACTGCTGGACCATAATCAACTAATGGTTTAGCAGTTGAACCAGAAGAACGACCAGTATTTGTTGCACGATTAGTTCCTTGCAAAGAACTTTGCTTACGACCACCAATTTGTGCAATAACTTGTCCGTTATTAGGGTCAGTAACCGTCAAACCAACTTGCATCATATCATCAGTCCATTGTACATAATCATTAGTATTCGTTACATCATATGCACGTTGTTGTACCTTAGAATCCAAATTAGTTTGTACAACTAAACCATCTTTATTCAAATCATAACCAAGATCTGTTAATTTATTACGAACCGAAGTGATATAAGCATCATCCACTTTATTATCTTCAGTATCTAATGAAGCGTGTTCTTTAGCTAAACCATCTGTGATAGGTGTATTGCGATATTCTTTCGCTTCAGTTTGAGAAATCACACCATTATTTGCCATAGCCGTTAATACTTCATTGCGGCGATTAGTTGCACCCTTTGGATTAGAATAGGGATCATATCCAGAAGGGGACTGTGGCAAACCAGCTAAGAAAGCTATTTGTGGTACGGTTAAGTCAGAAAGATCTTTATTAAAGTAATAATCAGCAGCAGTCTTCATACCATAAACACCGTTACCCATATAAACTTTATTCATATATAAGGTTAAAATTTGATTCTTTGAATATTGCTTTTCAAGTTTTAGAGCTAGCCACGCTTCTTGCGCTTTACGCTTCAATGTTTGATCACTAGACTTCGTTGAAAAAGCCGTCAACTTAATCAATTGTTGGGTTAGGGTAGACCCACCTTGTAATCCCAAAGATGAACCAGTGACGTTCGCAAAAGCGGCACCAAGAATTCGACGAGGATCTACACCATGGTGCTTATAGAAACGTCGGTCTTCAATTGAAACGATTGCCATACGCATCTGTTTAGGAATCTCACTTTGACGCGCACTTTCACGTTTTGAACCAGTCGAATAAAAAACATTACCATCACGATCTAAAAACTTAGTTTGTGATGTACCCACTAACGCCGCATTCGTAACTTTTGGGGCAGATGATGCATAATAAGCAAATAATCCAGCACCACTCAAACCACCAACAACAGCTAAAATGATTAAACCTAAAATGGTGTACTTTGCAATACGTTTAAATTTAGAATTAGTCTTCTCATTATTTGTTTTCTTAGGTTGAGACGGCCGTTTATTATTATTCGTGTTCTGCTGTCCTCGCGAAACACGTGACATTTTCTCTGTCATATTAAATTATCTCCTTCTTTTTTACATTCTATGAGTAATTTATCAACTGCTTGTAAATAGGGAGTAGTTGGATTATATTGTTGTTCAACTAATGCACCAAATTTAGCAATCTCTTCATAGGGAATAGATTTCCGACCGGTTTCTCTATTATCCCAATATTCAAAAATTAATTTTGCCCATACAACGTAAGTTTCTTGCAAAACGGTAAATCTAATAATCATAAAAGCTAATCCATTTTGTTTAACAATTGCCTTTAGATGTTTAACTTGGTGCTCATGAATATTATTTAAAGGAAACGATCGTTTGTGGGTTGTCTCCTTAGCATCAAAGTCAATATAATAGCCTTTATAGATACCATTATAATCTGTTGTTGAAGCTTGCCGAAAATAAGCTTCGGTAATTTTCGCTGCTGCACGAGCAGGGTAGCTAACATTTACTATTTGGACTGGTGTTGGTTTTTTATGAATAACCGCCTGACCCATTGCCAAATAATATTTATTCGCTTCATTAATATCATGTTCTAATGACATTCCCCGATTGCTCTGTGAAGCACCATAGCTTACAATTGGTTTTTGAAATGCTTTTTGATTAAAAGAATGTCCATTCGGATAATTGAAAGCCATTATGAACTCCTATAATTAAACTTTATCTTTGTTATTATACCAAATGTAGCAGGATAGTAACAGGTTCAATGAATTTAATAGCCATCGTCAGATAAAAGGAGGCAAGAGATGAATCGTATATGGATAACTGGATTTCGTGACTACGAATTAGGAATATTTAATAACAAAGATTCAAAATTAACTGTCATCAATTATGCATTAAATAAGATTTTGACTAACGCTATCAATGACGGTTGTGAGTGGCTAATTACAGGTGGCCAGCTTGGCATTGAGCAATGGGCGGTTGAACAAGCTCTACAATTAAAAGAAACAACCTTTCCTGAATTTAAAATTGCGATGATGACACCCTTTATTGATTTTGGGAAAAATTGGAAAGAAACTAAGCAATTAAAGTTGAATGCTTTAAAAGAGGGCGTTGATTTTAATAGTTCTGTATTTAATACCCCTTATAAAAACCCGCAACAACTCAAAGACTATCAAAATTTTATGCTAGCACATACTGAACATTCTGTTATTTTTTATGATACGGAAGTGCCTAATTCACGGGCGAAATTTGAATATAATGCAATGCAAAATCATGCAAACAATCATGAATATCCTGTTCGTTTAATTGATTTTGAGCGTTTACAAGAATATGCTGATGAATATCAATTAGAAAATTATGACTATTAATCATCACAAAAATCATTTATTTATACAAGTAATTTTGTCATCTAGTTGAAAAGCTGTTAAACTAGTATTAGAAGAAAACTAAGGAGTGCAAGTGATGGAAAACGTGCAACATACTCGGGAAGAAATTCTAAACAAGGATTTTAAAAAGACACGCATTGGTACTGGTTATGATATTACAGATGTTGATGCTTATTTAGATGAAATTATTTCTGATTACCAAGCTTTTCAGAATAATATTGGTGAATTGACGAATCAAAATCAAAAGTTAAAGGATCAAGTTGCCGAATTAACAAAGCAAGTTTCAGCAACACCAACTTCTGAACCGAAAGCATCGCCTGCACCTGCTGTGAATACTAATATGGATATTTTGAAGCGACTATCTAACTTAGAACGTCGTGTATTTGGTAAAGCTTCATCTGAGCAATTTAAAAAGCCACAAGAAAAAGCTGATGATCAACCAGATGAACAAGCACATGATATTGAAGATGTAATTATTTCAGAAAGCACTACACAATCTACAGATTAAGTGTATAATGGATATTTGTGATGTATTGGTGGGTAATTGCGTGCAGCTTATGTTGCATGAGGAAAGTCCATGCTCGCACTAACTGTGATGTTAGTAGTGTTCGTGCTAGCTGAAAAAATAAGGCTAGGCAATTCTTGTAATTGACGGCCAGTGAAATTATCTACGGGCACTGCCTATGATTTTAGTAGCTGTTAAGGTGCCACAGTGACGAACCATCAAAGAAATGCGATGGGTGGAACGCGGTAAACCCCACGAGCGGGCAACCCAAACTTTGGTAGGGGCGTTTGATCTAGCGAAACGAAGCGATGGTCGAGGAAACAGAAATGTTTGAGATAGATGATTACCACCAAATAGATTTTGCCAATTTTTATTTGGAACAAAACATGGCTTACAGCCAATACATTAGGTAGCCGGCGTCCTTGTGGCGTCGGTTTTATTTTGCCCAAAATTTCAAACTACTTTATAATAAAACGTATAAACTTAGAAAGAGAACTAAACATGAAAAATTTTAAATTAATGGCAACAATGGGTGCCGGTATGGAAGCTTTAGTCGCTCGTGAATTAAAAGAAATGGGATATGCTACCCAAACAGAAAATGGTCGTGTATTTTTTGACGGCACTGTTGAAGATATTTATCGTGCTAACTTATGGTTGCGTGTAGCTGACCGTATTAAAATAGTTGTACAAGAGTTTGATGCCAAAACCTTTGACCAATTATTTGAACAAACTAAAGCTTTCCCTTGGGAAGATTTACTACCTTATGATGCTGTTTTCCCAGTTAACGGGCGCTCAAAGAATTCTATTTTACACTCTGTTCCAACGGTACAGGCAATTACTAAAAAAGCAATCGTGAAACGCTTATCTGAAGCATATCATACACATAGTTATCTACCTGAGACTGGTCAACGCTACGTTTTAGAAACTGCTATTGATAAGAACCACGTTATGATTACTTTAGATACAACTGGTGATTCTTTATTTAAACGTGGTTATCGTACTGAAAAAGGGGGCGCACCATTAAAGGAAACAATGGCTGCAGCCCTAGTTAAATTAGCACACTGGTTTACTGATAATCCTTTCGTTGATCCAACAACTGGTTCAGGAACTATTGCAATTGAAGCTGCACTAATTGGTCGAAATATTGCACCTGGATTAAATCGTGAATTCGACATTACTGATTGGGATTGGTTTGACAAAAATATTGGCCAAACGTTAAAGGCACAAGCTCGCAGTATGATCAATTTTGAGGAATCATTAGATATTACTGGTTATGATATTGATGAAAACATGATTGAAATTGCTAAAAATAATGCCCAGGCTGCTGGTGTTGGTGACGATATTACCTTTAAGCAATTAGCCGCTGCTGACTGGTCCACTGACAAAATTAATGGTGTCTTGATTGCTAATCCTCCATATGGAGAACGTCTAGGTGATGAGACCGCTGCCCGTCAGTTATATAGTCAAATGGGTTATATTTATAATAATATGCCAACTTGGTCAAAGTATATTTTGACCTCAGATGAAGAATTTGAAACTGCATTTGGTAAAAAAGCCACTAAGAAACGTAAATTATATAACGGTGCACTAAAAGTTGACTTATATCAATACTGGGGTAAAAAAATTCGTCATTAATTATTACACGTAGATTAAGAGGAGATATGATATGAATCCGTTACTTTCGGGTATGAATGATAAACAAGCTGAAGCAGTTATTACAACAGAAGGCCCACTTCTAATAATGGCTGGTGCGGGTTCAGGAAAAACACGTGTGTTAACCCATCGCGTTGCGCACTTGATTAAGGACCTAAATGTTATGCCATGGCGAATTTTGGCAATTACATTTACTAATAAAGCTGCCCGTGAAATGAAAGAACGTATCAGCCAATTAATTGACGAAAATGAAGCTGATGCTGTTTGGGTATCTACATTTCATGCTTTAGCTGTTAGAATTCTTCGTCGTGATATTGATAAATTGGGTTACAAAAAAGATTTTTCAATCATTGATGCCAGCGCCCAACGCACATTAGTAAAAAGAATTTTAAAAGATCAAAATGTTGATATTGAAAAATTTACACCACGTTCAGTATTAGGTGCTATTTCCAATGCGAAAAATGCTATGGAAAGGCCCGAAAATTATTTAAAACGTGCATCAGGTCCTTTTGAGGAAATTGTTGGTAAAACATATAAAGAATATCAACATCGCTTAGCACTTGCACAATCTCTTGATTTTGATGATTTGATTATGTTAACAATTGAATTGCTACATAAAGATCAAGAAGTTTTATCTTATTACCAAGAAAAATTCCTTTATGTTCACGTTGACGAATATCAAGACACTAACGATGCGCAATATGAATTAGTGACCTTACTTTCAGCAAAACATCGTAATTTAGCAGTTGTTGGTGATTCAGATCAATCAATTTATGGTTGGCGTGGTGCTAATATGCAGATTATTTTGAACTTTAGTAAAGAATATCCTGATGCAAAAACCGTTATGCTTGAGCAAAATTATCGTTCAACACAAACTATTTTAGATGCTGCTAATAGCGTTATTCGAAATAATGATGAGCGTATCGTTAAAAAATTATGGACTGATAATGGTGACGGTGATAAAATCACTTATTATCGTGGCCAATCTGATCGTGCTGAAGCACTTTTTGTAATTAAAGAGATTAAAAAAGCATGTCATGATAATAAATTTGATTATCGTGATTTTGCTATTCTATACCGAACCAATGCACAATCACGTGGTGTTGAAGAGGCTTTAGTTAAAGCTAATATGCCCTATACAGTAGTTGGTGGTTCAAAATTTTATGATCGTAAAGAAATCCGCGATGTACTTGCTTATTTAGCGTTGGTTACAAATTCTGCAGATAATGAAAACTTTTTACGTATTGTTAATGAGCCTAAACGTGGCATCGGCCAAACTTCATTAGAAAAGTTACGTCGTTTTGCATTAGAAAAGGATTGGACATTATTGGATAGTGCTGCTAACGCATTGCTGATTCCAGGACTACCGGCACGTGCTGCAAATAAATTAGTTGCGTTTGCCAATATGATTGAAACCTTTAGAAAGCAAATGCAATTTGATTTAAGCATTACAGATTTGACCAAGGCTATTCTAGATAAATCTGGTTATGAAGAACAGTTAAAAAAGGTTGCAACGCCAGAAAATGAAGGCCGTCTAGAAAATCTAGCGGAATTTTTATCAGTTACTGCAGAATTTGATAAAAACTATCAACCAACTGAAGAAAGCATTTCTAAATATGTTGATTTCTTAGGTGAGTTAGCCTTAGTATCTGATTTAGACAGTGTTGATGAAAACACTAATAATCAAGTTACATTAATGACATTACATGCTGCTAAGGGGCTAGAATTCCCAGTTGTCTTTTTGATTGGTATGGAAGAAAATATTTTCCCATTATCAAGAGCAGCAGCTGACGATGATCAATTAGAAGAGGAACGACGTTTAGCTTATGTTGGTATTACGCGTGCTAAAGAAAGGCTCTATCTAACAAACGCTTATTCTCGTTTACTATATGGACGCACAACTAATAATCCAGCATCAAGATTTATTGATGAAATTGACGGCAAGCTTATTAATGAAGTATCCAGTGGTACTGGGTTACAAATAAATGAGCATGATTTCCCATTTAATCACCGTGTCACACCTGCACAAGGGGTAACATTTAGTGGACGTAGTCGTCAAACAGCAGCCCATACAGTCAGTCAAGCAAAACCAAGTACTATTAGTACTGGTGCTGAAAAAAAAGATTGGGTTATTGGTGACGCTGTAGCGCATAAAAAATGGGGCATTGGCCATGTTGTCAAAATAAGTGGTGATGGTGAAGATAAAGAATTAGATATTGCGTTTCCTAATCAAGGAATTAAACGTTTATTAGCGGCATTTGCACCCATTAATAAAGTTGAAAAATAGATAGGAGATTGGGTTGTGACAGAGGTAACATTGACAGACGTAAATGAAGCAGCTAAGCAAATTGATACACTACAAAATCAGTTGCAACAATGGGCTAAAGAGTATTATGAAAATGATGCACCTACTGTTGAAGATGCTGAGTATGATCAAGCCTATAAACGTTTAGAAGACTTAGAAGCTGCTTTCCCAGAATTAATTCTGGCAGACTCTATTACCCAACAAGTTGGTGGACAACAAGTAAAGTCGGAATTACCAAAAGTAGCACATGAAGTGCCAATGTTGTCATTGGGTGATGTTTTTTCCTTCGATGAATTAAATAATTGGATGACGAACACCCAAAAATCATTTACTGAAGCTTTATCCTATAATGCTGAATTGAAAATTGACGGTCTTGCAATTAGTTTGATTTATGAGAATGGTAAATTAGTACAAGCTTCTACTCGTGGCGATGGTAATGTTGGGGAAGATGTTACCAAAAACATTAAACAAATTAATGGCATTCCAAGTCAATTAAATGAGCCCATTTCTATTGAAGTTCGAGGCGAAGTTTACATGCCTAAAGCAGCATTTGTTTCTTTAAATGACAGTCGTGAGCGTGATGGGTTGCCAACATTTGCCAATCCAAGAAATGCTGCTGCTGGTTCATTACGACAATTAAATCCTAAAATTACAAAACAAAGAGGCTTATCAGCATTCTTTTATCAAGCAGTAGATGCGACCAGCATTTTGGACGTGACAAGTCAATCCGCTTTATTAGAACGATTAAATGGACTGGGATTACCAACTAATTCAACTAACACTGTCATAACCACCTTGGCTGACGTTGAATCATATATTATTTCGCAGACTAACAATCGTGATAGTTTATCATATGGCATTGACGGTATCGTAATTAAAGTAAATAACTTGCATTATCATGAAGAACTAGGAAATACTGTTAAAGTACCAAAATGGGCAATTGCGTATAAGTTCCCGCCTGAAGAGGCGCAAACAACTATTTTAAATATTGAATGGACAGTTGGTCGTACTGGTGCAGTTACACCAACAGCAGTTATGACACCGGTGCAGTTAGCAGGCACAACAGTCGCACGAGCTTCCTTACATAATGCTGATTATTTAAAATCTAAGGACATTCGCATTGGTGACACTGTGACTTTGCATAAAGCAGGCGACATCATTCCTGAAGTTGGTAAAGTACTTTTAGACAAACGTCCTGCTGATAGTGTTGATTATGAGCTGCCAACAACATGCCCAGCCTGTCAACAAGAACTTGTGCATGTTGATGGTGAAGTTGCAATGCGTTGTATTAATCCAGCGTGCCCAGCACAAGTAAAAGAATCCTTAACACATTTTGCTTCACGTAATGCAATGAATATTGATGGGCTAGGTCCTAAGATTATTACGCAGTTATTATCACGTGATTTAGTTACAGCGGTTACCGATTTATATCGTTTAACTTATGATGATTTGATTGTATTAGATAAATTTGGTGATACAGCAACAAATAATTTATTAAATGCTATTAATACATCCAAAACAAACTCTGTTGAACGCTTATTATTTGGTTTAGGTATTCGTAATGTGGGGGCTAAAGCTGCTAAAACAATTGCTGCTAAATTTGGTGATCTTAAATCGATTGCACAAACCACAGCAGAAGAAATTGCTGAAATTCCAGGTATTGGATTGACAATTGGTGATAGTATTACGCAATATTTTGCTACCAAACAAGCACAACGCTTAATAAATGATTTGTCGGAGTTAGGTGTTAATTTGACATATACTTCTCAAGTGCTTGCGGTTGAAAATCCACAGTTTTCAAGTAAAAAAATTGTGCTAACTGGCTCATTATCTTTATTTTCACGACGTGAGGCAACTGCATGGTTAGAATCACAAGGTGCAGTAGTTGCCAGTTCAGTATCTAAAAAAACTGACTTATTAATAGCTGGTGAAAACGCCGGTTCCAAATTATCAAAAGCACAAGACTTAGGCATTGAAATTTGGTCAGAAAAACAATTACGTGATACTATGGATGATAGTGGTAATGAACAAAATGTGCTAAACTAATAGGCAGTTTAGACGATTAAAGGAGAACACGTATGCGTGCAGTAAAATGGATTTCCTCAGTTGTTGCTGTTATTGTGCTGATTTCGGCATTAGTTTTCTTTGGGAATTTCTTCTCTAAGAATTCTTCTTCTGTTTCAAACACACATAATAATAAAACAGCGCCTGCAACAACGAAGTCAAATTCAAAAAAAGGGATTCAAGTAACTAGTAAAAATGACAACTCATCTTATCAAACAGTAATTAAGAATGGTCGTTACCTAACTAGTAAAGCGCGTGGTGTTACAGCATCACAAGAAAGCAATACTTTTAATCAAGTTAGTTTTGAAAATGGCTTACTAAATTTTTCAAAGGAACACTTTAGTACATCAAAGTATATTTTCCAAGAAGGACAATTTTTGATAGCTAATCAAGCTAATGAATGGTTAGGTCGTCAATCTGATGATAATAAAGACGGACTAAACCCTCGTGATAATGGTAAATTTAACAACGAACGTAACCCAATTTATCTACAAACTATTGAAGAACAAGACTTCATGACTAAAGAGGGTAACAATCTTAAACTCCATGGTATTGTTCTTGGTCTAGCAATGAATACACAAGATACCTATCAAAAAGAACAATACGGTGCTAATTTTACCCAAGACATTAGTAAGGATGATCGTATTAAACAAGGTCAAAATATGGCTAATGAAATTGTTAAGCGTTACCGTAATATAAATGGTATTAGTAATGACACACCAATTTATGTTGCAATGTACGCACAAGCAAAAGATGATTCATTGGCAGGTGGTAATTTTTATAGTTGGAATGTTTCAAAGTCAGGTGATAGCTTAAGTAATTGGACAAATATTGATAATCAAACTGTTGTTTTACCAATGCAAGAAAGTACAGCTGATGATAAGTCTGTTAGTGCCAAGCTTAATTCAAGCTTTGTTAACTTCTCAAATAACATTGAAGGTTTCTTCCCTAACTTGTCTTCTGTTACGGGACAAGCCTCATACGATGGTAATAATTTAGAAGGTCTAATTGTTTCAATTTCAACACAGTTCTATTCAGCAACTGAAATTGAAAGTTTCGCTAATTATATTGCACAAAGCGCACCAAATTACTTACCTAGTGGTGTACCAATTAAAATTAAAATTGAAGCATCGACAGGTATGCAAGCATACTTAACTAAGAGCGCTGATAGTGATAAATATAAAGTTACTATTTTAGGTTCATACTAATGCAAGAAAAAGTCACAGAAATGTGGCTTTTTTTCTTGCATTTCTATACTGAGACACGTAATATGATTAAAATGTTTATTTTATTAGGAGGAATAAATCAATGGGAATGCATCAATATTTATCTGGCCTAAATGAGTTAGAAATGATTTCACGTGCACCTGGATATTTTAAATATCAACCACACTCGGTTGCTGCCCATTCGTGGAAAGTTACTCAAGCAGCTCAGTTTCTTGGGGACATTGAAGAAGCTAGTGGGAATGAGGTTGATTGGCGTATGTTATATGAAAAGGCGCTAAATCATGATATTACAGAACGCTTTATTGGTGATATCCGAACTCCTGTTAAATATGCATCAGCTACATTGCGTCATATGTTAGCTGACGTTGAAGATACGTTGTCTGATAACTTTATTCGCACAGAAATACCCAAAGAGCTCCAAGCTGTGTATACGCGTCGTTTACACGAAGGAAAAGATGATACCTTAGAAGGGCGTATTTTATCTGTTGCTGACAAAGTTGACTTATTATACGAAGCATTCGGTGAACTACAAAAAGGTAATCCAGAACCTGTATTCACTGAAATATACAAGGAAAGCTTGGAAACAATTTTTGCTTTCCGTGACTTGCCTAGTGTCGCTTACTTTATTAAGGAAGTCTTGCCTGAACTGTTAAATGAACAATTCCCAGGATCCGAAAAATTACAACGTATTTATATTGGTATTTTTAATGCTGATTAATAGCTATTTTGTTATATAATAACGTTAGCGTACACAATTCATAATAAAAAGGCAGCTGAAACATCATTTACCGCCTCAGCTGCTCTTTTTATTTTTAAGGGGGGATAAGTTTAATGATTACTCGTCATGAAGATAATAAATATGAACTAGCGTCTAGGTATCAGCCTACTGGTGATCAGCCCAAGGCAATTACAAAATTAATTAACGGTTTAAGTAATGGCGTAAAAGAACAAATTTTGCTTGGTGCTACCGGGACAGGAAAAACGTTTACTATTTCCAATGTTATCGCTCAAGCAAATAAACCTGTTTTAGTTTTATCACATAATAAAACCTTAGCAGGTCAATTATATGGTGAGTTCAAAGAATTTTTTCCAAACAATGCAGTTGAATATTTTGTTTCATATTATGACTATTATCAGCCTGAAGCTTATGTACCTTCATCTGATACATATATTGAAAAGGATTCTTCTATTAATGATGAAATTGATAAGTTACGTAATTCAGCAACAGCATCTTTATTGGCTCGTAATGATACTATTGTTGTTGCATCAGTATCATCTATTTTTGGATTAGGTAGTCCAGAACAATATCATGACCACGTAATCAATGTAAGAGTGGGTGATATACTAGAACGAAATGATTTAATGCATCGATTAATTGATATTCAATTTCAGCGTAATGATATTGATTTTCAACGTGGCCGTTTTCGGGCACGTGGTGATGTGTTAGAAATATTCCCAGCTTCCTCTGACGCGAAAGCTTTACGCATTGAATTCTTTGGTGATGAAGTTGATCGTATTAGAGAAATTGATTCATTAACTGGTGAAGTGACAGCAGAATTAGATTTGGCGACAATTTTCCCGGCAACACATTTTATGACCAACGAAGATATCCGCGCACGTGCTCTAAAAACAATTCAAGCCGAACTTGATGATCAATTAAAGCATCTTGAAGGCGAAGGTAAATTACTTGAGGCACAACGTCTAAAACAACGTACTGAGTACGATATTGAAATGATTCGTGAGATGGGATTTACGACTGGTATTGAAAATTATTCACGTCATATGGATGGGCGCGCACCTGGCGAGCCACCGTTCACATTACTAGACTTTTTCCCTGATGATTTTATTATTATTGTAGATGAATCACATGTCACAATGCCTCAAGTACGTGGCATGTACAAGGGGGACCGTGCGCGCAAAGAAACTTTGATTAATTATGGATTCCGTCTACCATCAGCGTTAGATAATCGACCTTTGCGTTTAGAAGAATTTGAAAAACATGTCAATCAAATTATTTATATGTCTGCCACCCCGGGTGATTATGAGAATGAACGTGTTGCAGAAGATAATGTGGCACAACAAATCATTCGACCAACTGGCTTGTTAGATCCTGATATTGAGGTACGACCAGTAATGGGCCAAATTGATGATTTAATTGGTGAAATCAATCAACGTGTTGAACAACAAGAACGAGTTTTCATAACGACATTAACTAAAAAAATGGCTGAAGATTTGACAGATTATTTAGAAGATGTAGGTATTAAAGTTAAATACCTACATTCAGATATCAAAACACTAGAACGAACAGAAATCATTCGTGATTTACGAATTGGTAAATTTGATGTACTAATTGGTATTAATTTGTTACGTGAAGGAATTGACGTACCTGAGGTATCATTAATCGCAATTCTTGATGCTGATAAGGAAGGCTTTTTACGTAATACACGTTCATTAATTCAAACAATTGGTCGTGCAGCTCGAAACGAACATGGGCATGTCATTATGTATGCAGATAATGTCACGGCATCTATGCAAGCAGCGATGGACGAAACAGCTCGTCGTCGCCGTATTCAAATGCAATATAATAAAGATCACAATATTGTGCCACATACTATAAAGAAAGATATTCGTGATTTAATTGCAATTAGTCATGGTGTAGAAAATAAAGATGACGAACAGGGAAGCTTTACTGAAGTTGCCTTTAAAGATATGGCTCGAGATGACCAAGAAGCAATGCTTGCTAATTTAGAGGACCAAATGCGTGCTGCTGCTAAACGTCTTGATTTTGAAGATGCTGCTAATTTACGCGACACCGTTATGGAATTAAAATTGCAAATAGGTAAATAAAAAAGAAGTATTGTCATTTGTAAATGCGCCATGCCTATCAAATAATAGTTGATAAGCATGGCGTCTTTTTACTAATGACAATACTTCTAGTTGATGTGTTACTTTTTCTTTTTTGGAAAATTTTCTAATGTTTTTTGAATATGTTCTTGTGCATCACTGATTCTATCTAAATGTGGTTTGTTTTTAAAATTTAATTTATTAACTTGAATTTGTAAGTCATCGACAAGTTTATTGATATTAACCATCGAATCTTGAATATCTGAAATTGATTCTTTGAGATTATCAACAGCCTCTTTTTCAGATTGAATGGCATCTTTCACACTATGAAAACGATTCTTTGCTCTTTCAAACATAATTAATCCTTTTTAAATTGATCAGCAATTTTTTGCGCACGGGCTTGATAAATTTGTTCTGTCATATCATCTGTATGGTCTAATACGGGAATATCAAAGCCATCATCTTCATAACGGGGTAACAAATGGAAATGCGAATGAAATACTGATTGACCAGCGTACTCACCATTATTATTAATAATATTTAATCCTACGATGCGCTCATCACTAGCTTTAATAGCTTGTGCAATTTTTGGTAAAACACCCAAAACTTGTGCTGCTAATTCATCATCATATTCGAAAATATCAGCAACATGTTTTTTAGGAACAACTAGTGTATGTCCAGGTGTTGCTTGAGTTAAATCTAGGAATGCTAGTACATTATCATCTTCATATACTTTGTATGAGGGTATGCTACCATCAATAATTTTATCAAATATATCTGACATATTTATATTCCTCCTCTAATTAACTTCATTATACATTTAATTAGAGTTTCTGTCTGGTATAAATATGTGGTTATTTTTTGTTAAAATAGAGTAAACGATAAGAAATACAGGTAATTATTATGAGTTTAAAAATTAAAAATTTATCAGGTGGATATGGTCAATTAACCGTCTTAAAAGATGTTAGTTTTACAGTACCAGATGGTACGCTAACTGCCTTAGTTGGGCTTAATGGATCTGGAAAATCAACAACCATTAACCATATTATCGGGTTATTAAATCCTAAACAAGGGGACATTACGTTAAACGACTACTTATTGACGCAAAAACCAATCACCTACAAGGCACAAATTGCGTACATTCCCGAACAACCCGTTGTTTATGAAGAGTTAACGCTTAAAGAACATTTATCATTAACAATGGCTGCTTATCATCTTGATGAAAAAGTTGCTTGGCAACGCGCTGATAAACTGCTTAAAATGTTTCGCTTAGAGGATAAACTAAACTGGTTTCCAACACATTTTTCAAAAGGTATGCGCCAAAAAGTAATGATTGTGATGGCTTTTATTACTGACGCAAAACTATTTATTATTGATGAACCTTTTTTGGGACTTGATGTCATCGCTGTCAATGATTTACTTGCTCTAATTGATGAACGCAAACAACAGGGGGTAACATTCTTACTTACTACGCATGTTTTACATACAATTGAAAAACATGCCGATCAATTTGTTTATTTAAAAGACGGTCAGGTAGCTGCACAAGGGGCAATGACAGATTTTGCAACTCTTGTACCAGAACTAACTGTAGATGAGGGCTAGGCATTATGAAACTAACCCACTTATTTAAATACCGTTACAATAACCGTTGGCAAGCATATTTTAAATATCTCCGCTATGTCTTTAACGATCATGCAGTATTAGCATTATTTTTCTTGCTTGGTGCAGCTGGTCTAGCTTATCAATCATTATGGCAAACAACTGTCATTAATTTATGGACACAAACAATATTAATCATTGTTATTTTATTAACCCTGACAATTTTTAAAGAACCTGCTAATTTCACAAAACCCGCTGATGCAACAACCCTTTTAGGTGATGAAAAGGCATTAAGACATATGCTCAAGCAAGCCACTTATTATAGTATGATTATTAATGGTGTTGTAGAGGGGGGGCTTATTTTAATCCTTTGGCCTATGATTTTTAGATTGTTTACACATTCAATTTTAATAATGACTTGTTTGACATTTTTATTAATTCTATTAAAAATGCTGTTAACATATCGGATTGCTCGACGGAACATGCAATTTGAAAATCAAAGTAATACTAAATTGATTAATTGGCGCCGGTTGATTACTGCTGAAGAAGCCCACCAATTTATTGTGTTATCATTTTATAATTTATTTATTGATGTACCTGGTATTACACCAAGGGTTAAACGTCAAAAATGGGCTGACATACTGATTAAGTATTGGCCAGAAAACAAGAACCTACAATTAACAAAGCTTTTTGTCACAGCATTTATACGACGAACACAATACATTAAGTTATGGTTACGTCTAACATTAATTGGCGTTGGTGTTGCTTGGTTTACAACTGGATGGCTACAAACTATTTTGTTAATGATTTTATTGTATTTACTAGTCCTTCAATTAATACCATTATACGATGTTCATCAGCACATAGTCTTTAATTTTTTATATCCAATTACACAGAAACAACGACTAAGAGCATTCCAGCTTGCTATCTTGCCTTGGATTGTGACAACACTAATTATCTGGTTAATGGTTGTATTTATAACGACGTTTAATCTTAATTTGTTAATACAAAATATTTTAAGCCTTGTCCTATTAGGGTGCATTTTGGTATTCTGGTATACGGAACAAAAAACTACTAGAAACACACAAAGGAGACACACTCGTGCGTTTACGAAATAAAAAATGGGCTCAGCCTTGGTTAGAGAACCATACTGATCTTGTTATTGATCAAGAACATGCTGTTGCCCTTAAAGGTAATTGGCAAAACATCTTTGCAAAAAAGCAACCTTTACAAATTGAAATTGGCACTGGAAAAGGTCAATTTATTATTGGCATGGCTAAAAAGTATCCTGAAATTAATTTTATCGGTATGGAAATTCAAGAAGCTGCTATCGCTGTTGCAGCTCGAAAAGCTGATGAAGATGAAGCATCATTACCAAACTTAAAATTCATTTATGGTGATGGTGCTGGTGTGGATACTTATTTTGCAAAGGGGGAAGTAAGTAAACTATTCCTTAATTTTTCTGATCCATGGCCTAAAAATCGTCATGAAACTCGTCGGTTAACTTATAAAAGTTTCCTAAAAAGCTATCAAGCTGTCTTACCAGCAGGTGGTGAAATCGAATTTAAAACGGATAACCGTGGCCTTTTTGAATATTCACTATATTCATTTGCAAATTATGGCATCAAATTTGATCCAACTGGTATTTCATTGAATCTACATGAAGATACCGATAAAATGGTCAACAATGTCGAAACTGAATATGAAGAAAAATTCTCATCTAGAGGTTTCCCCATTTATAAATTTATTGGGTCATTTAATTAACTAATCACCGTAAAATAAAAAACACCAGCTTAATACTGGGCATTGAGGTGTTCCCCGAAAGTTAAATTTTTACTTTCGGGGAACACCTCACATCAAGCCCTAATATTAAGCTGGTGTTTTTTATAACATCATTATTATTCAGGTAGGGTTACTGGCACTTCAGTAACAACGCGAATCGTAACGGTTGTTTTCGTTTTTGACCATTGCGCTTCAGTACCACATTCGCTTAACTGTTGTATTTGTTGTGCTAAAAATCCTGTTTCCAATGAGAAACTTGCATCTAAATTATTTTCTAAACGTTCTTTGATAACAGGTCCATCTAATATCCAAGTTTGTTCAATTGATTTTTGATCGGTTTTAGTTAAATTGCCGAAACCAGCTGAGATAAAGAAACGTTGTATGTCATCAATACTAGTTAGTTTAAATTTCATTGCCAATGATTTACCAGCCCAATAAATAATTTCAGATTCATCATTTTGTAATAATTCAGGTAACAAATAATCACGCAATAAGATCAAAGAAAAGTTATCAAACTCTTGGTTTTGTATGGATTCTGTCATGATTTACTCCTTTTTACATTCACAGATAATTATAGTGTATTCATAGGTTATTTGCCAATAGTTTACATGAGTGTTACAATAAAAATCTTGAAAGGATGGCACGTTACATGGTTTTACCGTATAATCCCTTAAATAATAGTACACTTGGTTTAGTTACTGGTGATTTGATGGCACAACAAGTTGATGGTCATGACACATCTTGGAGTGGCGACTCTGCGCTAACATTAGCAACAATTAGTAGCTTGTCACATGGTTACAGTTTAACCGATTTGATGGATCGATATTTAAACTGGTATCAATCTGGTGAATATAATAATCAAAATAAACGACCAAAAAAAGTTGGTGAAACAACGTTTTTTGCCTTAAATAAATATGCACATACCAAAGATCCGTTTAATTCAGGTGGTCGTGACATATCTGACAATGGTAATGGCGCTTTAATGCATATTACACCCGTAATTTTATATCTTCGCGCCAAGTATGGTGAAGATTTTATTTTACATGATCCGGCTATGTTAGTTTTGCATCAAGTTACTGGGTTGACTCATAATCATCCCCAATCATTGATTGCTAGTGGCATTTATGCCTTAATCATTAATAACTTATTACAAAATATTCCACCTGTAGAAGCAGTTGATTTAGCCGTCAGCAGCTCTTATGAGTATTATGCGCAACACAAAATTTTTGTAGATCACTTATCCGCATTTCAAGGTTTAAATAAACCTGATTTAAAAAGTGTGGCTGAAAATTCATTACGAACATCAGGCTACGTAGTAGATACGTTAGAAGCCGCAATTTGGGTTATCCTGAATAGTAACAGTTTTAAAGAGGCATTAGACCTGGCTAAATCATTACCAGGTGAGCCTCAATGTGTTATGCCATTAGTTGGCGCATTAGCAGGCGTTTTATATCATCAAGAACTTATTGAAGGTATTGATGATCCTATATTTGAACCCGTTCTGAAAGTACTTAAAATAGCTGAGCAAAGTCATAATTTTAATTAAGTATTAAAGTAAAGTTGGCTTATAACCATCTTTTTTTAAATTTATATTGTTAGGAAAGAAGGTATCAACAATCTAATGGACGCATTAGTTAGTAGTATTACCGGCGTTTTAATGATCTTAGGTTTGGTTGCCCTAGGATTTTTTTTGGTCAAAGGAGGAATATTTAACGATGATGATGGGCGCATCAGCAATTTTTTATCTGGTTTCATTACCAAAGTTGCAATGCCAGCGTACTTAATCGTACATATTCCACAAGACTTTACACCTAAAACATTAATAGCGATGGGCGGAAATCTATTTTTTCCCATTGCTAGTATGCTGTTATTACTAGTCTTATCATTTTTTATCGTCAAGTTAATCCATGTAGATCCTAAACATAGGGGGCTTTTTCAGTCATTATTGTTTAATTCCAATACAATTACAGTTGGACTACCAGTCAATATGGCCTTATTTGGTACAAAAAGTCTGCCATACATTTTAATTTATTATATGGCGAATACCACTATTTTTTGGACTATTGGTGTTTATATGATTTCTATCGATGGTAATCACAGCAAACACTTCAATTGGCGTGAAACTTTATCAGGTATCTTTAATCCACCAATGGTTGCGCTAGTCATTTCATTGGCATTTGTATTCTTAAACATTAAATTACCACCTTTTTTAGTGACAGATTTAACTGAATTAGGTAATACTAATGTGCCATTAGCGCTTATCTTTATTGGTTTTGCGATTGCCAAAACACCACGTAAAGACTTGTTACCTAACCTAGAAACAATAACCTTATCTTTAAGTCGATTTGTTTTAGCTCCCATAACAATGGCATTGATTATGCTGCCTTTTGATTTACCTGTCTTGCTAAAACAAGTATTCATCGTACAAGCAGCCATGCCTGCGATGACCAATGCTGCTATTATGGCATTACATTATAATGCTGACTATAAGTTTGCCTCTATTACCATTACTCAGACAACTTTATTAATGTTAATCGTTATTCCAATAATTATGTTCATTATTACGTAATTTATAAGTACAGACTGTGGTTGTTCTCTCATGAACAACCACTTTTTTTATACAAAATAACATTCAATATACAATTTATATGTATATTTTCTCTTTTTTAATCTTTTTTATTGTCATATATTGCATATTTTTACATTTATTGTTAGTATGATGATAACATTATCAAATATTTTTTTGGGGACTATTATGATGAATACAATACAAACACAGCTTTACTATGCAGACTGGTTAAAAGACTTAAAAAATTTACTAGCAATTCCCTCCGTTCGTGATGATGCGTTAGCCACTATAGATGCACCTTATGGTCCAGGACCAAAAGCTGCATTAGATTTCATGATGGCTATTGCTGAGCGTGATGGCTTTGAAAATATTGGCACTGTGGGGAACAGAGCTGGTTTTATCTATGTTGGACCAGAAAATGATACACAACCTATTGGTGTCATCGTCCATGTTGATGTGGTTCCCGTTAATGATCTTGATCAATGGCAAACAGATCCATTTACGCCAACAGTTAAAACAGATAATCACTTATATGCACGCGGTGCTGATGATATGAAGTCAACTGTTATGTTAACTTATTATGCAATTAAGGCCATTCAAGATGCAAAAATACCATTGAAACATCAAATCCGTTTTATCATTGGTACCGATGAAGAAAGTGAATGGGCTGATATGCACCAATATTTTGCAGAAGAGGGTCCTTTGCATTACGGATTTTCTCCTGATGGTTCAGCCAATTTATCATATGGGGAAAAGGGGATTAGTCAATTAGATTTATACTTTGATTCTTCAAATAATGCTGATAATCCGGTACAACTTTTGAATTTTCATAGCGGTACTGCAACCAATGTGCTTCCTGGGTTTGCAACTGCAACGGTAGCTGGTATTGAGGTTGATACATTACAACCACTGTATAATCATTATCTTAAAACGGTAAACTTATCTGGAAATATTAGTGCTGTAGATGATTTTGTGAAACTTAACTTACAAGGTGTTGCAACCCATGCTGCTCGACCTGAAACTGGTAAAAATGCTGCAACCTACTTAGCTCATTTTTTAAATAACTTTGATTTTAGTAGCAATGCAACTAAATTTTTACAATTTATTGGTCAGACTCTACATGAAGATCCATTTGGTGAGAAGTCAGGATATGGTAAAGCAGAACCGAAATTAGGTAAAACTAGTCAAAATATTGGTATTACGGATTTTGTTGCGACTAAAACAGGGCACATCAACCTAAACTTCCGTTATTCATTAGCCTTTAATGAACCCAAAACTGTTAAACAAATATTACAAGATGAACCATGGTTATCTAAAATCACGCGTGATCCAGCAGGTTTAACACCACATTATGTTAGTCAGGATAATAAATTGGTTACTTTATTAGCGCAAGCATATCAATCAATTACAGGTGAGTTACCAAAACAAGGAATTAATGGTGGCGCTTCATTTGGTCGTTTAATGCCTAACGGTGTCGGCTTTGGTATTATTCCAACATCTGAACCTTCTCTAGCCCATCAAGCTAATGAATCATTTAACTTAGACAACTATGATACAGGTATGCATCTTTTAATTGCAGAAATCTTAGCACTAGCCGATAACTTATAATTAATATTGACCCGCATTAAAACCCATGTCATAATTAAATAACAATTAAATAATTTACTAGGGGAGCATTCTGCTGAGACGATTTACTATCGGACCCTTTGAACCTGTTTAGTTAGTGCTAACGAAGGAAAGTAATGGTAAAATGCGATTTAGAACACAGAGACCAGATATTTCCTGGTAGCTGTGTTTTTTTATTGTCATATTTGGGAGGAAATCATGTTAGAAGTACCACAAGTTATTACAATTGCATCAACTGATTCAAGTGGCGGTGCCGGCATTAATGCTGATTTAAAAACTTTTCACAATCAACAAGTTTATGCCGCAACGATTGTCGTAGGTTTAACTGCTCAAAACACATATGGTGTCCAAAACCAGTATGCAATTCCAACAGATTTTATTAGTGAACAGTTTAAAAGTATTGCTGATGATTTAAACATCAAAGCTGCCAAAACAGGTGCATTATTAGATGCAAATCGTGTTCATATCGTTGCGAAAGAGTGGCGACATTATGAGCTAGGAAAACTAGTGATTGATCCTGTTATGGTAGCTAAAGGTGGGGCGCAATTATTAAGCGATGAGGCAATTTCGACGATGATTAACGAATTAATTCCCCAAGCATATTTAATCACACCTAATTTACCTGAAGCCCAAGTTCTTGTTAATCAAACTATCATAACAGATGATGATGTTAAGCAAGCTGCCAAAAAAATTCAAAAAATGGGCGCTAAAAACGTCTTAATTAAAGGCGGTCATCGCAGTAATTCTGAAAACAACTATGCAGATTATATTTTATATGAAGATGGTTCTTTTGAATGGCTCGTCATGCCTGGTGTTAATACAAACCGTACACATGGTACAGGTGATACCTTATCAGCCTTTATTACGGCCAATTTAGCCAAAGGATATGACCTTAAAATAATTATGCCAAAAGCTAAAAAGTTTACTTATGAAGCCATTCGACAAACAATTAATGTTGGTCATGGACACGGACCATTAAATCATTGGGTTAAAACAACCATGGAGAGTGAATAATGAAATTTCACAATTATTTATTAAAACAAGCTGAACCAATATTAAATGACATTTATCAATCATCATTTGTAAAGGGCATTGGTTTTAATAATTTATCACAGCAACAACGCGATTATTATGTTGCACAAGATAGTTATTATACAGATGAATTTAGTCATTTATTTGATTTGACGATTACTAAATTAACAACAGAGCAACAAAGTACACAACCACAAACTTTAGACGAAACAGTAGCGCATGATGCTCTATTAGCTAGTCCAAATATGCTTAATATCCCACCAGATGATCATAATTTAGCTTATTTAGACCATATGAAAACAGAAATTATGTCTGGTGACGCAACTAATGCAATGTTGGCTCTATTACCATGTACTGAATCATATCATCTCATTGGTAAGCGTTATTTAAATACGACCGCTCATAACACTTATTCACCTTGGTTAGAGTACTACACGAGCTCAGCATACCAAGATTTTACACAGTGGAGTTGGCAAGTTATTGATGCTCAGATACCTGATTGGCAAAAATTACCAGTAAATGACCAAAAACGTTATTTAAATACTTATTTAACTTCGTATCAGTTTGAATTATCATTTTGGGAACATGCTGCCCAACAATAAACTATGCAATGAATGCTATAATAAAAATATGTTGATTACAGAAAAGGAGAAAATTTAAATGAATACATTAATTTCAGTCGCAATCGCACCATTTGGTGTTGGTGATGAACTAAGTAGTTATGTTGATGAAATCATTGGTGTCATTGAAACCTCTGGTCTAACATACAAAACAACAGCTATGGGCACGGAAATTGAAGGTGAATGGACTGATGTGATGAATACAGTTCAAAAAGCAATTGAAACATTAACTGATAAGGGTATTCGTGCTTATGTTTCTTTAAACGCTGATATTCGTCCAGGACATACAAATACTATTGAAACCAAATTGCAAAAGATTAATCATAAATTAGAAGGTTAAAAATAGCGCTACTAATCTGCCAAATTAGTAGCGCTATTTTTATAGTAAAAGCATTTTTTTCTTTTAATTATATATACATCATGTATATTATTTTACAATAATATTAAAATTCCGCTTTTTTATGCTTTTTTTATAGACAAATCCTAAATTTGGCACTATATTAGTAAAGGTAAACGCTTACACACAAGCGTTCGCAATTATTTTAAGGGTTTAGGAGATTTTTTTATTATGCAAACTACAATGTCGTCATCAAAGGGGCAGCCAAAAGTTGTTAATCGTTGGCTAGTCATCTTTGGTACTATTCTTGTGCAATTGGGTGTGGGAACTTTTTATGCATGGAGCATTTTTAATACCCCAATATTACAAATGTTTGATCAATTAGTTATTGACGTTAAAACAGGTAATCCTGCTGCCGTTCAACCTCATCTGGGTTCAATTTCACTTATTTTTTCAATTGGGGCATTATCATTATCATTATCAACTATTTTTGTGGGTACGCTAGTTAAAAAATTTGGTGTTCGTAAGGTGACGATTACGGCAGGAATTATATTTGGATTAGCAACAATTATTGCATCAAGAGTTAATTCGGCAGATCAACTATGGCTATACTACGCTTCTGTTGGCGTTATGCTAGGGGCAGCTGATGGAATTGCTTATATGGCAACTCTTTCAAATGCTATTAAGTGGTTCCCTGAAAAAACAGGATTAATTTCAGGTATTTCTGTTGCTTTCTATGGTTTGGGTTCATTTATTTTTAAATACATTGATTCAGCTATTTTAGGCGATAACATTGTCCATAACTTACCATATGCTTTAATTGGTTGGGGTGTGTTATCAATGCTACTAATTGTTGGTGGTGCAATGCTTATTCATGATGCACCTGAAATCAAGACGACAAATGCCACAGACGATCCAACTCATCACGAATTTACAACTCGTGAGATGCTTCGCACACCGCAAGCTTATCTATTATTCATTACCTTGTTAACAATTTCTTTGTCAGTTTACCTAACTGGAATTGCAGCTAATTTGGGAACCAACTTAGCTGGATTAGACATTGCACAAGCTACGAATATTGTTGCTTTAGTTGCAATTGCTAATACTGTTGGTCGTTTCGTAATTGGATCATTATCTGATAAATTTGGTCGTAAGCCAATGTTTATTCTTTCATACGCTGTTACATTTATTGCAGTTGCAACATTAGCATTTAGTAGTCATTTGAGCGTTCCAGTATTCTATACAGCCATGATGGCAGTTGGTTTCTTCTTCGGTGGAACAATTACAGTTTATCCTACAATGGCCGGTGATTACTTTGGGCTAAAGAATCATAGTCAAAATTATTCTTTGATTTATCAAGGATTTGGTTTTGGAAGTTTAGCTGGTGCTGTTATTCTTTCATTAGCTGGCGGAAATCTATCTGTTGTCTTTAATGTTTATCTTGTGATGTTGGTTATTTCATTACTAATTTGGTTATTCATTAAAAAGCCAGTTTATCGTGGTTAATTAATTTATATAATATAAAACTTCTACGTCAAATAGCGTGAAAAATCGCAAAATTGTCCAGAAGAAATAAAGCTTATGAATTTAACAATTTTGTTAGATTCATAAGCTTTTTTAGTTAGTAAATCCATAAAGTTAGCATTTAATAATCCTATTCGTTGCTTGCCATCTTCTGACCATATTTTATTAGGCGGCCTATCTCCAAGTAGTAATCTAATAATGCGTAACGGCTTTGTAATTAACGTTGTGTAATTTACCTAAGTGTAGGGGGGTATCATATATCTATAGTTGCCATATTAAAACTATCCTCATTGCTACGACCATTTGAAGCAAAAGTTTACCGTTATACACAATTATAAAAAGCTATTTTTATGAAAAAAAGTAGCTTTTTATATGTTATTTCTTGTATAATATCATTTGTGATAAGCTTTGATTCAAAATAATTATTTTAGATGATATTTCAATAGGAGATTTTTTATGTCAACACAAACAAAAAAAGGACATTTGTTCCAGTTAACAACCTTTGATATTAAAGTTATTGGTTTAATTTTAATGGTCATTGACCATTTTCATCAAACTTTTGCGCCACTAGGTGCACCTAATTGGTTAGATTGGTTTGGTCGTCCTGTCGCAACATTATTCTTTTTCACAACCGTTCTTGGCTATTCATACACGCATAGTAAAAAGGGGTATATGCTTCGCCTATATATTAGCATGGTTGTAATGGCAATTTTAATGAATCTAACACAACATATTATTGGTTTTGAACAAGTACAACTAATTAATAATATTTTCCGTGATTTATTTATTGGAACGATTTTTATGGCTGGTATTGATCAATTCGAAAAAGTAAAACAAGGACAGGCAGCTAAACATATTGCACTTGGTATTGCACTATTCTTAATACCATTTTTGTTATCAGTCATTATGTTACCTCTCATGTCATCAGCCGGTTCAACTGGTCAAATGTTACTTATGCAAGTCTTGCTTGCATTAAACCCAGCCATTCTACTAGCAGAAAACAGTATTATGGTACTCCTAATTCCTGTACTGTACATTTTTCGTAATGTTCGTTGGGCACAATTATTAAGCATTGCTGTTGTGGCGCTTATTTACGGTTTGCTAGGATTGTCACAATGGATAATGATTTTTGCTATTATCCCGATTGCATTATACAGTGGGGCAAAGGGACGCGGTATGAAGTACTTCTTCTATATTTTCTATCCAGCCCATATCATTATTCTATACGCACTTGCCGCATGGCTTTATTAATTAATTGCAAAAAAGTAAGCAATACACGACATTTTGTCATGTATTGCTTACTTTTATTTATATATAACTATTTTGTATAACGGTAAACTTTTGCTTCAAATGGTCGTAGTACTGAACCTTGATCGTCCTTATAATTACTGATCAATACTTCTGCATTTTCAGGAACTTCATACTCACGTGTTTGTTCGTTCTCAGTAAAGTTATTAATAACTAATAACTCTTCATTATCACCGACACGCTTATAAGCGTAGACTTCAGCATCTTCTGGATCTAATAATTGGTAGTGACCTGTTGTGATAATTGGTAAGTCATGACGCAATTGAATCAACTTTTGATAGTAATAGAATACTGAATCCTCATCAGACAATGCAGCTTCTACGTTAATTTCATCGAAATTATTATTCATCTTTAGCCAAGGCGTACCATCGGTAAAGCCAGCATTCTTACCATCAGTCCATTGCATTGGGGTACGTGCGTTATCACGACCTTTATAATGAACATACTGTAGCAAAGTATCATCGTCAATCAAGTGTTCTTTATTAACCAGATATTCACGAGCATTTAAGATTTCAATGTCATTAAAGTCATCCCAGCCTAAGTTATAAGCATTTGTCATCCCAATTTCTTCACCTTGATAAATATAAGGAGTTCCTTGCATAAAGTGTAGGAGGGTAGCTGCCATTTTAGCTGATACAACACGGAATTCAGGCTTATCACTTCCATAACGGCTAACCGCACGTGGTTGATCATGATTATTCCAGTATAGTGAATTCCATGCTTTGCCATCCAATTCATATTGCCATTTGCTTAAGTTTTCCTTTAGCTTAGGTAATGAAACACGTTCATCATACCACTTACCTAAGGCATCATTTGGATTACCATCTAATTCAACGTGCTCGAATTGGAATACCATGTTTAGTTCTGAACCATCATTAGTAGCATATTGCTTGGCATTCTCAATATCAACACCAGATGCTTCACCAACCGTCATCATATCAGCATTATTCAATACCTTATCACGCATTTCTTGCAAGTATTGGTGAACGCGAGGACCGTTAGCAACAGCATGATTTGAGTTACCATATACATCACCTTCAGGCACTTTTCCATCAGGGTAACCATCAGGCTTTGAAATCAAAGAGATAACATCCATACGGAAACCGTCAATTCCCTTATCAACCCACCAATTCATCATATCCCAAATAGTATCACGCAACTTTGGGTTTTCCCAATTCAAATCAGGTTGTCCCTCAGCAAAGAGGTGAAGGTAGTATTGCCCGGTTTCTTCATCAAACTTCCATGCAGAACCTGAGAAGAATGATCCCCAGTTATTTGGTTCATGACCATCAACAGGGTCACGCCAAATATAGAAATCACGTTTATCATTATCTTTGCTTGAACGACTCTCAATAAACCATTGATGTTGGTCAGAAGAGTGGTTAACAACCAAATCCATTACAATTTTCAAGCCACGATCATGTGCTGCTGCCAGCAAGCGATCAAATTCTGCCATGTCACCGAACTCAGGGTTAATACTTTGGTAATCAGAAATATCATAACCATTATCCTTGTTTGGTGATTCATAAACAGGGTTTAGCCAGATAACATCAGCACCTAACTTCTTAACATAGTCTAGATGTTGTTCAACACCCTTCAAATCACCAATACCATCATTATTAGTATCTTGGAATGAACGAGGGTAGATTTGATAAACAACGGCCTTTTGCCACCACTTAATATTTTCTTCTGTCATTATGACCTCCTATAAAATCATTGTATTAATAAACTATTTTTACACTATATAATATAACACTGCTTAAACATCATCACGAACTAACCAAATTGCCAAACCACCAATAAAGAAGGCAATTGCGGCGATAATAAACATCTTAGCCATTGAACCACCAAGTGCTGGCAAAATCAAGAAACTAACTGAAGATGCCACAATTTGAGGAATACAAATAAAGCAGTTAAACAACCCTAGAACAATACCATCATGTTTACCATCTAATGCATTTGTCAAAATTGTAAATGGAATTGTAATTAAAGCAATCCAAGCAATTCCAAACAATGCGAAGGCAATGATAGAAGATAGCTTAGTTGTTCCAAATGCTATCATCAAAAATCCGATACCACCTAAAATCAAACTAACTGTATATGCAGGACGCCGTGTTTTCTTAGTAAGACGTGCAAAGAATAGACCAACAATAATAGCAACAACTGAATAAACTGCTTGTACAATTCCAAACCAGTTACCAGCTTCTTGGTAACCTGCTGAAGCAGGATCAGTTACGTGCCAAATATTTTCAGCTAAAGCACCCGTTGAATATGTCCACATATAAGGAATAGCAAACCAAACAAAGAATTCAACAATACCTAGTAACCAAAATACCTTTGGTGCACTACGCAAAACATTCATAATTGATGCTTTTTCATTTTGTTCTTCTTCAGAAATGTTGTGGTACTTAGCCATTTCTTCAGGGGTGTACTCTTTAACATTCTTAATTGTAAAGATAGCTGATAATGCCAAGATAATTGCTGAAGCATAGAATGAAATTTTAACAGACATTGGTACTTCACCACGTGGCGCAGTATTAGCAATACCTGAAACAGTTAAGATAAATGGGAATACAAAGGCAACCAAACTACCTAAACTACCCCAAACATTTTGCATCGACCATAACGAATTTGATTGCTTCTCATTAGCCATATCAGGAATAATCATCTTAAATGGTTGTTGAGAAACGTTTGATGCCAAATCCATAAACAACACTGTAACAGCACCAAACCAAAGTGCTGCAGCTGATCCAAATCCAAATCCAAATGAACCAGCATTAGGCAATAGTAACATCACAATAAATGATACTAATGTACCACCAATTAGATAAGGCATACGACGACCAAATTTTGGCAACCAAGTCTTATCAGAAAAGTACCCAACTAACGGTTGCATAATCATTCCTGCCAAAGGTGGTAGGATGAAAAAGAACCCTAAATTATTTGGATCTGCACCAATTGTTTGAAAAATACGACCCATACTTCCAGTCTGCATTGAAAAGGCAATCTGAGTTCCAAAGTATCCAAATGTCATCATAAACATTTGTAATTTTGATAGGTCAGGTAACCGATGTTTAACAGTCTGTGACACAGTGTCTTGTGCCACATTTACATCTTTAGTTTGATTATCCATTCGAAAATCCCCTCATATTATAAAAATCCATCAAATCTCCAAACGTTTTATGCAAACGTTTACGCAATTTATTGTAAGCGTTTGCATAAAAAATGTCAACTAGTGATTTAAAATAAAAAATAGCAGCACTTAAACGACTTTTGCTATCAAGTCAGTGTATAATAATACCAATAGCATAGTTAATATAGGAGTTATATATGGTAGTTACATTAAAAGACGTCGCCCAGGCGGCAAATTTATCAGTTGCATCTGTATCAAGAATTCTCACTAATCGTGGGCGTTACAGTGAAACTACTGCAAAGCGAGTTCGGGAAATTGCCCGAGAAATGGGATATTTTAAAAATCAAAGTGCAGCTGACTTGGCTAGTAAAAAAAGTCGAGCTGTTGGCGTTGTTGTACCATTAATTCATACAAATTTCGCAGATGAAATTATTAAAGGATTATATGAAGCAACTGTTGCATCCGGATATGAATTATTAATAACATATCTGGATGATAACGAAGCGCATCAAACGCAAGTTTTTAACACATTATTAACTCGGCAAGTGGGGGCTGTATTCTTATTATCACTAGATATTCCGGCATGGATGATGGCGCAATTAACGACACAAAGTATTCCAATCATTTCATTGACCACAATATTAAATGAACATATTTCTGCAGTTACTTCAAATGAATTTATTATGATGGATACACTAGTAGATCATTTAGTTTCAAAGGGGCACACTAATATTGCACTAATTGGGGATACAAAATTAACAACAAATATTTCAAGTGTTCGTCGACGCAATTTTATTGAATCTATGAAACAACACCAATTAACAACTGAAAATGCTTTTTTCTATGGTAATGACCACAGTTATGAAACGGGGTATCAAAGTGTGACAGAGGGGTATGATATTAATGCATTACCATTTACTGCAGCAATAGCAACGGCCGATCTTGTTGGTGTCGGCATTGTAAATGCAATGAATGATGCAAATAAAAGTATTCCAAATAGTTTATCAGTTGTGACAATTGATGGTCTCCAACTAACTGAAATGAGTCGACCACAACTAACGACCATTCAACAAAATTTTGCGGAAATTGGTCGCATTGCTATGAATCTTTTTATTGAAAATAGTATCGACCAGCAGCAACAAATTATTTATGTTCCTACTAAATTAATTGAACGTGATAGTGTCTTAGACATTAAGTAATAAACAAAAGGGGGCGTTAATGTTTTCAATACTACTACCAATTATCTATATCGCCTTTATCAGTCTTGGATTACCTGATTCACTGATTGGATCAGCTTGGCCAGCGATGCATGAAACTTTAAATGTGCCAGTTTCATACGCCGGTATTATTACAATGACAATTTCAGTGGGGACTGTCATATCTAGTTTGGCTGCTGGTTTTTTAAGTAAAAAGTTTCGTGCGAGTACCATTACAGCTGCCAGCATTCTTTTAACAGCCATTGCATTACTGGGGTTCTCTATATTTAATTCATTTACAATCATCTGGTTATTAGCATTACCTTATGGTTTAGGTGCTGGTGCAATTGATGCAACTTTGAATAATTATGTTGCCATCCATTATGCATCTAAGCATATGAGTTGGTTGCACGCTTTTTGGGGAATCGGAGCTTCATTAAGTCCATACATCATGGGATTTGCACTTACTAATCAACATAATTGGCAACTGGGATACAAAATAATTGGCATTATTCAACTTATCATTACACTTATTATTGTGATTAGTTTTCCGCAATGGCGTAAAGTAGAACATACGCAATCAGAAACCACCTTAACGGACAATTTAAAAGAGCCCATGACAATCACAACAAAAAAACCTATTCGTACAATTAAAGGTATCATACCAGCATTATTAACATTTATTGCATATGCTGCAGTCGAACAAACTAGTGGACTATGGGCTAGTACCTTTTTTGTATCATCACGACATATTAGCATCGATATCGCAGCAATGTTTGCATCTTTATTTTATATAGGTATTACCGTCGGTCGTTTAATATCAGGCTTTGTTGCCGATTATTTTACGGATAGACAACTTATTCATATTGGTATGTTTAGTGCTTTACTGGGTACAATATTATTGTTTATACCTTATCAGATTACAGCATTATTTGGATTATTGGTAATCGGCCTAGGCTGTGCACCAGTTTTCCCATCGTTAATCCATGCGACACCAACAACATTTGGTAAGAAAAACTCCCAATCGATTATGGGATTCCAAATGGCTAGTAGCTACTTAGGTACAACGTTTTTGCCACCATTATTTGGCATTATCAGTAGTCAGTTATCTACGAGTTATTTTCCGTTATATATTTTCATATTTGTGATCATTATGATTATTACCAGCTATAAAATTCCATTTAGTCAATTTTCAAATAAATAGGATATAAAAGTAAAAAATGATTATACTAGACTACGTATAATCATTTTTTATTGATAATTAATAATAAAAGAAAAGTTTTTTATTAAAAATATACTAGTTTTTAAATTGCTATAAACCGCAATAAATCGGGATACATAAAAGGGGTTATTGGTTAAAATCAATAACAAAATATTCGTCTATAAAAACACGTTTATTCTAGTTTACATAATATATATTATCGAAAGTTAACACTTCATAATTTTGACGTTTTTTTGTCACTTACAAAGTGTTTTTTGTCAGTATTTAGCCATGTTTTTAACAATTTAATGACATTTTACACTTCATTAGACTGAATTTGTACTTTTTACGATAATTTTGTAACTATTTTAGTTCTAATGTAATTAAACTCGTAAAAATCAAACTTTTATTTTAAGCACACAAAAATCAACCTCATCATGCTATTTTTTACACATAGCTATCAGGCCGCTTATAAACAATATTTTTTAATAATTCTATGATACTGATACTTTATACCGTCGTTGTTCTAATTCTTAAACGTCTTGTGGCACGTTTAAATAGATAATTTGGTGACCGTTGACTTTTAACGGCATGTGTCAATGGTTTACTGTTAATCTCATCGATTACTTGGTTAACTTGTTGTTGTGTGATATTACTAAACACTGGCGCGTAAGTTACGATTAGTGCGTTCATTGGTAGCACGTTCATAGGGTGCATAAGTATTGGCAACATATAAATCACCTAAGTAACACAAAATAAACTTCACCACACGGCTATTCACAAATTCATGACCATTATCACATGTGATTAATTTCACATATTACCCATACTGCCGTTCAAATTGACTAAGCACTCTAACGATTTCCAAAGCGCTTTTGGATTTCGCTTTAATGGCCACTTGATAACGTGCTTTACGTTCAACAAAAGTAATTAATAAGGATCCCTGATGATTACACCATCCATTTCCCAATGCCCAAAAGCGCGACGTTTATTAATTGACGTTGGTCGTTCATTGATACTTCTTCGTTGTCCAATAATCAGATTAGTTGGATATTTCAAATTATCCGATTTATGTCGGCTGTCCCCCGCCAGACTTCTCGGATAATTGTTGAACGAGACCTTTTTAATCTTTCAGCTATTTTACTTAAAGTATAACCTTTTTTAAGAGTAATTCGATTTTAATTCGTTCTTCATATGAAATTAGTTGATGCATAGTTGACACCCCTTCATCTTTTTAAATTTGATTAGTATTTTCCTTGTTCAATATCCCATTATAAAGTGTTGCTTTAACGACGTTGTCGGATAAAAACTCAAGACTCATCTAACCGTATAAAAATGGACATAGAATACCTTTCACAGCAATGATACATATGTCAACAAGGAGGCCCCTGATGCCCTACTTCATTTTAATTATCTTCTTTGCAATCTTTTAGGTGTTGTTTGGCTGGGCTATCAAAATCGTCGCCTATATATTTGGTATTATTTTAGACATTGCTAAGTTAGTATTAGGCCTGTTAGGAAAGTTGTTCATGATTTTATTAACATGGTTACTTTGTGGCATTGCCTTCTGTCTTGGTTGGTCATGGCGTTACGTGCGCAAAAAATGGCAATAACATCCACCAAATAATATATAAGTATCATTTTCTTTACTAACCATGTTATTTTTGATACTTTATGTAGTGTATATTATTTATCCGAATTGAAAAAAGAGGAGGTATACAAAATGAATAAAGTATCAACAATAGTCATAACTACTGCAACTACAGTTATTGGTGGAAGCTTATTATTTCATGATCCAGTATCTGCGGATACCACTAAAGTAAGTGGACAAGATTCAATCAAACAAAATTCCAATGAAATAATTCCAAGTTATTTGGAAAAAATTGCTAACCCGTATGTTTCATTTAATACAACCAATAATCAGTTTGTTCTTAACACAAATATCAAGAATGTTGTTACCGATAGTGAATTTAAATCTACAGAAGCACAAATAACTGCTACAAATAACGCAATTAGAAAATCTCTTCAAAGTAGTGATAACGTTATCGTTGAAGATCCTAAGGACAATGCATTTACTATTACCGACAGCAATAATAATTTGGTTAAAGCTGCTGGTAAAACAGATATAAAATTTCATTGGAACTATGCATGTATTTATTTGAGTAAACCCACACTTAAAACTGCTGTCGCTGTAGTTGGCGGTGTATATGCCCCTGCTAAAATTATTCAGGCAGCTTGTGGAATTGTTGGTTTGAACGTTAATAAAATTACGTCAGGAATTTGGTTTGACTATAATTATGCTGTAGGTGCTTTAGTAGGAAATGCAGGTATTCAATAACATGAAAAAAGTTTTAACTGATAGCGTTGAGGTTATGGGATGGATTTTTATCTTATTAATTATTGGCTCATTTTTCTTCCATAGCTTATTAACCCTAACTTTAGCCAACAAAATATATTTGCTTATCTTTTGGATAGCTGTGTTAATAGGTAATACGATTAGATTTGTCAAATCTCATTAATACCTAGTCTGAATATAAGTATTGGTCTAGATTGTGAAATTTTCTGCTTGTGAACTTGGCTGCCAGCGTAAAAATAAGTTTGTGAATTGACGTAACTGCACAAACCATTGACAAGCCCGTCAAATCAACAACTAACTATAACCATGGTTATGTCAACTTAAATTGGTCTAGGTATTATCAAACTAAAGGCTAGTACAATTTATTCGTATACAAAAAACCTCGTGCTTCCAACACGAGGTACAAATTGTTTCAAAATTATCACTATATTTTATTAATCAGCTTTCCTTTGAATCTTAAATAGCAAGTTCTCGAATAGATTAATAAACCTACCAACTAACAGAACTGCCATAATCGTGCCAATACCAATAGCAGCTATTCTCCTAATAAATATGAGACTTAGTACAATAGAAATAACAATCATTGTTAGATCAAAATACAATTTAATTTTTCCAAATTGTCTATTTAATTTCAAACTAATAACATTAACCACACCATCAGGCGGAATCAAGATAAAATTGGCTTGTACCATCATAAAAATCCCCAGTGCAGTAAAAATAATCGCAATAGACGTAACTATTATTTGAAGCAATAACGTATTTAAAGTTATTTTTTCTAGTCCAACTTGTAGGCCATAAAAGTCTACTATCCAACCGAATATAAATGATAAGACAAATTGTGCAATTACTTGCCACTTTAATTCTTTTAGCAAAATAAGTTCAAAAACAACTAATACTAAAAATATAAATGTCGTTGCCTGGCCTAGTGTAATAGGTAAAAACAAAGATAGTACCTGTGGGACTGAAACTAATGCACTAACACCTAACTTACCACAAGCAAATAGTACTGTACCCAATGCTAATATATTTAACCCTAGTATATAGATTAAGCTGCGCTTTAAATTAGCATGTACAACTTTACTCATTTATTGCACACCTCCATTCATAAATAAAAATAAACAATATATATTGTTACACTATATATTGTATAAAACAACTTATTAATTATAATAGCCAGCAAACGTGCAAAAATAACCAAATATTAGGTTCTACAATATTTGGTTATTTTTCGTAGCTATGCCATAATTTATATGTAAACAAAAAGCCCCGTGCTATCAACACGAGGCCACGTTTAATTCAGCAATAACAACCTTAATATATATTTATTAAAACTGCCTGATTCGTTAAAAAATAAGGCAGTTTTTAATTTATCTTACTTCTTTGGCTTGTCAAAGTTACTTACTATATTACTTATTTAACACTTTGAAACGTCTTGTTACTAATCAGCACGATGATCATAATAATCTTTTTCTTGCTGTTCCCAATTTATTTTATCTTCTTCAGTAATTTGTCGTAGCACACGAGCTGGGTTACCGACAGCTACTGTATTTGCTGGAATATCTTTGACCACCACAGCACCACCACCAATAACTACATTATCACCAATTGTAACGCCCGGGCCGACAAATACATTTGCCCCAATCCAAACATTATTACCAATTGTAATTGGTTTACCAAATTCTAAACCACGGACACGGACGCTAGCATCAATCGGATGACCAGCTGTAATCAAGCTCACTCGGGGACCAATCATAACATTATTACCAATGTGAACTTCACAAGTGTCTAATATTGTTAACCCCGTATTACCATAAAAAGTGTCACCAATATGTATATTCTTACCATAATCGATATAAAGGTTAGGTTCAATGTAACTATTTTTACCAATAGTGCCCATCATATCTTCTAACAGTTCTTGTACTTGATTCTCATCTTCATGCGCAACTTGATTATATAATGCTGCGCGGCGTTTTCCTGCCTTACGCCCTGCTATTAAATCTTTATCATCAGATTTATAAAGACTTCCTGATAACATTATTTCTCGTTCTGTTTTCATTATACTATCCCCCATTGTACAAATAGTTAAAGATGCCGTAATGTACACATTCCCATTACTAACAACAATAAATTGTAAACGCTTACGCACAAAAAAGCAACTGCATATTTTATAGTCATAGATTGCTTTTAGTTTCGTTTGTTTTGAAATTTTTAGTCATAAAAATACTCCAAAAGTTAAATTTTTACTTTAACTTTTGGAGTACCCCTCAGAGAACGAAGGTTTATTTTTGTGATCTGTGTGTTGGTATTAATATGCAACACGTTATTCTTAAAATTATATGTGCAACACTATTTATTTACGATTTTCCAATTATTTGGAATTTCCACAGTATGTGTAATCTTGACTAAATGGTCCTCTTCCTTAAATTTAAATAGCCATGACATTAGTTCAGAATTATACTGCCACTTTGTTGTTTTCGTAACTACTTGTGCAGTATTACTATTTATTTTTTATAATTAGCTGATTTTTTCAAGCTAGCTAAGACATTATTTTTATCCGGAACAAAATGTACTCTAGCTGTCTGATCATCTGCTGAATCTTTAAACATCATAATATAATGATTATTTTCAATTTTTTTCGTTATTAACATACCTACCGGAACATTTGCAGGTGCTGCCGAATAAATTTGCTTATGTTGTACTGTTGTCTCTTTTGACATACCATAATGATTATACATATTAGCTGACAAAGCAATGACAAATCCCATAAACACAAACATAAATAATCCACCAAAACTATAACGTAATATACGATTATTTATCAGTAGCAAGCTAACAATCATCAAAATCATTGCAATAACAATTATCCACAGAATCATATTAAGCCTCCTTCTCATTTTCATAAAGATAACAAATAACAGTCCAATCACTGCAAAAGCAAGACTGATAATGAATGCCCATTGAAAGCCATCCAATGAAGCATCCAATGATTTTTTAGCATATTGTAAAGGTGCTGTTTTTTTCATCGCATCATTTGGCGTATTATTATTGATAACATTTTGAACAACAGAAGTCATTAAGGCCACCACAACAGAACTTGAAACTTGCCGTAATGTATTATTTGCTGCTGTTGCATCTGCAGCTTTTTCATCAGGCAACGCCCCCATTGCAGCCGTTGTTAATGGCATCATTAGCAAGGCAATACCAATCATTCGCAACGCATACAAAACAGTGATGATAGTGGTTGGTGTTTGTTCGGTCAAGAACACAAAAGGTAGTGTTCCTAATAGCAAAACGAAAAAACCAACAAATGACAATATTTTGATTCCTACCTTGTTATATAAAACACCTGCAATCGGGCTTACAAATCCCATAAATAGTGCACCCCACAACAAGGTTAATCCCGAATCTAATGGGGTCAAACCACGTACATTCTGCAAATACGTCGGTAGCATCATCTCAACCCCGTACATTGCCATAGTAACTAGTAATAATCCGATAGTTGGAATAGTAAAGTTTTTATTTAAAAATACCCGAATATCTAAAAATGGTACTGGTAGCTTTAACTGACGCCATCCAAAAATAATCAAAATAATAATACCAATTACAATAGGTGAAACAACAGTTGCTAAATCACCCCAACCATCGGAACTAACATTTGTAAAGCCCCATAAGAATAAACCAAACCCTACTGTTGAAGTAATAATTGAAATCAAATCTAGCTTAACTGGTCTGTTCTTTAGCACATCCTTTATAAAAAATGGTGAAAGTACAGTCGCAATCACAATTAAAATAAGCGGCAAAATAAAAATTGATCGCCAATCATTCGAAAGGGTTATGCCAAATAAAGTATGATCTTTATTTAAAATAAATCCTGTCAGGGTCGGTCCAAATGCAGGTGCCATTCCAACAACCAATCCCATTAATCCCATGGCAACACCACGTTCTTTTGGCGCATACATATTTACAATAACTACCTGTAGTAACGGTAACATAACACCAACGGCAATGGCTGCGATAATACGACCCGCAACAAACATCCACCAATAATTACCATTTTCTGGTGTCAGCATACTCATCAAAACACCAATTGTTAATAGTCCATATGATATAATATGCAAATATTTTGTTGAAAAACGGTTTGCAAAATATGCTGATAATGGCACCATAATACCATTCATTAACAAAAACCATGTGGTTGCTTGCTGTGCAGTTGCTAAATTAATATCAAACGCTGTCATTAATGTTGGTAATGCTGTTCCCAACGATGTTTGCATCAAACCACCCGACATCGCAGCAATCATCATTACAGACAAAACAACCGTGCGATTATAATTTTTACCGTGTTGGTCTACTTTCATCTCTCTTCTCGCCTCACTCTTTTTATTCTCTCAATGAATTAAAATGTTTCATTGAATTTCAAAAGTTTACCACTAAAAAAAGTATGATACAATATGTATCAGTGAGTCAATATCTACAATACTGTATCAGGAGAATTTATATGAATCATAGTCTGCAAGAAAATTTGCGCGTAAAAAATCAAATTGTCAATGGCCTATTTAAATTGTTAAAAGTAAAATCTTTTTCAAGTATAAAAATAACTGAACTAATTAAAGTTTCTAATGTCGCACGTGCAAGTTATTATCGAAATTTTGATACAATCGAGGATATATTAGTCTTCTATTTTAAACAAATCCAACTTAATCGACGCTATCCATTTAAGAAAAATCATCTCCTGAATGCGCAAAACAATTTACAAGGTGTTCAAGAAAGTTTCGAAATAATTTACTCAGAAAAAGAACGAATCGAGTTATTACTACAAAATGGCTTATCCGATTATTTTTATCAGTTACTTTCTGATCAAATTATTGATCAAGTTGGTGATATGCCAGCAAATTCAATTGAAAGATATCGTTTATATGTTATTATTGGCATAATTTTTAGTATTATTTCAGAATGGATTACATCTGGTACGCAAGAATCGCCCAAAGAAATGGCTGCACTAACAATACATTATTTAAATAAAAGTATATTGTAATTGCATATAATTACCTACTCAGTTCGGTACCGTTGCTGATCCACTATTAGGCGCACTAACTTAATTGAACCGTCTGAAGTGTCAAAGTAACGGGCGGTTTTTATTTGTCTTACTTCTTTGATGGTCGATATACGTTAACACAAAAATGACACGAACAATGGCATTAAAGGCATTACATCGTGAACAGCCATTTCTAGCCAATCCTTCTTTTTATGCTATGCATGATATTTTCAAATTTCTTCCTGGAACTTTAAGTCTGATTTAATAGCTTTATCTAAGTAAGGCATACTAACACTCATGATAGATAACCAAATTATTCCGGCTATTAAATAAACGATTGACCCATTAGTGGTTTTTTGAAAAATAAATGTAAATATTAATGTTCCAATCGGCATAATAATTGTACAAGCAGTTGTCATAATTGTGGTTACGCGCCCTAAAATTTTTGTTGGAGTTGTCTTTTGTATATTAACTTGTGTTGTTATATTTAACATTGCAACGCCAAACCCACCGAAAAACATAATTGCTCCACCAATTATACTGATCAAATGAACATTTTTTGTAATCAATAATAATATTCCCAACAATATAAAATAAAAACTACAAATAAATAAAGGTGCAATAATTTTGAATTTTTCACCTTTATTATCAGGCCAAAAATTCAATAGTAAAGCGGCAACTAACCCTCCTAACGCATTAAAAGTATCTAAAATACCAATTAATGCGTTATTTAAACTTAATTGGGTATTAATAATATATGGTAGCCCAATATTGATAGCAGCAAAAATAAAATTTAAAAACACGGCAACAAAAATTAACATTTTAATTAATGGTCGTTTAGATACATAAATTAACCCTACTTGAAAATTTTTCAATGAAGATTTTTCTTCAAGGACATTATCAACGTTAGATGATACTTCATTATAGTAAAATCTCATCGTCGTCACGATTAAGGCTGATAATAATAAAGCACCCATAGCTATCCAAACGAAAACACGAAATCCAAAAGCAGCATATACCCCAATACCTAACATAGGTGCCAAAATATTTGACAAGGAGTTGGCACCGCTTGTCAATGAGCTTAGCTGGTGTATTTTTTGATTATTTACTAGTTCATGAACGGAAGCAGTATATGCGGTACTTGCAAAAACAGAAGCAATAGTGTTCATAGTAACAAAAATACTAATTGGAATAAATTTAAACATACCCGTAAAATAATCAATCGTCAGTAATAAAATTAGTAATAGTAGTATCCGCATTAGCATACTCATAATAATGATTCTTTTATGTGGTAATCGATCAGTTAAGTTTCCTATTGGAACCATAAATAACAAACTAATAATTGGACCAATGGCTAATTCAACACCAAAACTTAATGCTGAATGTGTCTGATTTAAAAGCATTAATCCAAGACCATATGTAAACATATTGCTACTTAATGAACTTATTAAATTAGTCAATACATCCTTAAAAATTTGTTTATTTGATGCTTTTGTATCAATTGTCATCGTTTTATCCCCCTGATAAAATTTAATAATTTAACTTTATCAATATATTGAGAGATAATAATATGAGTTAGGTTGCAAATATGCGACATCCTAAACTTAATAGGAGAAATATATGAATAAATTAGGTCCTACTATAAAAAAAATACGTATTATTAAAGGTTTGTCTCAAAAACAGGTATATACAAATATTATTTCACGATCGTTTGCTAATCGATTTGAAAGTGGCACCAATGATATTCAGTCTGAAAAGTTTTTAATGATTCTTGATAATTTAGGTATTTCACCTTCTGAATTTCAATATATAAATAATAATTATGAGCTACCAATGGCGGAACAGTTACTAGCCAAAATAAATTATTTATATGAAACACATGCATTTAAAACATTATCAAATTGGTTAAAGCAGCACAAAGAATCACATAATGTTCAAATACAGATTGTTAGTGGTTACGCTGAAGTGTTATTATCTTCTTATAGTTATCATCGGTTTCCTTTATCAAAAAATATTCAAATGCTCATGCTTCATCTACTAAACGAAAAAAGTTGGACACTCCAAGAAATCAGGATGGTTAAAATTCTAATCCCCATCATTGCGACTCATGAAGAATTTAATATTAATATTGAAACAATAACAAATCGTATTGAAGAAAATTACAAACATTACTTAACAAAATATGCTGATCCCTTTCAAATTTCTAATGAGTTAATCAATTACTATGGTGTTGTCTTACAGAATTATTTAAATACTAAAAATTATCAAGCAGCGTATGGATTACGGAATAAATTTAATTTAGATGGACTTTTCTTAGATTGGAATGGTCAGATTTCTAAACAACTGTGGTTAGCTGTATGGGAATTGTACTTTGGTAATTATGAGCTTGGACGAGATACCCTTATTAAAATAATTGATTTTAAGTCAATGTTTCAAATAAGTTTTTCACTAAATATTGATGCGATATTTAAAATTCGTGTGGCAGATTCCAAAGCTTATCGATTTACAAAAAAGATTAAATAACTGTATTATTATATTTATTAAGGAGCTATTTATGGACTATCAAGATTACGTTAATATGGCACTAGTCGACAATAAAGGAATTAAGCTTATTCTTAAGGGAGAAATTCTAGGTGAAAACGATTAAAAAATTGGTGTGGTTTCGGTAGTTTTTATCACTAAAAATTCCCACACAGCTGAATTAAAATTAAATGAACTTAACAAAAATAAAAATACTGACGATTATTACATGTTATATAGTTGTCCGATAGATATAGACTTAACTGAACTTTCTCATTACCCTTCTATTGAAATTAAGCAAGCGGATTTTATGTAGTAATATACTGATAAGTATTTGGGGATTTTCCAAAGCTATGCTATAATTTAGTCGTAAACAAAAAGCCCCGTGCTACCAACACGAGGCCCAGGTTGTCTTGACGATGGCTTGAATTTAAATAGTTAAAAACCGCCTTGCTCGTCAAAGTTTTAGCGGTTTTTTTGTTTGCCCTACTTCTTGTGATGATTGTCGATATACGTCAACAACATCAACAAGAAGTTTCCAAATAGTATCATCAATGATACTGCTTGGAAAACAGACATGTTTAGCTAACCCGCCTTTCTTTAGATTTTGAAGTCTACGAACATTCGTTCATAGGCACCAACTCCTTTCGAATAGGATTAGCCACCGCCTTTAAACCTGTACAGTTATTATAACATATAAAAATGCCACAAGTGCTGTCATAATAGCATTTGTGGCATTTTTTGTATTGAGTAATTTATGCTTACCATTAACCATTTTTAATCATTTCAGGCATATCAGCCTCGGTTACTTTTTATCTAGGTAACGCTCTAATTGCGCTTTCTATGCTTCATCTATTTCATCACGTTGTTTCTCCGTGATGTCTTCTTTTGGATTATTTATTATTTTATGGTATGACAGACTAAAAAAGTACCGAATGAAAATAAAAATAGGCCAGCAAAATCGCTAGCCGTGGTTGAATTATAAATTAATTATTACACTATTGTTTTTTAATTGTTGTCACAAATTTATCAAAAAGAGCACGTTCATGTAGATTACGATTACATTGTAAACTATCAACACAAATATAGTTACCTTTTTTTGTATATCTACCATCCCCATGGCGTTTATTTAATGCTAAAAACATTGTTACGTTTTCTTCATGCTGACAAATTGAACAATATCCCCGTATAACTGGACTTGAAACATCACCAACTAGCCCTAAAAGCTGGTCTTGTTCATAATACAATATATATTTACGTCGTGTCGCAATATCATTCCAAGCAAAAAAAGTATAATCACGCCAGTCCACTACCGTTAAATCAGGTAGCGTCAATTTCTTAGTCTTGCGGAATGTTTGTTGTATTTGTTTTTTGTCTGGTGCTACAAAAGGCACGACAAACTCTTGTAATGTTTTGACCATTGTTTCAGTCGCACGGTGTCGCAATCGTCAATCCATGATATTAGAAATTAACTGCGTAATGGCAGGGTCATTACCAGGAACTGTATCGTGGATTTCCTCGGCAGCTAAATCTTGAAGGACGCCAATTGTCCGTAAATCATTGACTGATTGGTATTGATGTACCAAGTTATAGACAATGTCATTAATCTTCATATACTGATAGGGTTGTATTGTTAGTGTCATAAATTTTTCCTTTCATTTCTCATAATTAGAATCATTAGAAAGAAAGTTTTTTTCTAGTGATTCGATTAATAGTTATTAACCTTGTCACTAGCAGATACTATACGTACCATCTGATCACCTCCTAGAGCTACCCTAGTTTATCAAACCTTTTAAAAAAAAACAAATAAACCTTATATTGCTTACTGATACCCTAGAAAACAGGATAGCACGGTAACTAGCTACCACTAATCATAACCTTTATATGCTATAAGTTAGTATTGTTTAAATTATAGAAATAAACTTTTTTATCTGCCCATTCACCAAATTCAAACATAAATTTTTCACGAGTTGTTTCAAATGAAAAGCCTAATTTTTTTAGTAATTCCTGAGATGGTGTATTTGGGATACTAACATGTGCTTCAATTCTATGAAATCCTAATTCATTAGATGCTAACTTCAAAATAGCTGTTAATGCTTCAAAAGCATACCCTTTTCGCCATAATTGATTATGAATAAAATAACCAATTTCACCCCAATTCATATTCGCTCTGGCAAGTGTTGCAATATCAATCATACCAATATGATGTTGCGTTTTTTTATCAAAAATAGCAAAAATATAAGTGTCGTCTGCATGCCTTAATGCATCATGCTTTTGAACCAGCTCATTAAACCATTCTTGCGTACAAATACTCATATCTAATAAACCTTCATCAAAGGGATTTTGTGACGGTTGCCGTTGCGAAAACCCCTTGAACCAACTCTCATAGTCGGTTGTTTTTAATGGCCTAATAATCAATCTATCTGTAGAAATTTCTATCATTATTTATAATATTCTCTTTTCTTTCAAGTAATTAAATTCATTATAATTAATGCAATATTAAATGTGTATATTCTTTATGATATCTTAGAAAAGACTGTTTTTGGAAAGCTTCATATGCTATACATCTTACTATTAAATCACATAAAAGCAGCCAAATTTTTATGAATTTGGCTGCTTATTTATTTCATTCCTTCTCTTAAATAATATAGGATTACTTTTTAATTTAAATCACGAAATCCAATATCTTTTCGATAATAAAAATTAGTCAAATCCAAATTGGCTAGTGTCGTATTAACAATTGTTTGTGCCTTTTTAAGTGTTGATGCATGCGCAATCAGTGTAAAAATACGACCTCCCGAGCTATATAATGTTTTATTTTTTGCAACAACGCCACCATAAAAAATATTATCCGGCAAATCAGGTAATGCAATATGCTGTTTAGGATTATCTGGATATCCTGGTGCAGCAACAACTGTACCTATATAATATTCTTGATTTTGCCAAATCATTTTGGGCGTTTTCCCCATAATTAAGTTGCTTATTACTGTATAGAAATCACTTTCTAGCTGTGGCAGTAAAATCTGCGTCTCAGGATCGCCTAAACGAACATTGAACTCAATCACTTTAGTGCCTTCAGGTGTTAAGATGCAGCCAATATATAAGGTACCAGCATACATTAAATTTTCTTGCCGTAATCCATCCATGATTGGTAAAATAATTGATTTTTTGAGTTGCGCAATGATTTCCTCCGTAATATGTGGCACGGGTGAGTACGCTCCCATACCGCCAGTATTAGGTCCTTCATCGCCCGCAAATAACTTCTTATGATCCTGTGATATTGGCAAAATAACCGGCTCAGGTCCACCAACAAATACCATCAATGAAAATTCTTCACCCGTTAAATATTCTTCTATTAGAATTTGATCCGATTTTTGTATACCTTCACGCAAAGCTGGCACCAATTCATCCGCTTTTGTCACAATTTTAACACCTTTACCACTTGCTAAGCCGTTCTCTTTAATAACGATTGGTAAAGATAATCGCTGAGTATACTCTAAGGCCTGATTAACATCGGTAAATACATTAAAATCCGCAGTCGGTACGTGATGACGCCTCATAAAATCTTTTGCAAATTGTTTATTGCTTTCTAATTTTGCAGCATTTTGATTAGGCCCAAAAACTTTTAATCCTTTAGCTGTTAAAAAATTTACAATTCCCTCAGCTAATGGTGCCTCTGGTCCGACAAACACCAAGTCTATCTGTTGTTTAGCAGCAAACGTGGCTAATTGTCCAAAATCATTTTCTAAAATAGCAACCGTTTGAATACCACTTGCTTGCATACCCGGATTTCCTGGTGCACAAAAAACTGTTGCAACCTGTTTACTCTTCAAAAAAGTTGTCGCAATTGCGTGTTCACGCGCACCAGATCCAATTACAAGAACATTAAACATTAAAATATCCCTCCTAATGTCTAAAGTGACGCACGCCAGTTGTCACCATTGCGATACCATACTTATCGGCCATAGCAATGGAATCCTTATCATGAATACTACCACCTGGCTGCACAATAGCCTTAATATTATGTTGTGCAGCATACTCTACACAATCATCCATTGGGAAAAAGGCATCTGATGCTAAAATAGCCGCTTCATAACCTTCCTTTGGCATCGCTTTTTGTATGGCAATCTTTGTTGCATCAATGCGATTAGGTTGCCCCATACCAACACCTAATGTTTTTGTCGCAGTTGTCACAACAACCGCATTACTTTTTACAAATTTTACAACATGCTGTCCAAATTGTAATGCCTTCAATTGTTCAGCTGTAGGTTGCTGCTTTGTTACTACTGTGAACGTTTCAGCCTCTTCAACCTGGCGATCGGTTTCTTGTATAAGTAATCCACCACTAACTGCAATGGTTTCAAAACGATCTGCTGCATCGGCATGGCTCAAATCAGCTTGTAATAAACGAATATTCTTTTTTCGACCCAAAATTTCTAAAGCTTCTTTGCTAAATGATGGCGCAATCACAATTTCCAAGAAAATTTTATGCATTTTTTGGGCAGTTGCTACATCAATTTCACGATTAACTGCTACAATACCACCAAAAATAGACATTGGATCTGATTCATACGCTTCATTCCAGGCTTGTTCAATATTATCAGCAATCCCAACTCCACATGGATTCATATGTTTCATCGCAACCACACATGGTTCTAAAAATTCACTAACCATGTTTAAAGCGGCATTGGCATCTTTCAAATTATTAAATGATAGTTCCTTGCCATGCAATTGTTTTGTGATAATTGAAAGTTTTGCAGGAATAGGATGACGATAAAATGCAGCCGTTTGATGACTATTTTCACCATAACGTAAACTTTGCTGTTTTTCATACGTTAATGTTAACTTCTCTGGAAACGCGTCATCGGTTAAGTAATTAGCAATTAATGCATCATATGCCGCAGTGTGTTGGAATACCTTTGTTGCTAATTCTTTTTTAAATGCCAAATCATTTTGTTCAGCTTCTAAAAACGATACGACTGATGCATAATCAGCAGGATCTACAATTGTCAAAACATCCGCAAAATTTTTAGCAGCAGCACGTAACATTGAAGGACCACCAATATCAATTTGTTCGATTGCTTCGGCTTGAGTAGTTTCAGATTTTTCAATCGTTTCTTTGAAAGGATACAAATTAACAACTACTAAATCAATTGGTGAAATGTCTGCTTCACGTAATTGTGCCATATGATCCGGATTATCACGTTTTGCTAATAAGCCACCGTGAATTTTAGGATGTAAAGTTTTAACACGGCCATCTAGCATTTCAGGGAATCCTGTAACGTCTTCAACACCCGTCACGGTTAAACCACCTTTTTCAAGCGCCTTTTTTGTACCACCTGTTGAAATAACTTCAAAATCTAAGTCAATTAATTGACGTGCAAATTCAAGCAACCCGGTTTTATCTGAAACGCTTAATAATGCTTTTTTAGTCATTTTTAGAATTCCCCTTTTTCTAATAGATCTTTGACAATCGATGGATAAAATATATGTTCAGTTTGATGCACTCTTCGCTCAAGATCTGCTAATTTATCTGTTTTATAAATTGGTACTTCACACTGCGCAATAATTTTACCAGAGTCAATACCTTCATCAACCCAGTGAATGGTTACGCCAGTTTGTGAAATACCAGCTTGATAAGCATCTTCAATACCATGACGACCCGGAAAATTAGGTAATAATGCTGGATGAATATTAATTATTTTCCCAGCATATTTTGCTAATAAAGTCGGCCCCACAATCCGCATATAGCCAGCTAGTAAAATAAAATCAATTTGTTCAGCAACTAATTTTTTTATGATAGCTGATTCTGCTGCTGCCTTATTTGTATAGTCTTTAAAGTTAATGACTATACTTGGCACTTTTTCTTGCCTTGCCCGTTGTAAGACATTAACATTTTGATGATCACATACTAACAAGCTAACTTGAACTGGTATTTTTTCCTGAACAAAAGCCTGGCACAGTGCTGTAAAATTTGTGCCCTCACCTGAAGCAAAAATCGCAATTTTTTTGATCGTTGACATCACTGCAACTCACCTTTCAAATTTACTTGCTGGGTTCCTGGTATAAGCTTACCAATTTGATAAGCCTGTTCACCTGCTTGCTGTAAGGCATTTATGACGTATTTCACATGTTTGGCATCAACTGCTAACACCATACCAATACCTAAATTAAAAGTGTTAGTCATATCTGAAAATGTAAGTTGCCCAAGCGTTTGTAACGATTGCATAATTTGTGGTAATGGCCAAGCATCAACATTAATTTCAGCATCTAATTTCCCGTTCAAAATACGACCAACATTTTCAATTAATCCACCACCCGTAATATGTGCAATCGCATGTATTTGATTTTGTTGTACTAATGGATAAACTGAATCAACATAAATGCGTGTTGGTTTTAATAATTCTGTTTGCAAATCTTGTTGGTGACCAGGTAATGTATCAGTCAAGGTATAATCATGTTGTTTAAATAAGATATTCCGTACTAAACTAAAGCCATTTGAATGTAAGCCATTGGATGCTATACCAATCAATACATCACCAACCTGTGTGTTGTCAGCTAGTAATAATTGTTTCTTATCAGCAATACCAACTGCAAAACCAGCTAAATCGTAATGCTGATCATGATACATATCTGGCATTTCTGCTGTTTCACCACCTAATAGTACGGTACCAGCTTGTTTTACTCCCGCAACTACCCCCGTCAAAATATCCTTGGTTTGTATTGCATCTAAATGACCTGTACCAATATAATCTAGAAAAAATAATGGTTTCGCCCCTTGTGCCAACACATCATTGACACACATTGCCACCAAATCAATACCAACTTGTGTGTTTTGATTAGCCTGAATAGCAACCAACAACTTTGTACCAACACCGTCCGTACCTGCAACCAAAACTGGATTTTGAAATGGGCCAATATCTAACGGAAATAAACCGCCAAATGAACCTAATGCTTCGTTTTGTGTTAAATTCTTAATTTGGCTAACCAGTTGATATCCTGCATTAATATCGACACCCGCCTTCTTATAAGCATCCATTTTATAATCCTTCCTGTTAGCTTAATTTACGACATTGTAACGCCATTTATTACATCACGATGATGTAATTTGTTTTGCTCTTCGTCATATTGTTTTTGATAATCATATAGTGGTGTTGGATAATTGCCATCAAAATAAGCAACACACAAACTACCATTCGGTGCGCCAGCTTCTAATCCTACTGCTTGTATCAAACTTGGCACACTTAAAAATCCCAATGAATCTGAACTAAACGTTTGGCACATTTCTGTCAAAGTCTGGTTTGCTGCAATCAATTCGCTAGCATGTTGAATATCAATACCATAAAAGCATGGATATTTTAGCTCTGGCGAAGCAATGCGTAAGTGAACCTCAGCTGCCCCGGCATCTTTTAACAATTTCACAATCCTTCGACTAGTGGTGCCTCGTACAATAGAATCATCAACTAAAACTACCCGTTTACCTGCTACAACCCCTCTCACTGCCGAAAGCTTCATATTGACACCTTGTTCACGTAACTTTTTGGTTGGTTGGATGAAGGTACGACCAGAATACTGATTTTTAACTAATCCCATTTCATAAGGTAGTCCTGATTCTTGTGCATAGCCCATGGCTGCTGATAATGAAGAATTAGGCACGCCTATCACCATATCTGCTTTTACAGGATGTTCCTTGGCCAATAAAGCGCCCATTCGCTTACGAGCAGAATGAACATTGACACCATAAATATCTGAATCCGGGCGCGCAAAGTAAATAAATTCCATAGAGCAAATTGCTAATTGTGTGTCTGTTGTGTAAGTTGAGATGACTAACCCATTATTATCAATTTTTAATAATTGACCAGGTTGTACATCACATAAAAAAGTTGCACCAACTGCACTTAATGCACAAGTTTCACTACAAATAACAAAACCCCCATTTGATAATTTACCGACAACAAGTGGCCGGAAACCATTTGGGTCAAGTGCTGCATAAAGACTATCTTTGGTCAAAAGTAAATAGGCAAAACCACCTTTAATTTGTCTCAGAGCATCTTTAATTTGCTCATCCAAAGTTGTTTCTTTACTCAAACGAATAAGATGCATCAAATTTTCAGAGTCTGAACTTGATTGATAAATAGCACCTCTGCTTTCCAGAGTTTGACGAATTGTTTGTGCGTTGGTCAAATTACCATTATGAGCAAGTGCGAATTGTGTATCACTAAAATTAAAAGGCAACGGTTGAATATTTTCTAATAAATTACTACCTGCAGTTGAATACCGAACATGACCAATGGCTGCTTGACCCTGTAATTTTTCAAGTTCCACTGCATTAAACACATCATTTAATAAACCTAAATCACGTTTTGTTCTAAGTTGGCCATTATTATTAATTGTAATACCGGCGCCTTCTTGACCACGATGCTGTAAGGAAAATAAACCTGTATAGGTTAGAAATGCTGCATCAGGTGTCCCCCAGACACCGAAAACGCCACACTCTTCATTTAAATGACTTACTTCAAGCTGCATGGTAAAGCCCCTTCCCAAATATTCAATGCCTGTGAAACTGATAACTTAAACTCACCGTCTTGTGCCATTACGTGTAAAAAGTCGTTATCGGTGACTTGTCCTAAACAAGTGGCATGTTCACCTAATAAACGCTCAAATGCTAGTTGATCTTGAGGACTGACTGATACAACAAAACGCGATTGTGTCTCAGCAAAAAACTGACGAACCGTCAATTCACTAACTAAGTTAACGCCTAAATGATTACCAAATGTGGCTTCAGCAATAGCAACAATTAACCCACCTTCTGATACATCATGAGCACTTTGTAAAAGATTATTTTCAATTGCCTGCATCACAAAATTTTGCATTTTAAATTCATTTTCTAAATCAAAATCAAATAATTGACCTGAAATTTTACCTGTTTGCATTTTTTGGATTTCTGAACCATTGAAATCATTATGCGTTTGACCAATAACATAGACAAAGTCACCAGCTTGTTTAAAATCTTGTGTGGTAATATGCTCTAATCCTTGAATTAAACCAACCATCCCAACCATTGGTGTTGGATAAATTGGGACATCATTAAATTCATTGTGCAAAGAAACATTTCCTGATATAACTGGTGTTGCAAAGGTTTCACATGCTTCGCTCATTCCCTGCACAGCTTGATCTAATTCATAAAATTGTTCTGGCTTTTCTGGATTTCCAAAATTCAAACAATCAGTGATACCAAGTGGTAATCCTCCTGAAGCAACAATATTTCTAGCTGCTTCAGCAACAGCAATTTGACCACCAATTCGTGGATTTAAATATAAATAACGGCCGTTAACATCTGTTGTCATCGCTAATGCTTTATCATAATGACGGACCCGTACAACCGCTGCATCCGAACCAGGCTTCACAAGCGTATTTGTTTGAACTTGTGAATCATAAGTCTCATATAGACTTTTTTTAGATGCGATGGTTAATTGTGCTAACATCTGTCGTAATACTCTGGTGGGTGAAGCAATATTTGGAACAAATTGTCTCGTGCTTGCTTGTTCAATCCGAGCAGGCACTTTACTTTGACGATAATAAACAGGTGCTTGTGATGCTAATGCATCAACTGGGACATCGGCAACAATATTACCATGGTGAAGTAATTGGTAATGGTCATCATCAGTTACGTGACCAATAGTAATAGCCTCAACACCATATTCAGCAAACACTGACAAAATTTCATCTTCATAACCTTTTTTGACACACAACAACATACGTTCCTGTGATTCAGACAACATCATTTCGAAAGGCGTCATGTTAGCTTCTCGTTGTGGTACTAAATCCAAATTCAAAATCATTCCATTTCCACCAGCTTTTGAACCCATCTCCGCTGAAGAAGAAACTAATCCTGCAGCCCCCATATCTTGCATCCCAATCAAAGCATCTGCATGATTAGTACTAATCTCTAAACACGCTTCCATCACTAATTTTTCTGTAAAAGGGTCGCCAACCTGTACTGCAGAGCGTTGATTTTCATGTTCAGAATCAAATTGTGCCGATGCAAATGATGCGCCATTAATACCATCACGACCGGTTTTAGCACCGATATAAATAATACTATTACCAACACCAGCTGCAGCACCAACTTGAATGTTATCTAACGCCATCAAACCGACACACATGACGTTCACCAATGGGTTTTGTGAATAAGCATCATCAAAGGCAATATCACCACCTACTGTTGGCACTCCAATACTATTACCGTATGCACCAATGCCGGCAACCACTTGGGAAATTAAATATCGATCAGCTGCTGTACGTGGTGTTCCAAAGCGTAAACTATCTAAACTAGCAATTGGACGCGCACCCATTGAGAAAATATCACGTAAAATACCTCCCACACCAGTTGTCGCTCCTTGAAATGGCTCCACGGCTGATGGATGATTATGGCTTTCAGCTTTGAAAACAACGCCTTGACCATCACCAATATCAATGATTCCGGCTCCTTCACCAGGTCCTTTTACAACACGAGGACCTTTTGAGAAGAATTTTTTCAAAACTGGTTTTGAATTTTTATATGAGCAATGCTCACTCCACATACCTGAAAAAAGACCGATTTCAGTATAATTAGGTAAACGACCAAGGACCTCGTTTTTAATTAATTGATACTCATCATCTGAAAGTCCTAATGATTGGTAAAGTTTTTACTCTTCAATTATCGTTGGTGAAATTTCTGTAGCTTGAACATCGATATTACTCATGAAAAGCCACCTCACCTGTCTTAATAAAATTAATGATTGACGTGAATAATTGCCTACCATCATCTGATCCTAAAATTTTTTCAACTGCACGTTATGGATGTGGCATCATACCAAGTACATTACCTTTTTGGTTTGTAATACCAGCAATATCCGATACGCTACCATTGGGATTGTTATGATATCTAAAAATAATTTGATTATTTGCTTCTAAACTTTTAAGCGTTTGTGTATCACAATAGTAATTACCATCACCATGTGCAATGGGCAGTGTAATGAGGGCTCCTTCATCATACAAATTAGAAAATGGACTTTGATTATTTGTCACAATTAACTGTTGATCACGACATATAAATTGTGCAACTGTATTCTTTTGTAGTGCTCCTGGTAACAGACCAGCTTCGGTTAAAATTTGGAACCCATTACAAATACCAATGACTGGCTTACCACTATTAGCAAACTCACGTAGCGCAGGAATAATTGGCGCAAAACGTGCAATAGCGCCACTACGTAGATAGTCACCGTACGAAAACCCACCCGGCACAATCACTGCATCAAAATCAATTAATGAATCTGAATCATAAGATACTAACGCTGCTTCTTCACAAAGAATATCGGTAATGGCATAATAAGCATCCAACTCACAGTTAGATGCCGGAAATGCTAAAATCGCAAATTTCATGATATACCCTCCGATTCAATAATTTCGTAGGTATAGTTCTCCATATTGTAATTTGCTAGCATGCGATCACTAATTTCATTAACTTCTTGTACAATTTCTGCCCGAGTTAACTCATCTGAAAAAGTTAATTCAAATGTTTTACCAACTTTTAATTGCGTAATATTTTCATAGCCCAGGCGTCCTAGTGCCTGTTGAATGGCTTGTGCTTCTGGATTTAGAATAGACTCTTTGTAATTCACAAAAACTTTAACGATTGTCATGATTTGTTAGGCCTCCTCTGATTGTTGTAAACGTTGCAAAACTTTTTCATAAACCGGCACCATTTCACCCAGCCCTTGACGGAAAATATCTTTATCCAGTGACTGTTTCGTTTGAACATCAACTAGACGACAATTATCAGGTGATAATTCATCTGCTAAAATAACGGTACCCATTTTTGTTACCCCAAATTCAAGTTTAAAGTCGACCAGTTGAACATTTATTTTTTCAAAAATTTGTATCAAATGTTGATTAACTTGCAAAGCAATCTGACGAATTTCTGATATTTGATCATTTGTTGCAAGTCCCAAAGCCAAAGCATCATCATCATTTAAAAAGGGATCATCTAATACATCGTTTTTATAAAAAAATTCGATGACGGGTTGTGAAAACTTTTGTAAATATTCTGTCTGGTATCGCTTCACAAAGCTACCAGATGCATAATTGCGAATAACTGTTTCTAAAGGAATAATTTGCACACGCTGCACTAATTGATCCGTTAAATCCAACTGTTTAATAAAGTGATTCTCAATACCTTGATGACGTAAATCGGTAAATAGTTGTGATGAAATAGCACAATTTGTCTTACCTTTATCCGTCATTTGAACCTTACGTTTACCATTTAGTGCTGTTACCTGATCTAGATAGTGTACCCACAGAATATCGGGATGATTAGTCGTATACATTTCCTTTGCTTTTCCCCGATATAACAACCCTTGTTTTTTAATTTCTGCCAATTCAGCCATTGTTAATTATCTCCCCTTAGCATATCTGTTGTTGCCAATAGTTCATTAACATCAGTACCCACAACTGTAATATGACCTAACTTTCTTTGAGGTCTAATGTCGCTTTTACCATAATCATGAAAATGCCACTCTGGATGATCATGTAACATTTCACGCGCTAATGTTAAGTCATTTCCTAATAAATTGCGCATCACAGCTGGATATGCTTGTTTTATATCTGGTATTGGTAAGCCACAAATACTACGAATATGCGCTTCAAATTGTGAAATATTACATGCTTCAATCGTATAATGCCCAGAATTATGTGGTCGTGGTGCAAGTTCATTAACTACCAATTCGTGGTCATTAATAACAAAGAACTCAATACCTAGAACACCGTAAAGGTTAAGATTATTTGCAATTTTTTCAGCATAAATTTGTGCGTTGTGCTGCAATGTATCAGAAAATTGATTAGCTGCAACCGTCGTATGTAAAATATGATTCTTATGCTGATTTGCTACTAAAGGAAAAGTAAAAACATGTTGATTAAAGTCGCGCGTTACCATCATTGACCCTTCAGCTTGAAACTCCTGACGAGCTTCTAAAATACATGGTGTTCGCTTATATAATTGTTCAGCCCTGATAATATCGCTTGGCTTATCAATATCTAACTGACCATGACCGTCATAACCACCACTAACTGTTTTCAAAAGCGCCGGATAACCTATTTTTTCAATGGCTATTTCTAATGAGGATGCATCAGTAACCGAGGCAAAATTGGTTACTGGAATTTGTATATTTTTTAAAAAATTTTTTTCTCTTAACCGTTGTCCACTAACATGTAATAAATTAACCCCTTGCGGTAAAGATGTATATGCCGTTACTTTCTGTAATGTTTCTTCTGCGACATTTTCAAATTCATAGGTTAATACTGCGCTACGATGGGCAAGTTCTAATAAAGCGACTTCATTATCATAGCTAGCTATGATTTGAAAATCAGCGACTTGTGCTGCTGGTGCATATGGTGTGGGATCTAAAATGCCAACTTTATACCCCATACTTTTAGCACTCAAAGCCATCATTTGCCCTAATTGTCCACCACCTACAATGCCAATTGTTGCTGGTGGCAAAATTGTTTTAATCAAAGCGCGCCTCACTTTCAATAGCTTCTTGACGTTGTGTTTCTTTTAAATCAATTAACTTGTCTTGGACGCTTGCTTGTGTGATACCCAACATTTGTGCTGCTAAAATAGCTGCATTTTTAGCACCAGCATCACCTATACTAACAGTTGCAACTGGTGCTCCTGTGGGCATTTGCACAATTGATAGCAATGAATCTATACCGTTCAATGTTCGTGTTTTAATTGGAACACCAATCACAGGTAACGTCGTATTAGCAGCAATCATACCTGGTAAGTGAGCTGCACCACCTGCACCTGCAATGATAACTTTTATCCCTTTAGTCCGTGCATTTTCCCCAAACTCCTGTAATTCATTAGGCATTCGATGTGCTGATATGACCCTCTTTTCAAATGATATATCTAGCTTTTTAAGTAGTTCACACGCCAATTTCATTGTTGACCAATCCGAAATTGATCCCATCAATACTGCAACTTCATTTGCCACCATTTATTCCTCACTTTTGACTTTCACCATGACAACGTCTGTTTTTCACCTTCATAATACTGAACTTTAAAAAGCAAGTCAACGCGTTTAGTTCGTATTTGTTAATAAAAAATACTAAAAAATAAAATTAAGTTCGTTTTTAGGCGAAACATTCTAATCTCCATAAAAAAAGCCCCGTGCTTTTAAACACGGTGGCTAATTTCACAAATACTGTTGCAACAGCGTTCGTTTACATTAATTATTTAACATATAAAATATCAGGTAATGGAAATACTTGTATATTATCTGAAAGCACGACATTATTATCTTGAAAACCTAATACTTTCCCATGATACAAAGGACTAACAATCCCCTGATCATTATGATTCCTTAATTGAATGGTTACTTTAAATTGTTGGTCAAAAGCTTTCATTAAATATTGACTAATTGCTTTCTCAGACATTTCTTCATAATCTTGACGCTTCACGTTATCCAGCCGATTTTTAGAGTATTTACCAACGTCCTCTGTATGATCACTAAGAAAATAGCCTTGCCATTTAACCATACCTCTATCTTGGTAATCATTTTGAAAAAAATGAGCTGCATTTATCAACTGATAATTTAATTTATCTTGATTATCCATAGGTATTACCGCCATTATGACCACCAACTAAACCTGCACGTTGTATCATTGTACCGCCAGCGCTTAACGAAGACAGTTTGACTAAGCTTGTGACACCAAATTTTTTTCTAATATCATCAACGACCTGATCAATTTTAGCAGCATTAATTTGTTGTACAACTGGCGTTAATAAATCTAATTGCTCATAACCTGCTGGTTGTAATTTACCAACAGATACACCTAAGTTACGTACGTTGCCATCCGTATAATGTTCATCAAATAAATCAATTAAAGCGTTATGAATAACATGCGATAAATTTGATGGTTCAATTTTCATTTGGACATTAAAACCAGGCATCTGTTTTTGTTCACTTGTTGCATAAGCATAACCAACAAATAATGATACCGTACCAGCTGCTAATTGCTTGGCGCGTAATCGTGCAGCAACTTGTTCACCAATTTCACGAATAACAACTTTAATTTCAGGGATATCATTATAGTCACGTGGTAACACTTGACTATTAGAAATATTTCCTGCTTTAACTTTATGTTTACAACTAACAATGCTACGATCTACTCCCCAAGCTAAAGCAAACAGTTCTTCACCACGAACACCCATTTTTTGTTTAAGATAATATGGACTTGCCATAGCTAAATCATACATTGAAAAGATACCCAACCGATTTAACTTTTTGGCTGTTTTACTGCCAATACTCCAAACGGTATCTAACTTTGTAATGGGCCATAAATGTTCTGGTAAATTCTCAAAATGCCATTCTCCAATGAAATCACAATCGTGTTTCGCCTGAATATCTAAGGCAATTTTAGCCATTGTAAGTGTATCGCCAATACCAACTGTCAAATATAATCCTAGTTCTTTTTTTACTTTTAACTGAATAATATGTGCTAATTTCTTTAATGTTAAATCCTTACCATAAATAAATTTTAAATATTCCCAAGAATCTGTCACGTCAAGAATACTTTCATCAATGGAATATAAATGGAGATCCTCTTCAGCAACAAATTGACGAAAAATATCATTAACTTTTTTATTTACAGCAATATAACGATTCATTCGTGGCTGAATAATAATCAACCGAGAATCTTTTGGAACATCACGTTGACGCATGACATTTTTAATACCCAATTCTTTTTTTGCACGAGGGGAAACAGCTAATACAAGTCCCCCATTAGTGTTTGCCTGTTGACTCATAACTACTAATAATGAAGTTAAGGGGTTTAAGCCACGATCGGCACTTTCTACACTTGCGTAAAAGCTTTTTGAATCAATCACCATAACTTTTCTTCTCATTTCATGACAAGTTACGTCTGAAAAATTCATAACTCTCCTCCAATCCATTAAATAAGTTTAACTGTACAAAATTAGTTTAAACCTAACTAACGGATTAATCAATAAAATTTTACGGCTAGTATATTTATCGTTATTTGCGGTAAAATTTTAATAAGTACAAACACTTTCCCTTTAATTTCAGCACGATGATAAGGAGCAAACAATTATGAAACAACGCTGTAATTGGGCACAAAATGGTAATCAATTATTAAAAGATTATCATGATACTGAATGGGGTGTCCCAACAACAACAAGTCAACAACTTTTTGAGTTGTTGACCCTAGAAGCATTTCAAAGCGGTCTAAGCTGGCAACTTATTTTAAATAAACGAGAAAATTTTAAACAGGCATTTGATAACTTTGATTTTGAAAAAATAGCCCACTATGATAATGACAAAATCATAAGTTTAATGCACAATAGCGGTATTATTCGTAATAAACGTAAAATAATAGCCACCATTAATAATGCTAAAATTATGCAAACGAAATTCCCTAATAATCAATTTAGTGAATATGTTTGGTCCTTTACAGGTAATCATACAATCATCCATCACTATGCATCATCTGAATCAATTCCCAAATATGATCAACTAGCACTGATTGTAAGTAAGCAGCTAAAAAAAGCCGGCTTCGCCTATGCTGGTCCTGTTACCACTTACTCATTTCTTCAAGCAGCAGGTATTATAAACGATCATCAAATAAATTGCTTTAAAAAATAATCTGCCCATAATAAAAGACGTCCGACATACAAAGTGTTGGACGCCTTTTATTATGTTTAAAGGCAAATAAAGCTTACCATTCATCATGCTTAATCATCGCTGCTAAATCAGCTTGCGTTACTTTTTGCCTAGGCAATGATTTTGCAACTCTTTTAAATTCTCTATTTAATTTATCTCGTTCCGTTGAATTTTCATTAGACACTAATATTTCACGTTGCTTATTTGAATCAGTCATAACGTCTCCTTTTATAATTAATTATTTTCGAGACTTAACATAACTATCAACTGCTATAATAACATTTGCAACATCTTCAGCTGTGATTTCAAATGGCATTTGATGAATTGTCTCAGAAGGAATAGTGGCTTGCTTACCAACATTTAAGAAATCTTCATAAGTAGCATCTTCTAGATGTAAATCTGCCAAAGTAGTTGGCAAACCAAGTGATTGATTAAAATCAATATATTTATTCAATGTCTCAGTTGGTACATTGTTCAACATTAACTCACATAAATACCCATAAGCAACTTTCTCGCCGTGCATCATGGTTTCACTTTCACCAGACAATACTGTGAAGCCATTGTAAATCGCATGTGCAGCAGCCAGTCCAGAACTTTCAAAACCAATACCACTTAACAATGTATTGGCTTCAACAACTGTTTCCAAAGCCGGTGTCACAACATGTGCTTCAGCTGCTGCTACAGCCTCGTGAGCATGGGCAAACAAATTGTCTTCACATGTTTGTGCAATTGCTAATGAGGCTAAAGTTGGTGCTTGACCCAGCATTGATTTATTATGCCCCTTGGCAACATCTTGTGCTTCAATATTTGTTGCCATAGCATCTCCAATACCTGCAATTAGGTTTCTGACTGGGGCATTAGCAATAACTTTTGTATCGACCAACACGATGTCTGGATTTTTATCATAGAAAGCATAATTTGTAAATTGTCCTTCTGGTGTGTATAACACTGACAAAGCTGAACATGGCGCATCAGTCGATGCCACTGTTGGTAAAATAGCCACTGGCACTGCTAATTTATCAGCAATATTTTTTGCTGTATCGAGCGTCTTACCACCACCTAAACCAATAATAAAATCGTTATCGGCATGCTTACCAATTTCAACCACACGCATAATTTCTTCTTCAGAAGCTTCACCACCAAAATTAACATGCGTTACTATAAAATTACTTGATAATGTTTGATTTAATGTTTCACCCACAATTTCCCAGACAATATCATCACAAAGCAATAGCGGTTGCTTTCCTAAATTTTCAAAATATTCCTTTGGATGACTGAATACATCATTACCTTGTACATAATGTGCTGGACTTGAAAATGCTTTAATCATAATTTCCCCCAAATAACCATATTGTGAATCATTTCACTATATATAGTTTAACAATATCTGAATTAGATAGCTACTGATATGCTTACTAACATTTAGAATCAAAATACTCTTAAAATTGTGAATATTCAAATATTATTAGATAATAGATATGACATAATAAAGAGAGGAATAGCTTAATATGAAAGAACTTTATCTAATGCGCCACGGTCAAACATTATTCAACCAATTGCACCGTATTCAAGGAGCTAGTGACTCACCACTTACACCACAAGGTATCACAGATGCTCAAGAAGTTGGCCATTATTTTGAACAAATTAATCTAACTTTTGACCATGCTTATGCTTCGACACAAGAACGAGCAAGTGACACGCTCGAAAATATTACAGATCAACCTTATACAAGATTAAAAGGATTAAAAGAATGGCATTTTGGCGTTTTTGAAGGTCAAAGTGAACAACTTAATCCACAAAATGATCCAATTCGTCATTCTTATGGTGATTTTTTTGTCCCATTTGGTGGTGAATCGGATATTCAAGTGCAACAAAGAATGAATCAGACACTAACAGAAATAATGGAAAAACCCGATCATAAACGCGTTTTAGCCGTTAGTCATGGTGACGCTTGCTTTGTTTTTCTAAAAAAATGGTTGCCGTTTGAAGAAATCCAAAAACAAGTTCCTAATTTTCATAATTGCTGCATTTTAAAATTTGCCTATTCAAATAAAGAATTTAAGTTTATTGAAGCAATTAACGTAAAACAGATTTAATCCACTGATTAACGGAGATTAATTAACATGCAAATTATTATTTCACCTGCTAAAAAAATGACGATTGATCAAGACAATTTTACACCGATTAATACGCCATGTTACTTAGAACAATCCTTAATAATTCAACAAAAACTATTGTCACTTTCTTATGATGAGCTCAAAAAATTATGGCAAACTAGTGATAAATTAACAACTGAAAACTATAATCAACTTCATCACACAAATTCAAATACCGCATTAACACCTGCAATATTCAGTTATACTGGTATTCAGTATCAATATATGGCACCAAATGTTTTAAGTGAACAAGCATTATCTTATCTTCAAAATCATTTATGGATTTTATCTGCTTTTTACGGTGTATTACGCCCATTTGACGGTATTGTACCTTATCGTCTAGAGATGAAATCACGGTTAAAAATTAACGATAGTCGCAATCTTTATGAATTCTGGGGAGACACATTATACCAAATGATTCATAATCATGAACCGATTATTAATTTAGCATCTAAAGAATATGCACAATCGATACGCCCTTTTTTACAGCCTGAAGACGAATTTATTGATATTATATTTGCACACATTGTAGCCGGGAAACTAAAAGTTAAAGCTACTGATGCTAAAATGGCTCGTGGTGAAATGGTGCGTTTTATTGTTGAAAATCAACTGACAACGATTGATAAACTGAAACAATTTAAAACAGCCGTATATTCTTTTGATGCATCACAATCAACTGATCATAAATTAGTTTTTATCTATCATTAAAACTGATTAACTAAACAAAAGTCTAAGAACTCATTTAAGCAATAGTTCTTAGACTTTTTAATCTCTCACGGCTGATTCACCTATCAATAATAAAGTGCCACAATTACTTGTGATTCATTATTTAACAATAGCATACTCATCGATAGTCTTATTAGTGACGTCTTTTAATACCAGCCAGCTGTTAGTACCACCAAAATAAAGGAAAAGGCCAACTTCATTAACACTCTTTAAAATAATGTCTTCTGTCGTGGTAAATTTTTCGACTTTACTTGCTTGTTCTTGACGTAACTGTGTTCCCATACGAGCATCTAACCCAATAGAACCATCTTTATTTAGCGGATATTTTGTGCGTAAAGTAGCTCCTTTAACAATACGCATCTCGTTACGCTTCTGCCAGAAAATAGTTGCTTTGCTATCAAATGCATCCACCATAAAAGCAACATCAGCTATCGACTTTTTCCAACGATGTTGCGTTTTTTTAAAGGTTTTTGTTTTAGGAATTAATGGATACATAAATTGATCCAGAATCAACATGATTTCTTCTACATAACCAATGAGATTTTGATTATCACCAACTGGGGTAAGTTTCTTATTACTTATTATTTCCTGAATATTTTCTAATAACTCATTTTGATTAATATTTTTAGGTGGCAATAGTTGAATGATTGTCCCATGATCAGCAGGTTGTAAACTAGCAGACTGAAGCTTTCTGTTTTTAAAGTTTAGATAAAGCCCTGACACCGCTTGATTATATTTAAAATTGTGATGAATATAGAGTTCACCCTGTTTATTGTGAAATACTAGCTTAACAACATCTGTCGTAACCGTCATTTCAGCTTCAATTTGCATAAGATTCTCCTTACCGACTTAGCGAAGTGCCATATTATCCTTTTATTTAAAAATTTTTAACGCAGTAATTCTTATAATATGTTATAGCATACAGTATCTTGTCCCCATCCGCTACATTAAGCAATTATTACCAATTGTCTTTTGTATGAAATTTAAATATAAACCGTGTCAAATGCAATCATACTTTGTCTATGTTACCCTAGTAAGATAATGAAATTTATATTATTAAGGAGATAATCATTATGAATCAAGCTTACAATCGTAAAGCTGTACGAAAAAAAAATAAAGCAACAGGCCAAAAAATCTTTGCACAAAGATTTATGGGGAAACATTGGTTTAATGGTTCCCTGGATGATAATCATGTATATCATATTCATCTATTCTTATCTGACTGAAAGGCAAAAAGAGACCGCCGGGCAATCGCTTTTTGCTGCATTATTTAGTCTGATTTTCGCAATTATTACGGCTTACACCATTTATGTTGCTGAGTATCAAGCATTGAAACAAATGCGCAATGAAACCACTTCTGCGAAACCAATAGATTCATGGTTTAAAACATATTTTTCTAAAAAATGGCAAAAAACTATCTGGTTAAGTATCTGGATGACATTTCTATTCTTAGTTGGCTGGGCATTATTGGTAGGAATTGGTGAAATAGGTATTGAAGCATCTGGTCTTGCGATGCTTTTATCACTTGTCATTAATTCAAGTATTCCCACAATCCTTATAGTTATCTTCATAATTAGCTTTATTATGTTTATCTTATTTGGCATCATTTACATCATGAAGCAATATAAGTACATTTTCATTCCTTTCATTAGTTTAGATAATTCTTCAATGAAAGGCTTCAAACTAGTTGCCAAATCACGTGACTTAACAAAAGGTCACCGTTGGGAAATTTTTGTGATGCACCTTAGTTTCTTTTGGTGGTTTTTGTTAATCGTTATCACTTTAGGATTAGCTAGCTGCTATGTTATGCCTTATATCTATTTAACATTAGCTGGTTATTATGACTTGATAAATAAAGACGTACAAGCAGCAGAAATAACTCATAAACCTGAACCTATCCAGGCAGTTATCCTACAACCCCATTCAACATATTAGCTATGCAAAAGGGCCTCATAATCGTTAGCTTTTTATGTCTAACAATTATGGGGCCCTTTACAACCAAATATGGTAGATTGACGTTTTTTCTATATCATTTATTCTTTTTCAAAGACCAACTTTTGTAGTGCATTAGCAATACCATCTTCATCATTCGAATTAGTCACATAGTTAGCATGTTCTTTTGCTGCTGCCGATCCATTTCCCATGGCAACCGCATGCACGCCAGCTTCAGCTTGATCTAAGGTCGTTTTTTCACCAACAAACGCAGCTTTAACGATTGTAAAATCATTTGCTAATTCGTCAGGCTTTCTAATTAAAATACCAGCATCGTTTTCCCAAGCCTGAATAACTGCAATTCGACTAACGTCATGATTACTTGTATAAACTTCCCCATCCTGATCTAAGACATAGTACTGAATATGTTGTTTATTAGCATAAGCATCAATATGACGATATTCTTCATTAGATAACCCTTTTTGCGACAAAATATCCCCTGCTAATGATTCAATAACACTACCATTATATGTAATCGCATATTGATCAGATCCACCAATACCTAATTCGTCTAAAAATGATTGAATTCCTCTTAGTGGCCGTCCTGAACATAAAACCACCTTCACCCCGTTATTTAAGATGGTTTGTAATACATTCTTTGTGCTCGCTAAAATATGACCCTGTGAATTCAACAATGTGTCATCTACATCCAGTGCAACAAGCCTAATTGTCATTAAGTTTTCCCCCACTATATTTTACATTATCAACTAAATCGCTTAGGTAATTAGTATCAACAGCTACTATTATAACATGCCTTACTAAAATTTATCTTTTTTCAAAATACCCCTTGAAAATTTAAATTTTAGCTACTACAATAAAAATAGAGGTTAGGTTAAAGCTATCTAACCTTAACGTTTATAAAGATTAAACTAGTTTGGAGGTTATTATTATGGCAAATGAGTTATCAAATCAATTCAATGGTATGTTTCACGATTGGAACCATTTCTTCAATGATTTTAATCATTTAACACCATTTACTCAACAGTTAAAGAGTGATGTTGTGGCTTCAGACAAGCATTATAAAGTATCAGTTGATGTTCCTGGAATTAATAAAGATGATATTAATTTAAGCTATCAGGGTGATACGTTAACAATTTCTGCTACAAAACAGGCTTCTAAAACTGATACGGATGAAAATGGTAATATATTAACTCGTGAGCGTTCTGAAGGACACATTCAACGTAGCTACTACTTACCTGGCGTTGATTTCAATAAAATTAACGCTAAAATATCAGATGGTGTTTTGCAAGTAACCCTACCAAAATCTGAAACGTCGAATAATCATCGGATTTCAATTGATTAATTTAATTATTTAAACTCAGCATAACTTAAAAGCTCAAAAAGACCTGGTGGCTACTATTATCTCAGTAACGACCAGGTCTTTTTTATGCTAATTATTTAAACCAACTATCTACTTGTGATTGGTGATTCTTAATCCACTTGTTAGCAGCTTTTTTAGGTGACATACCATTATCCATATCAAGCATAACACTAGACATATCTTCCTTAGTCCAGTGGAATTTATCTAGTGCTTTATAGGCATCTGGTTTATCTTCCTTCAATCCTTGACGAGCAATTGTATTAATTGCTTCTTCACTACCCATCGTTTTCTTAGGATCCTTTAAATATTTCAAATCATATTTTTGGAACATCCAATGTGGCTGCCAACCAGTCACAATAATTTCTTGTTTAGCTTTAATTGCCTTTCCCAAAGCAACTGTCATTGCACCAGTTGATGATTCAGAAAGTTGCCATCCTTTTTTATCTAAACCATATGCTTTAATAGTATCCTTTGCCAGCTTTGAAATACCAGCTCCAGGTTCAATACCCGTAATTTGCTTACCTGCTTGGTCTTGCAAATCTTCGATACTATTAACATTAGTCATATACGTTGGTACAGTCAAACCATTTGTAGCACCCTTTAAATTAGGTCCTAACATATCTAATTGGTCTTTATACTTTTTGTATTGTGCTGCATGGGTGGTTGGTAACCAAGCCGAAACAGAGACATCTGATTCGCCATTCGCAACCGACTGCCATACAATCGCATTATCTAATGACGTCATCTCAACATCATAACCATGTTGGCGTAACGCTTGTGCCAAAACATTACTTGAAGCAACTTCAGAATCCCATTGCGTATACGCAATCTTGACCGTTTCCTTTTGCGAACTAGCTGACGTAAATGTCGTCACAAAACCAGTTCCCACCATAACAATAAGTGTTGCTAATATGGTCCAAAGTTTCCAATGATGTTTAGGTGTTGCTACTTTTGGTTTAGACGTTTGATTAATTTTTTGTGTTAATCGATCCATAATGATAGCTAAGACGACTAATGAAATACCATTAATAAATCCCTTACCAACATCTGCACCTTGCACGGCTGATAGAATACCACGTCCAAGACCAGGTGCTCCAATCATTGAAGCTACCACAACCATTGATAACGCAAGCATCAGCGTTTGATTAATACCAGAAAAAATAGTGCCCTTTGCTAGTGGTAATTCCAGTTTAAACAACTTTTGCCAACCTGTTGACCCAAACGATTCAGCTGCTTCTACTAAATCGGTTGGCACTTGCTTAATACCTAAACATGCCATACGAACTGTTGGTGGCAACGCAAAGATAACTGAAGCAAATACACCAGGTACAACACCAATACCAAAGAACGCTACTGCTGGTATCAAGTACACAAAGGCCGGCATTGTCTGCATAAAGTCCAAAATTGGTTGAATAATTTTATTAACTGTCTCATTCTTAGACATCCAAATTCCCAATGGGACCCCAATTATCACTGATAATAGGCTGGCCATAATAACCAACGTGAACGTATTCATCAAATCAGACCATAAACCTTGGTTTGCAATAATTAATAGTCCAATTAATGTAAACAAAGGAAAACCCCATTTTTTATGCGACAAGACGCTCACAATCAATGTCATCCCAACAATAAATAGCCAAATTGGAATTGCCGTTAATATATCTGTCATGTTATTCATAACGGCATTACCACTATTTTGAATAACATCAAAAAAACCACTCAAATGATTAGTTAACCAATTGACACCACTATCAACCCATGAGTCCAGGGGGATTTTGGTGAATAAATTTGCTAAAACAAACATTTTATATCTCCTCCTTAACTTGTTTGATTATCATATAATATTTATAATTTTTAAACTGACAACCCCATTATAAACATAAAGTTGTCAGTTAAGTCAAACGCTAATGATCTAGCCAAGCGTATAAAAAAGTCTTGTGCACTTAAAACACAAGACTTAAAACGTTATTTTAGATTCCAAGCTGCATATTGTGAATTATCAAATAATTCTTTGATATCTGCTTTAGTTTCTTTTGTTTGGTAAGCTTTCACAATTTGCTTATATACTTTTTTATTAGCTTTATCTTTTGGTGCCGCAATTAAGTTAATGTATGGCGCAATGTTCTTCTTCAGATTTTGTTCAACTAAAATATCTTTATCCTTTAAATTAGCATCATGAGCAAAATTTCCATTAATAACACCAGCGTCTGCCGTCTGCAATGCTGAAACTGCTTGACCAGCATCCACTTCTTTAATGTCTAATTTTTTGGGATTTGAAGTAATATCCTTAACGGTTGGATCAGTTACCTTCTTGTTATATTTAATTAATTTAGCTTGTACTAAAACATCTAATGCACGTGCTTCGTTAGTTGCATCGTTTGGCACAACAATGCTAGCACCTTGTTTAATATCATCGACTTTATCTACCTTTAGTGAATACATCCGCATTGGCACAACAACTGTTTTACCAATTGACTTTAATTTATTGCCTAATTTTTTATTCTGATCATCAAAAAATATTTTTGTTTGAAAGGCGTTTAAATCTAAACTACCGTCTGCCAATGCTTGATTTGGCTTAACATAATCGTTGAATTCCTTCAACTTAATTTTAATGCCATGCTCCTTTTGCGTCCGTTTACCAATGCGCTCCCATAATTCACGTGACGTATCACCAACAACCCCGACTGTAACAGTTTTAGTTGTAGCAGCATTAGCCGTTACAACTGGCAACCCTGCTGAAGTAACCAATAGTGCAATTGCTGATACTACCCCAAATTTAATCCCATTTTTCATAACGATTTCTCCTCTAATTATTATTAAATTGCTAAAAAAATCCCGTTGTATGACACTATACATGTCATACAACGGGACGATTAATTATCGTGTTACCACCCGAGTTCTGTTCAATAATTACCTGAACACTCAATTAAGTACGCGCAAAAATACGGTAATACTCTAGCGCAATAACGGGCGCACCCGGAAATAACTTATTTACATAAACTCGCTATTTCACTCACTCTAAGGCCATTTTCACCATCCCCATTGATTGCATTCCACCAAACCGCAATTCTCTGAACAATTAAAGATTGATTACTTACCTCGTCATCGTTGTTTATATTATATTTGCCGTTAAATGAAAAGTCAATAAGTTTATTAGAAAAAACTTATTTAATCACAAGTAACCAACAACCATGCAATAAAACACAATTTATTATAGTATTTGCTTATCTACTACTCGTAGTTGTTCATCTAGCGTATAAATAATGGGCTTACCATTTGGAATCTTAATTTGTTCAAGTTCATCATCAGGTACATGTTCTAAATATTTAATTAATACCCGAAGACTACTACCATGTGCAACAATAAACTCATTACGTCCAAGTTGAAGTTTAGGTGCTATGCTAGTATGCCAATATGGTAATAGGCGTTGTTGCGTCATCGCAAGACTCTCTGCTAATGGTATTGCAACTCCAATTCGATCATAAGCCTGTTGATGTTCTTGTTTGATTAAAGTTGGTGGTACATCCATAAATCCTCGACGCCAACGTTCAACTTGTTTACGGCCATATTGTTGTCGCGCCGCATCTTTATCTAAACCAGCTAATGCACCATAATGACGTTCGTTTAACCGCCATGTTTTAAAAATTGGTACCCAGTTGATATTTAAAACATCACAAACAATCAAGGCTGTCATAATCGTGCGCTTTAACATTGATGTATGAACATCATCAATTTGAATAGCCGTTTGCTTTAATGTTAGTCCGGCTTCATAGGCCTGCCTTTGTCCCTTATGTGTTAAAGGTGCATCTGTCCACCCCGTAAAAGTATTTTGCATATTAGCAGTACTTTCCCCATGACGCATTAAAATTAATTTAACCATTAGCACTCCTCCATCTATCTTTAACCATCCCCATATTTATATACCCTACAATAACAAACATTCGTGACTCAAATATATAATATTCGGTATCTTCACATAAAATATATTATTTTTTATAAAATTCTCCCAATATCCTTGTTAATTTAAGAATTTTTTTGAAAAATGCGTTATTTTAGTTAGATGACTTACTGTTAAGTAATAAAAAATTAAAGGAGACTCTAAAACCTTTTATGGTATCAACAGTTAAACAAACAAAAAATACTAGAATTCTTTGGGCTGACTATGCCAAGTGTTTCGGCATTATTGCCGTTGTTGCAGGTCATGCAATCAACGATGTTGCAGGCCAAGGTCTTGACATTGCCTATAATGCCATTTATTGGTGGCATATGCCACTATTTTTTATGATTGGTGGGTTTTTTCTTAAGAAAATAAATTTTAATATTAAAGGTTGGCGCTATTTATTAGGTCACAAAATCAAGCCCTTATTAATTGCTTATCTGTTAAATGGTTCAATCTTAATTATTCTGAGCCACTTTTTTAGACAACAATCTTGGGATTACACATTCGCTTATTTTGGACGTCTAATCTATGGTGGTAGTACTTTAAATAATTATTTGAGTGTCTTTTGGTATATGACAACCTATATGCTAGCCATTTTTATGACAACCATCTTGTTATCAGCAATTAAATCAATTTGGTGGCAATTTTTAATTGCGGGTGGTTTATTTATGTTAGGTATAGCTTTTCAAGATATCACATTCTTTGGGCATACTGATTTCCCGTGGAATGCTCAAATATCATTGTTAGCTGTCTTTTGGATGTTATTGGGACATTACCTCTTCAAAGTCTTTCCAAAAATAAAGTGGTCTTATAAAATCACCTATGCCATTGTTGCAAGTCTCTTTTTTATTGGCCTTATCTACCTATATGCGCAAGATAAACTTAATTTTGTGCTCTGGTTGAAATCTTCTAATATTCAAAGTGGTTTCCAAGCACTCATTATTCCACCAATCTTATGTTTACTTGTTTTTATTATCTGTGAAGGACTTGAACATCTAGGAGAATTTGCTCCCTTAATATTTATTGGTAAGCATACTGATACTATCATGTTCTATCATCGTGCTGCTTTTGATATAACAACTTTAATGGTTTTTACAAATAATTGGTATTTTAGAATCATTATTGGATTAGCTGCCCCAATTTTATTAGCCCTAATTTTACAAAAGATTAAAGGCACCCCCAATTATATGAAGTTGCAACAATATCTAAGTATTCACCAACAACAATATCTAAAGATAGGTATGCCAATAGTAGCTAGTTTAATGTTAATTAGTTTAGCAGGCGTGGTTTACCTTTATCATCAAACAAATCAAATTGTTAAGCATTACACAATATCAAGCACCCCAACTATCTATATGCATGGTTGGGCAAGTAGTATTCGTTCTGAACAGGGATTAGTGAAAACAGCAACTGAACAACAAATTGCGACTGAAGAAATGATTATTCATGTTGATCATCATAATCAACTTCAAATACAAGGTCACTTAACTGGTCAAAAAAATAACCCCATTATTTTAGTCCAATTTGATAATAATCAAGTTGGTGAGGTTCGTTATGCACAAGGACTATATCGTATTGTAAAATACTTACAACAAAAATATAATATTACTGAATTTAATGCCGTTGGTCATTCAATGGGTGCTTATGCTTGGGTTTATTATGGGATGCATTGGGGAGCTAACCTACAGCTACCACAAGTCAATAAGATGGCACTTCTTGCCGGTCCTTATAATGGTATTTTAAATAAAGGGCACCGTAACCAACCAACAAGTGGTAGATTAGCTAAACTCTGGACTGATCAATCACATCAGAATCAACTTCAAGAAGATGGGCGTCCTAAAATTATCCACGATGAGTATCAAGCATTATTGAAATATAAAAATGATTTTCCAACTAATACACGCGTATTAAATATCTACGGTAATTTAAAAGATGGTAGCCAATCAGACGGTCTGGTCACCATACAATCTGTTAAATCCTTACGATACTTAGTTTCAAATAATGCTAAATCATATCAAGAATTTGTTGTTAATGGTAATACTGGTCAGCATAGTCGTTTGCACACGGATAATCCAACCGTTAGCCATGAATTAAACAATTATTTATGGCATCATTAATAGCTACTCAATAAGCACAGAACAAGCTGTTTTGTGCTTATTATAATGCCACAAATTTAGTGAAAATAAATCATAAGTCTGCTATTTGATAGTGTTATAATGATTAAAAATGGATGAGCTTTTAATTCATTGTTTTTTAACTAAATTGCTAGAATTTATTAAAAAGAGGTGCCAATTATGAATAATCAAGAATTTGCGCAAATGCTATATAATGCTGATACGAAACGACAAGCCTTGTCACAAAGCGATTATGTTACGCAATTAGATAACGAGTCAGATGCATATGATGTTCAACACGCTTTAATGGCTTTAAAAGCAGAAGAAATTGGTGGCTATAAAGTTTCTCTAACAAGCAAAGAAACACAAAATATGTTTGATTCAACCACGCCACTTTATGGTGCTCAGGTTGTGAGCCATTTCAAACAAGCTCCAACAACGTTATCTACTAATCAAGTACTTGATCCCTTAGCTGAAGTTGAATTAATGTTTACTGCCAAAGAAGACTTGTTTCCTGAAGACTCCCTAACCGACTTAATGAACAAAACATTAATTGCACCAGCCATTGAAGTACCTGACTCACGCTTTTTGAATTGGTTCCCTAGCCTTTCAAAATACCTGGTTATTGCTGATGCAGCAGTGGGTGGATTTATCGTGTATGGTCAACAGGTGGAAACGATGGACTATTTTAAAACACCTGATGAATTAGCAGCAGTTGCTACCGTTTTATATCACAATGGTAAAGAAATTAAAACGGGTAATGCTACTGAAGTTTTAGGTAATCCATTATTGTCTTTGCAGTGGTTAGTCGCAAAATTAGCGAGTCAAAACCGACAATTAATCGCTGGTCAGCATATTTCAAGTGGTACTTTCCTCTTACCAGAACATTTAACCACTGGTACCTGGCAAGCATCTTTCAGTCATCATTTAAGTGATGTTGTGTTGAACATAGAATAATACATAAAAAATCATCAATCTAGCCAAAAAAATGGTCAAATTGATGATTTTTTATTGCTAATGGTATTTTTTTTATTAGGTTATCTTGCATGTCGCCAATCAGAATCCATCAGTATTCGTGCAACAATTAAGCCTAATGGTAAGAATAATACAATCATCATTGCAGCGATAAACCATTGACCACCTGTTGCAATCTGACCAATACCAAGATAGTACATTGCTCTGTACATGTACAATCCTGGCACCATAATCACAATTGCTGGTACTGTTAATGAAATACGTGGGTAGCCCATTCGTCTATGGAACAACGATGCTAAAATACCAGCTGTCAACGTCCCAATAAACGCTGCTGCTGGTGCTGGCAATGAGGTTAAATCAACTAGTTCCAAGCGCAATGTATTGGCAATTGCGCCGATTAATCCTGCCGTTGTTGCCATTTTAACAGGACTATTAAACATAATGGAAAAGCCAAAAACCCCACAAAAACTAGCAGGAACCCGCAATAAGCCTATGAATAGCGGTGACAAACCCACTGGTAAAAAGCTGTCAGGCTTTAAGTCACTAACTAGCGCAACCAACCAACCAACTAGTGTTGCAATAATAATGATTGATAATGCATGAATCAAACGTTCAATACCTGAACGCATATCAGATTTCGCTATATCCAAACCACTTGTAATAAATGGAAAACCGGGGATAGCAAAAAGCATTGCACCAATATAACCAGCTTCGTGAGCAACATTAATATTAAATAAAACTTCCAAACTACGAGACACTACAAGGTAAGTTAAACAAGCAACTGCAACCCCTGTTGCCAAACCAGCAAATAATGTCAATTGTTTACCATTCATTTTAGCCCGAGTATAATTACCAAGCCCTGCACCAAAGAAAGTACAGAGCATTTCAATGGGGCCACCACCTAACAAAAAGACGAAAGAACAGCAAGCTAATGCAGCAGCAAGCCCTAGTAAGAGGGGCGTATAATTACCTCGTTTACCATTAATTTCATCTAACTGCTGATGAATTGTTTTAACCTCTAATAACGCACCTTCATCTTCAAACATCTGAACAAAATGTTCCATATCTGTTAACTTATCAGTATTAACACCCGTTGCTTTTAAAGATAACGATTCTGTGTAACTGTTTTCAGCATCAAAACAAGTATATGAAATGGTCGTTAATCCAATATCTGCTGAACAATAAATATTTAAGACTCGTGAAATGGCATTCATGGTAGCTCGAACACGCCAAGCACCAGTCCCACATGAAAGCATGATTAGTCCAGTCCGCCCAACAATCATTGTCTTTTCACGCAAAGAAGCATTAATTGCTAATAAATGGGATCTTTTATCTGCCAACTCTCCCCATGGAATTTGCATATGATTTGTCAACAAACCATCGTTATATTCTGCCATTTTAAACCCTTCTTCAATTATTCTTATTATATGATTTATTTTATCATAGATATTTAATTCCTATTCTTTTACAGAAACTCTTACGATTGTGTCATTAATCGCTGTAATTGATTCACATAATCAAATTTTTTATTTACTTTTGCTAATAACTCATCATCATGTGTATGTGCAACACCATCAAACAAAATTTCTCGATATAGATTAGTATAGGGTATGCCTGCCTGCTTAGCTCGTGTTAATTCTTCGTTTAAATCATAAGCAACTTTTTGAAAAGTAACCTTTGCTAAACCCTGATTATCAATTTCTAAAATAGCATATTGTGCACGACGATCCTGATTCAAACGCGCCTGTTTAAAAAAAGGTTGTCCCACAGAACCTGGATTAATAATGAGTTGATCATGATTGCTATAACGTAACATTTGATGATGAACATGTCCATAAACGGCAATATCAATCTGCTTATCTAAAAATAAGGCATCAAAATGATCCGTATCAGCTTCTGCTAATAAAGCCGGTCCAGAATTCAAATCATTTAGATTATGTGATAAATTAATTGATAAGCCATTAACATTTTTGATCATATGGATTGGCAACGAGCGCAATATCCGTTCATTTTCTTGTTTTATCTGTTTTGCCACATAGTGACCAAGCATGCCAATATACACATCAGATGGATCATCTAAATGGTTACCAACAATATGATCTTTAACATTTAGAAAACAATCATCCCAATTACCACGAAGATATACTGAAGTATTTAATTGTTCAAGTTTATCAAATAACAAATTCGTTGCTGGTCCGGGCATTACCAGATCACCTAAAAACCAGCAGTCACTAATTTCTTGGTTTTTCATATCATCAGCAACAGCATTTAAGGCTGTTAAATTACCATGAATATCTGACAAAATTGCAATCCTTTTTTTCATTATATAACTATCCTTTCTACTTTTTTACAGGTGTTTTTGCTCCTTGCTTTAAACCTTCATTAACCGTCTGTGCATAAATAACATCACCCTCATGACGACCAGCAAAATGAACCCCATCCGTACCTGCAAAGACCTCCGGATGCTTTTGTGCCATTTTTTGCCAATCAGCAATCGTGATAAAATTATACTTTTTTGGTAACGTTCGTTCAAATTGAGCTAACTTAAACGAATTCCACGTTGCATCAGCGCGCCCATCATATGGTGTTACCAAAATAAGTCGGTGACCTGGTTTCAAATCATTAATTAATTTCTCCAATTGTTCATTACTACCTGGCAATGCATTTGTCCCAATGCTGAGAACAACATTTTCACGTAATAAATGATTTGCTTGCGCTCGCATCATCACATCATAAGCCAACTGCATCGTACGTTCACCAGCTGCATCAACCGTACTATCAGCAACATTCTGCTGCAAATACTCACGCGTACCAGCGGTCACACTATCTCCAATAATCGAAACACCTTTTGGAATTGTTACCGCCTGCTTATGTTTATCTTTGGCTGCTTGCTGTTGCTTAACATCTGCCTGAATAACTGTCTTACTAGTTGTCATGTTATCCCTGGCTTGATATAAACTACTAATCCATAATTTTTGGTCTAACTGCGTTAAGCCAGGTGCAGTTTTAATAACAGTAGCTGCAATAATTAATAGCAATAGGCCACCTGCAGCAAGTCCTAACTTAATTGGTTTTAATAATGTTGTCTTCTTGATATCTCGTGGTTGTTTACCAGCCAAAAGTGGCTCAATAATATAGTATGACAAGGCTGAAAAAGGGACACCAATGACAATTGTCATTATCACTGCGCTAATTGTATTCATACGTTGTGAAAAAATGACAAATAATGGCCAATGATACAAATACATACTATAACTAATATCAGCAATAAAAGTTGCCCATTTAGGTTCAATCATATTAGGTGTTAAGTTATGTAAAGTTCTTGCTTTAACGATGGCAAAAGCTGTTACCAGACTAGCAATTAAAATACCGCCTAAGTAAGTTTTTTGGCTATCAAAATGCATCACAAATCCCAACATAGCTAAGAATACAAAAGCCAAAACTAAGCTAATGACGGTTGGCATTAATCTAGCCTGATTCAATGTCTGCTGAAAACGTTTCGGTACCATTGTAATTCCCGTGAACGAAGCCGTTAGCGCACCAATAAAGAATGGAAAACAGTGTGTCAAACTAGAAAAATAAACTGCTGAATAGTCTGTTAGATTAAAGCTGCGCAATCCCATCAATATGACGCTCACAGCAGCAAAAACTAATGAGGTGAACGCAATCATTGACCGAAAAGAAACAACCATTTCTTTTTGATTACTATTAGATTTATGCATCCATTGCACTAATCCAGCAATAATTAGTCCCCATAGAATGTAAAAATGAACTTCAACTGCCAATGACCAAGTATGCACAAATAAATGTGGAATAAATTTACTTTCATAGCTACCACCGGTTGCGATTTCAAAATAATTGGTAGTAAAACCCATTGCTGCAGCAATTTGTTTACCAATCCCCGTAACATAATCGGGACTCACTAAATATGTAAATGGTAATACGACTAAGATTGCTAATAATAGTGGTGGTACAATCCGATTAAACCGGCGCTGATAAAATTTAACTAACTTAAATTGACGCGTTTTTGCAAACTCATCAATCATTAAAGCAGTAATTAGAAATCCTGAAAAAGTAAAGAAAATATCAACGCCAATAAAGCCACCAGGATAACTATTTTGAAAAAAATGGTAAGTCAATACCGACAACAGACCTGCAATTCTGATAAAACTAAACCATTTAATGCGCATGGATTAATTCTCCCTTCTTAAAGGTAACCTGATATTTCTGTTTATCGATTGACAGCGTCCCCTTACCATTTGGTAAATTATTCTGAAATTGCCCTTGATATTGCCAATTTTCATGAGAAATAAATTTTCCTTGTCCATCAAATTTACCATCAATAAAATGTCCGCGATAATAATCCTTATTTTTAAATTTAATCGTGCCCAAACCATTAAATTTTTCCTTAAAAACATCGCCATGATACGCAATCTTGCCATTATCTAAGGTAAGTTGTTGTTGTGCCTGATGTTGTTCTGGTAGTAAGCTATAGATTGCTGCGATAATTAAAATGATTACAACTAAGCTCTGGAGTATATTTTTAATTTTCATACTCTAACTCCTCAAATTAATAATAAACTAAATTAACCTAATGTTACCATATCGACGCATTCTTGTACTTATTCACACCATGGTCTTAATATTACCTAAACAATATACGAAAGGCCGCCAAATTCATAAAAAATTTGGCGGCCTTTAAATACTATTTCGTTTTAATGTTTCAACTTATCATATGTTAATTAATTAGTACTCTTCCCACCACTTACGCTTAGAAGTCTTACCAATTCCTGGGTTGAAACTATTAGTAGGATCATTCTTCTTATAATGCTCAACCAATGCTGGTGCAGCTTTATACAAGTGACCAACGTTGTGCTCAGCTGGGTAAATTGCCCCACGCTTATCAAACAACTTTAGCATTTCTTGCTTCAACTCATGTGCGTCAACACCAGGCTTCAAAATATAGTCTTGATGCATAACGTGATCCAAGAAGTGTCCGTAGTATAACTTATATTCAATCTTGTCATCGATTTCCTTTGGTAATGTTTCAAACCAATCATCATCGTTACGACGTAGTGCCACATCAATTGGTAAGATATCAATCTTATCCTGGTGCAATTCTTGGTAACGAATAGGAACAGATGCCGTGACATAACGGTGCAATGAAGCCTTGTTTGTCTCATCAGCATTAGCCTCAAAGAACTCACCTTCTTCTTCTTTGAAGAATTCAGTCAAGTAAGCACGAGCTTCAGCAATTCCATCACCAGACATCTTCAATTGCAAGTAGTGTTGGAAACGATTTGCATAGTCTTCCATCCGCTTTGGCAATTGGTTAGGGAAAATATTACCTGCGCGTTGCAAGAAACGGTCTGGGAAATATGGCTTAAACGTTGGCAAATGACTTAACATACGTTCTGCCGTAGCCTTCCAACCAAACATTGTTGGTAGGTACTCAGTGCCCACCTTATCCAAAACCATCAAAGAATCTTTACCATAAAGTTTAGCTAATTCATATGCTTCTTTGTGCATATACTCCCCTGAAACAGGCAAATTCTTAAATTCAGACAAAATGTGACGACGCATTTTTTCCAATACAGCTGGTGAATTCGTTCCAATGTAGAATACTTGTGATTCACCTTCTGAAACGTAAGTATCTAGACGAACGGCGAAGGTAGCAACTTTTCCAGCAGCTCCTGATGCTTCATACAGGCCCTTTGGATCAGCGTTATAACGTGTTGGCATATCTGAATCGACATCACGCACACGTTTTTCATAATCACGGTTATGACCAACACGCTCTTCTGAATTTGGCACATTATTAACGTCAAACCGCCGGTTAGCTAAATTGTCCAAAATTTCTTCTGGTGTATCACCAAGATCAATACCCAAGTGATTTACCAAATGCAATTCATTATTTTCATCAATACGAGCATATAATGCTAATTCAGTATAAGCTGGCCCACGTTGAATCAAAGCGCCACCAGAATTGTTGTTAATTCCACCAATAACTGAAGCGCCAAGATTTGATGATCCAATAACTGAATGTGGCTCACGGTTCAAAGGCTTCAAAGTTTGCTCTAACTTATTCAAAGTTGTTCCTGGGAACGCCAAAATTTGCTTACCTTGATTGATCAATTGCAAATCCTTGATACGACTTCCCTTAACAATAACAACATCACGATCATAACCATCTGATGGTGTTGAACCTTCAGTCAAACTAGTATTTGAAGCTTGCATCAAAATAATAATATTATCACGATGTAACACCTTCAAAACCTGCCACATTTCTAAAAGAGTGCCCGGCATAACTACTGCTAATGCATCCCCTTTTCCTGAACGGTATCCTTTACGATATCGCAATGACTTGGCGGCTGACGTCACAATATGGTGACTTCCCACAATTGCCGTTAAATCTTTAATTGTCGACATAAACTTAACCTACCTCCTAATGTACAATATACTTCTAATATACCACTTTTCTTAAGAAAATGAACATAAACTTTTTATCACAAAACCTTAATTGTACTATTTTTCACAATACTTGGTCAAGTAAAAACAAAATTATTTGTCACTATCACATTTAACAATTGTGAATTTTATCATTATTAACCATTCACAACATTAACTGGCTTTCCAGCTAAATAACTTTCGATATTATCAACAACAATATTTAACAAACGTTCACGTGTTTCTTGTGGCGCCCATGCAATATGTGGTGTCAGATAACAATTTTTTGCCGTCAACAATGGATTATCATTATTAATTGGTTCTTGCGATGCAACATCCAAAGCAGCATAAGCAATTTGACCATCATTTAGAGCTGCTGTTAGGTCTGCTTCATTAATTAACTTACCACGGGCTGTGTTAATCAAAACAGCCGTATTTTTCATTTTGTGCAAGACATCTGTATTAATAAATTCAGACATTTCTACTGTATAAGGAATGTGCAAGCTAATAAAATCCGCTTGAGCATATAATGTTTCTAAGTCTACTTGTTCAATCGCATCATCAAAAACTTCTTTTGGTCGGTGATTATAAAAAATAACCTTCATGTTAAATGCTAAAGCAATTTTTGCGACCGCTTGAGCAATTTTTCCAAAGCCAACCAAACCAAGTGTCTTATCCTTTAATTCAATTAATGGTGAATCCCAAAATGAAAAGCGGCCGGCTTGCTGCCACGCACCCGCATGTACAAGATCATCATGTTGTTTAACGCGACTTGTCACTGCCAAAATCAAGGCAAATGTAAATTGTGCAACGGCGTCCGTCCCATAAGTTGGTACGTTCATAACTGCAATGCCTTTTTCTTTAGCATAAGCCACATCCACATTATCATAACCTGTAGCACTTTCAGCAATCACTTTTAAATCAGGTGCAGCATCCATGACGTCTTTGGTCATGGGTACTTTGTTAACTAAGACTACTTCTGCACCCGCTAAACGATTAATAATTTCATCATGATCATCATATGGTGTTTTATCGTAGACAACGACTTCACCTAAATGATCTAATACATGCCAATCAATATCACCTGGATTTAATGCTAATCCATCTAAAACAACAATTTTCATCTTTTATCCCCCATACTTTGCTCTTAATAATCATTATTAATTATAACATGTATGCGCTTAACTCAAGGTACAATACTTACTATAATATAAAAAAACAACAGTTTTATTATTGATAAAACTGTTGTTAAATATTAATTTTATAAAAAGATACCATTACCGACCACAAAACTAATAATTGATACTAACAAAATTAGTGTCAAACAGATTGCATGGAATACCTTATGATTGGCCAGCAATGCAATATACTCCCTAATAAAGGCATTTGGAATAAAGAAACGACTTGTTTTGGCACCTAATCCATCAATGTTTAAGCCCACCAACCGCGCATAACCGGCTGCACGAAATGTATGATAATCACTTGTTGCAAATAGGCCCTTAGTCAAGTCGATATTTTGTTTTGTCAGTATTCCCTTAGAAAACAGCATGTTTTCATATGTCGTTTTGGATTGATTTTCAATTAGAATCCGATTCAATTTAGCACCATGTGCTTTGGCATATGTGGCCATTGCTTCACCTTCAGCAAGTACCTCATCTCCACCTTGACCACCAGAGAAAACCAGCCAAGGATATCTTTTTGTTTTATCAAATTGCTTTTGTGCAAAATCTAAAGCAACTTGGATACGTGAAGCCAAAAGTGGCGACACATCCTTACCATTTAACAATCCTGCCCCTAAGACAATAACATAATCTTTATTATATTTTGGTCGATATAACCGCGTTATAATAAACGAGGTAATAAATGCCAAAAACCAAAATCCTAAGTAGAAAATAACAGGGTTAATCAACGTAACGTATAAGCCAACTGTTTGATGGCTAAAAAACCGGTTATCAATTAATTGCATAATTGGTAAGACAACAACAATTAATAGACCAATTACCAGTGTCAACATATTTCCTAACGTATGACTCTCGCGTCGCCACACCGTAAAGGCATTCCAAAGTAACAACACACCTAATAATGAATAAATAATAGCCATTGGCACTAATATAATGATTAGTATGATGTAGAACACAGTCGATAGCCAATAAATATTAAGTAATTCAACTGTAACTATCAATGTTATCCCACCAAAGATAACTGAAAAATTAGCTAATATCCCATTTAATAATCGAAATTTATTTTGCCGAAGACTAATAATCAATAAGCCAGCACAAATGATTGTTAAAATAGCCAATATATACAACAACCAATAACTTGTATTATTTGCAGTAGACATATTTCCAACACCCTTCCTTAATAATAATTAAACATATCCAAATTATACCTAACCTTGCAACTAATAACCACATCATTAAATGTTTAATCTGGCAAAGTACCACGCTTCACTTTAATGATATACTTAATAAGTATTATTAAAATAACATAGAAAGATAAACTATTATGAAAAAGAAAATCACAACTATTCTACTTGGTATCATTGCAATTATTTTAATTGTAACTGTATCAGTCCATTTTCAAAACACATCGACATCGTCACAAACACATATCAGTTCAAACAAGTGGACCAAAAAGTCTTTTGACGACTTAAAAATTGGCGATTTTAACAAGGCCGGCAAGGATGGTGCAACCTATGAACAAGTTGTTGCAAAATACGGTCGTCCTAATAAAAAAAATAAATCCAAATCTGGCGACCATATTTTAACGGTTGTTTCGTGGCGAAACATTGCTGGTGATTACACTGGTGTCACGCTTACTTTTATGAGCCAAGAAAAAAATACTGCAACTGCCCGTCTGACATCTAAGACATTATTAGATAGTAAAACAATTAATCTTGCTAAAAAATGGACGATGACCACATATAATGCTATTCGCTTAGAAAATTCTGAAACTAACGAACACGATGGTGACTCATTAGCTAGTCTTACAAAACAATATGGGCATCCTGCTGTCTTAACATTGGCTAACATTGATGGTAAGGTGCAAACAAATGCTGTTTGGCATAATACAAACGGAGGCGCTAATGGTAGCGTTTCAGTTGATTTTTCAGAATATAATACTGCCTTAAATAAAAAACAAGACAAGTTACGTTAAACATCATTAATTAAAATACCACTTTGAACAAATACGGTTAACTGAACCGTTGTTCAAAGTGGTATTTTTTATCACATTAATTATTCAAAAAATTTGCCATCAGCAATATCAGCTAACGTATCTCGTGATGGAATAAAAAATAATTGGCCACTTAAAATAGTCGAGAATGTCAGCAAAAAATCAGATTGATCTAACATCTGCTGCAACATTAATTTAGTAACCTCAAAATGACGTGCATAGCCAATAAAATATGTGCCCGTATAATCCATAGCTGGGTCTGAAAATGGAACATTCATCCGTATAATTTTTTTCTCATCCCCATCTATTTCAATTTTTGAAGCAACATTATGAGCATTTACCATCTTGTCATCGTCATCTAATTCCATATCATCATATTTATGACGACCGACAGCTTTTTCTTGCATCTCAATGGTTAATTTTTCCCAAAAAGCCATATCATGTTGCCACTTTTGAGCAAAAGCATATGAACCATTAGCAAATTCTGAATCTTCATCCCCAATAATGGCATATTCAGCAGCATCTTCTAAGGCCGGTGCCTCTGTCCCATCAATAAAGCCAATAATGGCACGTCCCTCTAAATAACGGAAACCTTTTGTTTCATCGATAACCGTTGTTACCGGACTCAACAGTTTCATAAATTGTCGGACAATTTCGTACACAACGCCTTCATCATTAGCTCTAACATGTAAGAAGATATCCCCATCACTAGCAGGCATACTGTACTCAGGTCCTGTTAATGTTTTATACGTTTCCAATTCATGTGGTTTATTAGCGTTTGGAAATAAGTATTCCCATGCATGATTGCTAAAACCTATTGCAACCTGCAAATCAGATTGTGGATTACGAATCCGCATTGATCGAATAATGGCTTGAGACATATCGGAAAATGTAGCGATATGTTCCTGCTCATCCACCAAATCTTGCTGATTTAACTGCAATACAATAAATGAAACGTTATTACCAGGATCTTTCCAAACATCTTGTGCTAATTTTGCATTAAGCATTTTAATCGTTCCTCCCAAAAAAATACTATTCAATACATATTAAGTATACGTCATTTACACCAGAAAAGGTGGTATTTTTTTGAGCATTTAAAGATTTTTGTTAGCTAGTCTAAATAGTAGCTGCGAACTTGCGAGACATAATCACCCGCTTGTGTTGGATCATCATACCGGCCAACATACATTAATTCATCACCAGTAAATCGTTCACCCGTTGCTTGGTCAACATAAACACCATCTGGTATTAGGTTGACCAATTTTGTAATGGTAAACGGTTGCTGACCTGAAGCAAGCATTCTAAAATGATAAACTAATACATCACTACCATCAGGACTGACAAATTCCCAGGCAGCTTCATTACTAGTAAACGGATTCTTTAGACGATAAAAATCACCAAATTGAATTAGGTGGCGATGCTTTTTATAAAAGGCTATCTGTTCTTTAACTAAATCTTTCTCGCCCTGCGTAAGTTCTTGAACATTTAACTCATAACCAAAGACCCCAGAACTAGCGACATCCCCACGCGTTTTTAGTGAAATATGCCGTTGTGTCTGTGGATTAGGTACCGCTGCAACATGTGCTGTCATGTTCGATACTGGGTACCCAAAAGTTGTGCCATATTGAATTTTGATGCGTTCAGCGGCATCAGTACTATCGGATGTCCACGTCTGTGGGAAATAATATAACATACCTGCATCAAAACGCCCACCACCGCTTGAACATCCTTCCATCAAAATTTCGGGATAACGTGTCGTCAAACGTTCGACTAAATTATAAACGCCTAATATATAACGATGAGAAACTTCGCCTTGCTGATCGGCTGACAATATGGCCGAATGTACTTCTGTCATATGGCGATTCATATCCCATTTAATGTAGTCAATCGGTACACGATCCAGAATTGCTGTCATTTGTTGATAAATATTCTCTACAACTTCTGGTCGTGAAAAATCTAATACGTATTGATCTCTTGACAAAGACATTGGTCGATTAGGTATTTGTAACGCATAATCCGGATGTTGCTGATATAAATCAGAATTTTTTGAAATCATTTCTGGTTCAAACCAAAGTCCAAATTTCATATTTTTGGCATGCACTTTTTCTGACAATCCTCGTAAACCACCACCGTCAGCTAACTTACTCGTATACTCATACCAGTCACCTAGTGAACGCTCATCATCATCACGTTGACCAAACCAGCCATCATCAAGGACAAACATTTCAATACCTAATGGCGCTGCCTCATCTAAAATACCTTCAATTTTTTGAGCATTAAAATCAAAATAAGTTGCTTCCCAATTATTAATAACAATTGGCCGATCTTGATATTGGTATTGACCGCGTGCCACACGCTCCCGTAATAAATGATGATACGTTTGTGACATGCCATTTAGACCTGCATCAGAATAAACTAAAATGGCTTCTGGTGATTGAAAATGATCATTTGGCTTTAATTGCCAACTAAAGCCATCTTCATTAATACCAGATACTAAACGAATTTGATCAATATAGTCCTTTTCAAATGTAAATTGATGGTTTCCCGAATAAACTAATTGAATACCATATGCTTCGCCACTTTGTTCAGAGGTAGTCGCATCAACTGCAATTACAAAAGGATTCATGTGGTGCGAACTAGCACCCCGACGACTGCCAAATTCTGTAATACCTTGTCGCAGTTTTTGACGTTCAATTTGCCGTTCATGAAATTGTGAGCCTGGAAATGAAATCACATCCATATCCCTTTTAGGCATATCTAATTGCAAGGATGCTACTTTTTCAATATAAAAAATATTTTCACTATTATTAATAACTTGTGTTGAGCGGGTAATAACTGCTCTTTCAGCGTAAATGGTGTAGTAAAGAATAACACTTGCTTGCAACGTCTTATCTTTTAATGTAATTGCTAGCGTTTGCGCCTCATTAGTATCCTTAACGTATGCTTGTGGTAAACCAACCAATTCTGGTTTACCAGCAAAAACTTTCCATGAATCATAACGAAAATCAGTTGCTAATGCGCCATCAGCGGCCTTAATAATAATAGCCGGACTTCTAAAATCACCTGTTTGGTTACCCGCAAACTCTTGTGGTAACACATCTTTTGAATAGTGACGATCAACTTGTCCTGGTGTCCCTGCTAAATTAGGTGACAATCCTCGCTCATAGCGCAGATAGTCTCGGGTACCATGATAACCTGATATACGTCGACCAAAATATAAATGTGTTAATATCTCACCCTCTGAAATGCCCATAATGTATGAAATTTTTTCATTTCTTAGGTGGAATATTTGTTGCGCTTGATCAAATATGATATCTGCTTTTGCCATGTTTGCCTCCAAAATATGTCATTTTAATATTATTATTGCTTTATTATATTGTAACCGCTTACTTAAATAGTGTAAAAGACTTTTCATTTTTAATGAAAGCATCAAAAAAGATTGCTAACTAGCTAAACTGATTGTTTAGACAAATTAGCAATCTTCAAATAAAGTGCAATTTATAAAAATGATGTTTAACGTACTTTAGCTGAGCGCAACCGACTATTTGTCACAACTTCAATTTGACGTAACGTTGCAGCATCTATGTGTAAACCACTAGCAATTTGGCCAAATGTCCATGTTGGATGGCGTTCACACAAGTCATGAAAGTGCGCAATCAACTTATCATTAACTTGTGGTTGTCTATTTGTTTGTGTCCCCTCAACAATAACGTTAGCAACATTAGATTTTTCAAAACTATAATGCAAACGACTTGGTCCCATTTCACCAGTTGCGAAATCCATTGTTCTTTTCCTCCCCATCAGTAGGCTAAAAATATCAACAACAACTCCTATAAACACATATTAACATTTTTGTTAGTTAAAATAAAGCAAACTTTTATTGTTATCTATATTTTTTTATTCGTTTTTTAATAAGCAACAATGTTTTTAAGCAGATAGGTCAATTTATTATTCGGATATTGCCCAAAATAAAATTAGAAATCAATGCCATTTAATGAAAATGGTATAATATGAACACAACACATTTAAGGAGTTAAAATGTCTACACGTCAAAAATATATTCGCAATTTTGCAATTGTCGCTCACATCGATCATGGTAAATCAACCCTTGCTGACCGTATTATGGAGATGACTAATACAATTTCCAAACGCGAAGCACAAGATCAATTACTTGATGATTTAAGTGTTGAAAAAGCACACGGGGTTACCGTTAAATCTCGTACGGTTCGTAATTATTACGTAGACGAGCATGGGGATGAATATCAATATAATTTAATTGATACTCCTGGTCACGTTGACTTTAATTATGAAGTTTCACGTAGTTTATCAGCAACCGATGGTGTATTACTATTAGTTGATGCAACCAAGGGTGTGCAAGCCCAAACTGTTGCCAATTATCGTTTGGCAAAAGAAGCTAATCTAGTAATGATTCCAATTGTTAATAAAATTGATACAGCTGCAGCTGAAGTTGAAAATACCATCACACAATTAGGTGATTTAGATGAAGCATTTACACCTGATCGTATTTTAAAAATATCAGCTAAAAGTGGTTTAAACGTTTCAGAAGTTTTAACGGCAATTCGTGATCAAATCCCTGCACCAACTGGTGATGCACAAGCAAATCTACAGGCATTAGTATTTGATTCAAAATTTGATCCTTACAAAGGTGTTATCGTCCAAGCCCGGTTAGTTGATGGCACATTAAAAAATAACGATCAAATATTATTCATGGCAAATCAAGTTAAGTCCGGAATTAAAGAAATGGGTGTTTTTGCGCCATTAATGACACCTATTAAAGAACTTAAAGCTGGCGATGTTGGTTTCATTGTCACTGGTATTAAAAATCCAGAGGCTGTTAAAGTTGGTGATACTATTACATTGGCTAAGCACCCAGTAACTGAAGCTTTACCTGGTTATCAAGATGTTGAACCAATGGTTTATGCTGGTTTGTATCCTCGTGGTAGTGAATTTAAAGATTTAAAGGTCGGCATTGAGAAATTAGCTCTAAATGATGCGGCTTTTCAATATGAACCTGAGCAATCTGAAGCATTAGGCATGGGCTTTCGTGGTGGCTTTTTAGGTATTTTTCACTTACAAATCATTCGCGAACGTCTACAACAAGAATTTGGATTAGATGTTTTAACAACTATGCCTAATTCTACCTACCGTGTAACAGTTAAAAACCAAGATGAACCTGTCTACGTTGAAAATCCAATACAATTCCCTGATTACGGACAAATTATTGAAGTTCAAGAACCTTACATGTTAGCTAAAATGACCATGCCAAATGAAATGTTGAACGACGTGATGCGGCTAGCGGAAAGCCGACGTGGTGAATTAGTTGATTTAGAAACAATTGGTGCTATGTTGTTAGTTACTTATCGCATGCCCATTTCTGAAATTGCCTATGACTTCTTTAATGAACTTAAATCTGTTTCACATGGTTTTGCAACCCTTTCAACAACTTTTGATCAATACCAATTCTCCGATTTAGTACGAATTGATATTGCTATTGATTATGCCAAGATTGATGCATTGACATTTGTCACGCATCGTTTAAAGGCAACGCGTATGGGAATTGAATTAGTGGATAAACTAAAGGACTTGATTCCACGTAAATTACAAGCTATGCCCGTACAAGCAATTATCGAAGGTCGTGCCGTTGCCCGTGCTGATGTACCACCATTACGTAAGGCACAAGCATCTGGTACCAAGGTCTCTAAAAAGCAGCAACAAATGCGCCGTCAAGGTCTTAAAAAGAGTGATATTGAATTACCTCAGTCAGTGTTTGACGCCATTTTAGAAATGAATAGCAATTAAATATACACAAAAACACGCTAGGAAAAGTATTTGTTACTCCTAGCGTGTTTTTAATTTATTTTTCTAAGTTAACAGTACGACTAATTAGGTAAACAATGATGGCACCAATAACTAATGCTGCAAATTCGCCTAAAGCCGTCCAGGCATAAGTTGCCCAGAATGGTACTTTAGCCATATAGTATAGCTCTGCTGCGATAATCCACATCATCAATGAATCAACAATGGTACTAATTGCCAATCGCGCAATAATACTGTTAACACGCTTAGCTAGTACATAAGAAATCGATAACATTAAAAACGTTTGCAATGTCCCGACAATCATATCGACAATACCATATGGTGACCAAATATTAGCAATAAAGACACCTAATGTAATTGCTAAGATATAACGTTTATTAAACACTGCTAAATGATTAAATGCTTCAGAAAATCTTAATTGGACAGGACCATATGATGCAAATGGTAATGCAACCGTTGCAACAACATATAAAGCAGCAATTACGGCTGTAACTGCAATATTTCTAGCCGAACTAAATTGAGAATTTTTAGAATTCATGTATCTTACTCCTAGTTTTTTATGAGTGGGATGGTTACGAACCACTGATTCTAAAAATATCACTATCTGCTAGTAAAATCAACAACTACTCAATTTTCAACTGCTAATAATCGCAATATTAGGCACAAAAAGCAACCAAATCCATCAAGAATTTAGTTGCTTTTTTGGCTATTCAAATTAATAATTCTATTATCAAGATTTAAATTTTACAATTGACCCCAAGCTTGTGAAGCGATTGATGGGAATAAGTAAACCATCCGTTCAAGTTCAGTTGCACCAAACTTAAATTCAATAGCTGGTAACAAAGCATTGATAACATCTTCAGCCTTATTTGAAACTTCAGTTGCACCGACTAATTTATGATCTTGATCAAAAATCAATGTGTTCTTACCAATAGTTTCCTTATCAACTTGACGATACCAATCACCTGACAAATCATTTTCAACTACTGTATACTTATCTGGATTAGCCTGAGCTTCAGCAACTGTAACGCCTGCCTTTGCAACACGTGGTGATGTAAAGACAACTGATGGAATAACTGGATAGTCAATTGCATCAGTCGTTTCACCAGCAAAAGTATGCATCAAGTAAGTTGACTCAAAGATAGCAGTTGGTGTCAACTTTGGTTGTGTCTTATCGATAACATCACCAGATGCATAAATATTTGATACTGATGTACGTAAGTGATCATCAACCTCAATACCTTTTTCGTTATACTTAACACCGACTTCTTCCAAACCTAAGTCAGCAACATTAGGGTTACGACCAGTAGCGTCAAGTACCCAATCAGTATCCACATTTAGATCAGCACCACGAACGACTAAGCCGTTGGCACCACCAACAATTGCTTCTACTTCAACGCCACGAACAAATTTAACACCCTTTGATTCTAATTCACTAATAATCAATTCAACATAAGGTTGGTGGTATGCACGCAAGGCTTGATCACCATGTGTGATAACCGTTACTTCAGAACCAGCTGCACTAGCCATTGTAGCAAATTCCATAGCAATGTAACCTGCACCAATAACAGTAACGCGAGCAGGCATTTCACTCAAATTCATAAATTCTTCTGAATCATGAGCCAAATCAGAACCAGGAATATCTAGGCGGTTTGATTGCAAACCAGTTGAAATCACAATGTTTTCAGCAGTCTTTTCTTCACCGTTTACTTTAACAGTGTGGTTGTCTACTAATGTCCCACGTCCGAATAAAATATCTACGTTAGATGAATCTAGCAAACCTTGAATAAAATCAGGCAAACCAGCAATAACCTCATGCTTGTGTTCCTGGTTAGCTGCCCAGTTAATTGCAACATCTCCAGTAACAATTCCATGTACTTCTTCTAAATGACGCTTTAGCGCAACTGGTGAATCCAAAACAATTTTAGCGTTACATCCGCGATTAGGGCAAGTACCACCAATTAAGTCTTGTTCAACAACAGCTACTTTCTTCCCCTTAGCTGCTAATGGAATGGCACCATCAAAAGTACCATGACCACTACCGATATATAATACATCATAATCAAATGCTGTCATTTTTTGTCTTCCTCCCGTGGAATTGTACGAAAATTCTCAATCTGTTGGTATCTCTTATATCAACAACTACATCTAGTATATAAGAAAAATACTAACAATGCATATATTTTAACTTAAATTTATTATTATTTACTTAAAGATAGCACGCTTTGCCATCATAATAAATTCAGTTACCTCTTCTTCTGAGATAGTTAATTTGTTTTGAATCCGTGACTGCAATAACCATTGCATTGGTTGAATCGTTTGGGCAACAATCAAATCAATACTACCTGTGACTAATTTATGTTGTCGATACGCCTGTGTAATAATCGTCAGTAATTCACTGTTAAGTAACGAACCACTATTTTGTAGTTCCGCTGGTAAAAATTGTGGATTAGCTAACATTGCTCCTAAAAATTCAACCTCCCTAACATTATTTCTAAAACGATCCGCATACTGTTGTAATACCTGTGCAAACTGTTCCTCAAGTGATAAACTTTCATCTGGCATCACCATATCATTAATTAATAAATTTTGAACTTGCTGAAATAGTTTCCCCAATAAATCAGCTTTATTATCATAATAGACATAAGCAGTTGCAACAGATACACCGGCTCGTTTTGCCATTTTATTAATACTTAAATTAACAATACCTTGTTCTGCGACTAAATCTAAAGCAGCATTTGATAATGCTGTTATTTTGTTTTCATCTCGTTGTCTCATACACTCATTCTAGCTTGTTTTGATGAAAAAAATAAGAGTAAATATTAAAATTAACACTTCCCTTATTTTTTACGACAATTAAAAAACTCGTAAAACTGACATAGGTGCCAATCTCACGAGTTATTTATTAAAAAAATTTTTAATTATTTAGTACTAGTTAAAAAATCAATAAATCGATTTAGTCCCGCTTGACCAGCTGCATCGGTTTTATAAACACCTGCATCTTCAAGAACACGAACAAATACTTTACCAACTTCTTCTTGTACAATTTCGGTAACATTAGCCGGACTTGCTTGACGAGTATGCTTAATGTCTTGTGCCCATTCACGGTGACTCTCAGCCACTTCTTCTATCGTTGCACGATCAACTAAGAATTTCTCTACTTGTTGCAATTCCATTAATAAACGAGCTGGCAAAATTGCCAATCCCATTACCTCAATCAAACCGATATTTTCTTGCTTAATATGTTGCACATCAGCGTGGGGATGAAAAATTCCCATTGGATATTCATCTGACGTACCATTATCTCGCAAAACTAAATATAACTCATATTGATCATCTTTAAATTGTGCAATTGGTGTCACTGTATGTTGACGTTCACCCTTAGCACTTGTCGCATTAATCATCAATGATTCGTCTGAATAATTTTCCCAAGCACGACGCAAATATTCACCAGCAGTAACAACATCAGCTGCATGCTTTGCAGAAACCTTAAACGCTGTCATTGGCCAATTTAGAACTGACACTGTGACATCTTCATAATCAGGCAACTTAATTGTTTGCTTAATTTCAGCCTTCATCATCGGAAATTCATGGCGACCTGCTTGATAATGCTCTTGTGACAAAATTGAACCACCAACAATTGGCAAATCAGCATTCGAACCAACCATGTACATTGGATAACGCGTAACAATTTGCATTAAGCGCGTAAACGTCCGTTGCCCCATTTCCATTGCTTGACGCTTGAAATTAACAAAGATAGCATGTTCTTCAAAGTATGCATATGGTGAATAATGCCAACCCCAAGTCTCACCACTAAAGTCATCACGAATAAATCGGTGCGTTAATCTTGGTGCTGCCGTTACGCTACCGACATAACCTTCGTTAGTATAGTCCAATGCTGTTGGTGGATAACTCGACTTTGGTGCACTTGCAGCTGCTTTAATTTCTGCAGTCGTTTTTTCAGGTTTTGATAAATTGATTGTTATTTCGATATCCCCATATTTTGAATTATGAGTAAATGCAATATTACGGGCTATATCTTTAACTTTAACGTTCTCAACCGACTCACTAATAAAATAATAATATTTAACAGCTTGTTCAGGATCAACAGCGTACAACCGTTCAAATTCAGCAGCTAACACATCAGGTGTTGGTGTCACAATGTTTAATAATTGTGTCCGATTAATAGCTTCTTGCCATCCCATGTCAAATGAAACATCTTGAATAGCAATTAGTTTATCAGCTAGCACACTTAAACTTGTATCCGTATTACCCACTAAACCTTGTTCAAGACTGGCAGCACCAATCTGAGCTAATACTAAATTAGTTCGATATACCAATTCTTTTTTTGAATAAGCGTGCATGTCCAAGCCCCATGCAACAAAATCTACGACTACTTGGCTTTGTTCTTCATTCAATGACTTCATATGCTATTATGCCTCCTACAAGGCGTGGGTACCATCTACAATGTCAGCAACCAAGAATGATGCTTGGTAGCCAATTTTTTCATTATAGATTTTATCAACTGCAGCCACAAAGTTTTCTGATTCTGACTTTGCAACTAAGGCCAAAGCACTACCACCAAAACCAGCACCCGTCATACGCGCTCCTAGTACACCAGGTTGTGCTAACGCGGCATCAACCAATGTATCTAATTCAATCCCCGTCACTTCATAATCATCACGTAATGAAATGTGTGATGCAGTTAATAATTCACCAAAGCGCACCATATCGTGATCTGACAAAGCAGCCTTAGCCAAAACCGTTCGCTCATTTTCAGTAACAGCATGACGTGCACGACGTTGATTTACAGGACTACTAATATGATCAACAATCTTCTCAAATTCTTCAGAAGTTAACTCACCTAGCGCATTAATATCCACAATTTTTTGTAGTTCTTCTAAAGCAGTTTGCGTCTCGGCACGACGTTCGTTGTATTTTGAATCAACTAGCTCACGCTTTTTGTTGGTCGTCATTATAACAAGATCATAATCACCGAAGTCAGCAGGTACCATTTCATATGCCATTGAGTTAGTATCTAAGAAAATGGCTTGCTTTTCTTGACCAAAAGCAATTGCAAATTGATCCATAATACCAGTTTGAAGACCCAAATAATCATTTTCAACAGCCTGACCAAGTTTTACTAATGATAATGTATCCATACCATAGTCAAATAAGTCATTTAACATAACCCCAATTAATAACTCTAATGAGGCTGATGATGACAAACCTGACGCAGTGGGCATATCACCAACAATTGCTAAGTCAAATCCACGAGGAACTTCGTGACCTAATTTTCCTAGTTCACTAATAACCCCACGTACAAACTTAACCCAACTGTCATATGCACGTAATTCTAAATCATCTTTCGCAAAACTTACAACCCCTGCATCTTTAAAGTTTGCTGAAAACGCATGAATTTCATCATCATCACGTAATGAAACAGCTGCATAAGTTCCAACACTAATAGCCGCTGGAAATACGTGACCACCATTGTAATCAGTGTGCTCACCAATTAAATTAACACGTCCTGGTGAGAAAAAGAAATGTTCTGCTGCATAACCAAAACGACGTTGGAATGATTCGCCTAGTTCTTTTGTAAGTGTCATAATTTTAAACTCCTAATTCTTTAATTAATTTTTGTTTGCCTCTTCTTCATGTAAACGCTTTTCAAGTTCAATAACAATTTGTGCATGCTTCTTTTCTGTCAAAGTTACTTTAAACCAGTAAATAATAACAGAAATAACAATCAAAATAATTGGAATATAGAACATAAACAAGTTAAATGATTGCATCCCAGCTGATGTAATATCTTCTGGTTTTGCAGCTCCAGTCATACCAGCAGCGACAGCAGCTATACCAACGATACCATTAGCAAAAGCACCTGCTAACTTATCAATCAATGGACGTAGTGACAACGTAACTGATTCGTTACGGATACCTAACTTCCATTGTCCATATTCCACTGAGTCAGTGATTGTCATCAAAACAACCAAGAACAGAATAGGATATGGTGAGAAGAACAAAGTAATGGCTAGCAATACCAATGGTAAACTATTTGCTGAGAACAAGAATAATGCATATCCGACTAACATAATAATTGCGCCAGATAAGAAAATGGTACGACGTGACAAATACTTTGAAATAGTTGGGAAAATTGCGACGGCAATAATTCCTTCAATGGCTGTGAAAATACCCACTAAGTAGAATTTATCACCTGCACCCATAACGTACTTGAAATAGTACAATAACATTGAATTTGTTGAGACGTATGCTAGTGCAAACAAGAAGTATGACAAAGCTTGCCACATTAATTGATCATTTTTAGCAACGGCTGTAAAAATTTCTTTAATACCAGACTTTTCCGTATTTCGGCGAACAATATTGTCTTCTTCTTTAGTTCCCCAAACAGTTAATAATGTTCCTACGTAAGCAACAACAGCAATCACAATTGCAAACCAGAACCAACCAGTCTTTGTTTCAGCATGTGAGCCTACAAAAGCTAATGAGAACAATGTTACTAATGGAATAACAACAATTTGTACACCTTGCTGTCCTAGCGTTGAACCAAAACGAGCGATTGTTCCAAATTTTTCACGCTTACGACTATCCAATGATAAAGCTGGTAGCATTGACCAGAAGGCAACGTCTTTAAATGAATAAAAAGCATCCAACGTAATAAAGACAATTCCAAATAGCACGATATACAATACTGGGTGACTAACGTTTAAACCACCAAAATCTGTAAAAATCACAACCAATAAGATTGAACTAATCAAACCAGCAACTACCAACCATGGCTTAAATTTTCCCCAACGGGTACGTGTATTATCCACGATTCCCCCAATAACAGGATCAAAAATAATTTCCACAATTCGTAACGTAACAATCAATCCTGTTACCCAACCAATCATCTTATCATTAAAGCCAGTATCCGACGTATTAAATAATTGACTCGTTACGAACATCATAAAATAAGTACTTAATGTTGCGTAAAACGCATCATGACCAAAAGCTCCTGCCGCATAAGACAAGTACTGTTTTGTCTGTTTCATAAAAAAATTCCTCCAAGCACATATATGTGCATTTCTTACATTAATAATGATAAAGCGCTTTCAAGTTTATATTTGTTCTATTTTAACCAAAAAAAAGGACAAAGTGAAACTTTGTTTAATAGATTAACCAATATTTACGTCCATTATGTCTGCCATTTCCTAAAATTTAGTGGTGTTACCCCTGTTTTTCTTTTGAAGACACGACTAAAATAAGCGGCATCTCGAAAACCACTTTCATTGGCAACTGCCACAACACGCAAATGCTTTTGTGAGACAAGTAATTTTTTAGCATGATTAATTCTAATTTGTAATAAATATTCTTTAGGACTTAGATTAATAATTTTTTGAAACAATCTATCTAAATATTGAGGTGTCACATTAACATGTTTAGCAACCGCCGTAATTGTTAAGTGATCTGTAAAATTTTCTGAAATATAATTCATGGCAGGCTTTACATATCGTTTGAAATCAGGGTGATTAACGTCGACATGATACATTTCTTCATGACCTAATGATAATAGTAAATAATATGATAAGGCTGATACCCATTCATTATCAACGGGCTGTTGATCTAAATTTTCTATAATTTTCTCAACTTGTTGCGTAAATTTTGCGCCTCTTTCAGGAGCAATGTAAACATATTCACGATTCATTATTTGCTGATTAAAATCTTCAGCAAATTTACCTTGAAATGTAACAAAAATAACTTCCCAACCTTCATTTTGATTTACTGGTTCATATCGATGTGGAATACCCGGCGAAACTAAGACGCCTGCATTAGGTGGTAAAACTAAATGTTTATTACCTATCCAAAAGTTACCAGATCCATGTTGTGTTTGTAACCAATGAAAATGGGGAAATCCTTGATATCTAATAATTTGATCTTGTTGCCATTCTGCTCCAATATGTTCAACAGTTACCGGAAACTCTTGGGCATCTAAATTGAAATATGCTCGCATATTTTTCTCATTTCTTCTTTAATTTTTAACGTATTTTCATCATTATGAAATTTTAAAATACAATTGCTAGCTACATATATATCATTTTATTCTTTTAGCTATGGTTTGCCTAATATTTTTTTAGAACATTGCTTTTTCAACGATTTACTTATAAAATGTAATTAAATAAATTAAGTATCTACAGGAGGTTTTTTTATGACCAAAGTTGGTATTATTGGCGCAACCGGTATGGCTGGTGCAGCAACATTCAAAGCTGCCCTTACTGCAGGCTTAGACGTTACGGCTATCGTTCGTAGCGCAGACAAAGCTAAAGAACTACTTGGTGCAGATATCAAAGTAATTGAAAAGGACGCTTTTGATTTAACAAAGGTTGATTTAGAACAATTTGATGTGGTCGTAAATGCTTTTGCAACAGCACCTCAACAAGCATATCTTCACACAGATTTAGCGGCACACCTAATTGCTGAATTACGTGAAACTAATGCACCACGTATTATCTTTATCTTAGGTGCTGGTAGCACTTTTGTTGGTACTGGTGATGACCGTCATTACGCTTATGATGACATCAAATCTGATCCTGAAAATGCTGCATGGCAAAGTATTCCAGAAAATCAATTATATGAATTTAACTTCCTTAAAGATGTTAAAAATGTTAACTGGGTTGGTGTGTCACCTGGTCAATTATTTGTTCCTGGTGAACTTTCTGATAATATTCTTTATGGTGAAGATGATATGCTATTTGACGATAATGGTAATTCGCAAACAACTAGCGATACCATGGCAAAAGCAATTATTGATGAAATTACTACACCAAGCCACAAGCAATCACGTTTCATTGTTACAAACGGTTAATTAAAATATCCCCCGCACAGTTGTGCGGGGGATATTTTAATTAATCACCAATCATTAATAAACCAACTCCAACTAGAACAAAGATGACTAAAAAGCATAGATTAACAACCATTAACTTAAGTGGAAACGCTAATGATTGATGATCTGTTTGTTGCTGGTATTGACGCCAGGCTAATAAATTTGCCAATGAAGCAATTATCGTTCCCAATCCACCAATAGATACACCCAAATAAACGGCATACATATGATCAGTAAAAGCACTCAACAACACTGCTGCTGGCACATTACTAATCACCTGACTTAATCCAACACCCGAAGTAAAAGCACCTATTTCAGTCATCGTTAATTTTTTAAATAGCGATACAATTATTGGTACACGACTTAAACCACCCACAATTAAAAATAGTTCCATGAATAAAATAATAATGCCATAGTCAACAGTTACAAAATTTTTATAATCAATAACAATTGTTAATATGATACTTGTCAACAATGATATGCTAATTGGCACTAAATGCAACAACCCTGCGAGTACAATAACGCTACCTATTAATAACAATATTGTCTGTTTAATCCGAATATTCGGTATTGTTAAAGTTAAATCATCTAATGGTTCTGATTTAAATAAATAACTACTCAATAATAAGCTAATCAAACTAATAATACCTAATGGCAACGACATTTTAAAGAATGCCCCTGCATTCAAATGATAATAATTTGCTAGAAAAATATTTTGTGGATTACCAAAAGGTGTTATTGAACTTCCAAGATTCGCAAATATTGTTAGCAAGATAATTGGTAATACCGGTTTAATATTAATTTTTTGAGCAATAACGATAAATATCGGAATAAACGTTAGAATAGCAACATCATTTGTTAAAAGCATGGCACCAAAGAAAACCAACAAAAAGACTGTTAATTGTACTTGCCTGGTTGTTTGACATTTTTTTATAATGATTATTGCAATATATTTTAACAAATCTTCTTTTTCAAATAATCCGATTAAAATCATTAATGATAATAATGCACTAATTGTTTGAAAATCTATATCTTGAATCTTGACTGATCCAAAAACTAACATAAGAACCAATAAAAATGATGTTATCCATAAAGTACGATCATTTATAATCTTCGAAATAAATACTGGCATTTGACATTTCCCTATTTCATTTTCTAGATAATATAGTTAATATTTATTAACTTTTAAATTTCAGTATAACAAACCCTATATAACATAGTATACGCCTAACTTACTTTTTAAAAAAATAAGCAGCAACTTATCATATCATTCGTGATAAGTTGCTGCTTCAAATTTATACGCAACGACGTTAATAATTATTTATTGACTTATTTTAATCATCAAAGTTTTTCTTACTACCTAAACCAACTAAGCTTAACAAAATGGCTAATATAGACAATATCGATACACCAATTTTCTTAGTATTATATTGGCTATCATGGACACCAGTTTGAGGCAAGTCTGGTTTATCTGTCCTTTTATTCTCACCCGCTATTGTCGTCTGTGATTTTTCTTGAAGCGACTGATCAAATATTGTTTGACTTGTTGCTTGGCCAAATACTGAGGTTGTTTCATCTAGAACATTGGGTTCATTTAGTGTTTCAGATGAATTTGATTCAGAATTTGGTTTAATGACATCTTTTGGATTATTTGGCTTATCTGGTTTTATCGATATGCCTGGTTCCTGGTTCATTGTATAGATAATCGTTTGTTCATTATCTTGACTATCATAAGTTAAGCCATCAATGACTGCACTGTTGGCTTGACTTGACGTGTAACCCGCAATGACAGGTGATTCCTTACTATCGAAGTTATCCTTGCCATCAACTGCTTGCCAACCATCGTCTTGCACGATTTCACCAGTCACTTTATCCACCTGGATTTGGTGCGTAAAGTGAACGGCATCAGTCTTATCAGCGGCTGCCATTGTCCCATCAGCGTATTGGTAATGAATTGTTTGGTGCACATCAGCTGTCAAGGATGTCTTATCGGTCCCATCAGGCCACTTTGGTCCATCCGGATCTTCTGGATTAATTGGTGTGCCAGGTTCTTGGGGGTTGTCCGGATTAACCGGTGTCACACCATGCACGAAGTGCACTTCATATTGCTTAACCCCACCAGCTTGATCGTAAACCACACCATCAGTTGGATAGTTATCGGAAACCAATTCATAACCTTGATTCTCATAGCCTGTAATCTTATCCACTGTTCGGTAATCATCAGTTGTCCCGTAAGCACCGCTTAATTGATCCGCACTAATCACGTCACCCGTCGTGTCATCAATATAACTAACTTGGGCTTTTTCTTCATTGGCCGTGTAGATAATCGTTTGTTCATTATCTTGACTATCATAAGTTAAGCCATCAACTGCCTCACTGTTGGCTTGACTTGGCGTGTAACCCGCAATGACAGGTGATTCCTTACTATCGAAGTTATCCTTGCCATCAACTGCTTGCCAACCATCATCTTGCACAATTTCACCAGTCACCTTATCCACCTGGATTTGGTGCGTAAAGTGAACAGCATCAGTCTTATCAGCGGCTGCCATTGTCCCATCAGCGTATTGGTAATGAATTGTTTGGTTCACATCAGCTGTCAAGGACGTCTGATCACTGCCGTCTGGCCACTTTGGCCCATCGGGATTTTCTGGATTGATCGGTGTGCCGGGTTCTTGGGGGTTGTCCGGATTAACCGGTGTCACACCATGCACGAAATAAACAGCATAATTTTGATCAACACTAATATCATTATCAAATACTGATCCTGGTGTAAATTCATCACTGTCCAGAATATACCCTTTATTTTCATAATTATCTATTTCATTACTAGTAGTGTATTCAATGGTACTCCCAGATTGTCCCGTTACTTCATCAACAGATAATTCCTCTCCTGTTGTCTTATCAAAATAATGCACATATGCTGTTTGTCCTGCTACATAATTAAATTCATCAATTCTAAATTGTTGTAAATTAGTTGCCCCACCAGTAGAACCTGACATCATAAATGCAGCTAACTTATTATTAAAATTATTAACATCTACTTCTTGTTCCCAAACGAGAAAATTATTTCTTTGTTTTAAAGTAATCGTCATTCTGTGTGAATTTCCATTATAATCAATTAAAAAATCATGAAAATCACCATCATAAATATTGCGATCTAATATTTGATAACCGTTTTTCCCTTTTTGTTGCTCAGTCTCTGCCCACCATACATTATCTCTACCACCTTGTGGTTTCTTATACGTTGTTGTCACAAAACTACCAAAAGGACCACGGACAGGATCCTTATCCCAACCAAACTTATTTGATTCAGTTGTAGCGTTTGAATTTGGTCGAGTTGCACTGTTATACCAAGAATCTAATTTAAATCCAAAAGCGTTTTCCAGCCCAGCAATCCCTAAGTTACCACCTGAAATACCGACATCACTGGTTTTACCATCATGGAAAGCAATACCAATACCATCAGCACCAGAAGCATTAGCACCTAAATTAACAGACCCTGACAAAGTAAAGTCATAATCTAAATTAATCTTATTTTTAAGCGTAAAATTTCCAACTTGATCTTGTCTATTTTTTGTTAAAGTGACAATACCGTTTTTCTTATCATAGCTAGCATCTTTATTCAGAACAAAAAAATCTAAGAAGTTATCTTTTGTAATTTTTGTATAGTCTTGATTAATATCTGCCAATTGATTAATTGCATCCTTGTAAGAAAGTTGAACAATACTATCTCTGTCATGATTTTGCGTTACCAATCCAGCTTCTGGTGTTGCTAATCCAGTTACAGCAGCCGCGCTTTTTTCTGCAGGTTCTTCTGTTGCTGCTACTTCACTTTCTGGTACAACTTCTTCCGTTGTTGCCGCTTCACTTTCTGGTACAACTTCTTCCGTTGTTGCCGCTTCACTTTCTGGTACAGCTTCTTCCGTTGCTGCTGCTTCACTTTCTGGTACAACTTCTTCCGTTGTTGCCGCTTCACTTTCTGGTACAGCTTCTTCCGTTGCCGCTGCTTCACTTTCTGGTACAGCTTCTTCCGTTGCCGCTGCTTCACTTTCTGGTACAACTTCTTCCGTTGTTGCCGCTTCTGATGTCAAACTTTTGCCATCAATGTTTCCGAACTGCTTAGTCCCAACCGTAGTAATATCCTGATCAGCATAAACATTAATATCCATGCTAGTCAATCCAATGCTGATTATCGTAACAGCTAAACCTGTAAATACCCACTTTTTACCATCTTTATACATTTTATAATGAATTTTATTTTGACCCATTATCAAATCCCTCATCTCATTTCAAAATTCCCCAATTAATAATTTAACTGAGCACAAACTAGTTAAATATTATTCATTAGGAAAGCCTTTTCATAAAAAAAGGAATCGATAATAAAATATCAACTTTTTATGAATTTAAAAAAATAAGATAATTTTTGTTACTTTTTATTAGTATAAAAAACGCAAAAATGATGTATAACAGTATTACTAAACAACACATATTAAAGTACTGTTAATTAATAGTTACTATTTGAAAAAAATCTTCAAATATAATATGATTCGTTTATTAAAATTTTAGGGGATTATTTTTATGCTTCCATACTATGCACACTTCATTGATGATGACCAATATCAGGTTATTCGCTTTTTTGAATTATTTTTTAACACACGAAAGCATACCTATTCAATTGAACAACTACAAAAAAACCTTGGACTAAGTCGATATAAAATTAAAGATATTATTGCCAATGGTACGATTCTTAAAGAAGAAATTTCTAATTTAAAACTATCTGTTGATCAAAATATTGTTACTTGTGAAGATATTGATCAATCTATACTAAGAGAAATCATCACGCAATCAGCTAAAAAATCTATAAAGTTTCTAATATTCTTACACATTGTTTTAAATCCTAAACAATTATCAGATAATGAATTCCAATCTGAGATTGGGATTAGTTCAGCAACTTATTTCAGATTAAAAAAACAATTAAAAAGTGATATTGGTAGTAAAAACATCAATTACCTTAAGGAACACGAATCCCAGTTGAGATACATTAGTTTTCGTATTCTTGAATATTTTGATTTTTTTGCCAATCCTTTACTACAAAACACTTTACCTGAAGATTTTATAACCAAAGTAAACAACAGTATTACGTATTCAGCCATATTATTAGGCAATACACCTAATAATAGTCAACGACAACAAACATTACATTTTGCAATTGTTAATTTTTTCCGTTCAATCCAAAATAAGCATAGTTTGGATGAAAATGATAATCAATCTTTATTAAAATTAAATCCAAGTCATAAGCTCGACTTATTTAATAACCATCTAAGAGAAACTTGGCGTATTCCTCAAGGAGAACATCTTTTACAAACAAGATTGTTTATTACTTTTCTGATTTCAGTACAACAAATACCTCTGGAAAATCTAATTGTGTTAGCCCATCATCAAAATATTATTAATTTAACTGATAGTCAAACTAAGTTAACTAAAAAAATTATTGATACTGAGGTAGATATTGACAAATTTAAAAATTTTTACAAACAGCTTATTGAAATTAATGCAAAATCAATATCGCCATTTCTGATTATTGACTTATTAACCCAACACAATTGGTTTCCAGAAGAAATTGATAATAATGCCAATATTAAAAAATTAAGACATGCCTTGATCAAGACATATATGAAAGATACTAACTTTGGCAGTGATAAAGTACCATTAAATTATATTTATACGCAATACACACTAAATATTGCTAATGAACTTTTCCCTCATTATTATGAAAGTCCTATTTACATAGCTGTCGATTTTTCACAACAATTACGTGAAAATTACGTTATTAACCGTTTAGAAAATTCAAAACGGTTAAATATTCATATCGAAAAAAGCACCTCTAATAAAACTGATATTTTAATATCAGATACGCATGATCCAAATTTTGAAAATGAATTTATTTGGAAAGACGATCCTGACATTATTGACTGGATTAACCTAGACGAATTCATTCAATCGCAACATGAAGAAAATAACATTTAATTATTTTTTATTCCAAATAAAAAGCCGAGCAGAACCCCAACAGGTGCTACTCGGCTTTATTTATTTTATTTATTATTATCACGAGCTGTCATATAAGCGCGATTCATTGGCAAATCATGGCCTGCAGGTCCTTTAGTAATTAAGAATTGCATGACATCAATATTACCTGCTTCAAATGAAGCTGCACATGCTTGTAAATACAAGTCCCACATACGAGCAAATTGTTCACCGTACTCTTTAACGGTCTCATCATATACTTTATGATAATTTGCTGTCCAGTGTTCCAATGTCTTTTGGTAATGACGACGTAATGGTTCAAGATCATCTAATTGCAAACCAGCATCCATAATGTGCGTCATATTTTCAACGACGTTTGGAATATAGCCACCAGGGAAAATATACTTTTCGATAAATGGATCAACTCCTGCACCATAATGTTGCCCTGTAATACCGTGAATTAAAGCACGACCATTAGGCACAAGATATTTTGCAACATCTGCAAAATATTCTGCCAAGTTATCCTTACCAACATGTTCAAACATTCCTACAGATGTAATGTAATCGAATTGTTGTTCAATATCACGATAATCTTTTAACATAACGTGAACTTTATCTTCCAAGCCTAATTCTTTAACACGTTGGATCGTGTAATTATATTGTTCTTCAGAAAGTGTTACACCATATGTTTCAAGATCATAATCTTGTGCAGCTGTAATAATCAAAGTTCCCCAACCTGAACCAATATCTAGCAGTTTCTTGCCTGGTTGACTGTTTAATTTATCTAAAATATGGTGGACTTTAGCAATTTGGGCTTCTTCTAATGTCATATCATCACGTGCCCAATAAGCACAAGAATATGTCATTGTGTCATCCAACCATTTTTGATAAAAATCATTTCCAATATCATAATGACTTTGAATATCTTCTTTAGACGTTTCTTTATCGTGGGAAGACGTAAATTTTGACAGTAATGCACCAGTAAAGCCACTTTGATCCGTCAAAAAACTATCTGATTGATTATATGCTGCTTTAACAAGTTCTTGAATACTACCATCAATTTCAATATCTCGTCTCATGTACGCTTCGGCTAATTCTAGTGTTGGTACTTTTGCCATGCGCTTTAAATCAAGCTTTTTGTTAAAAGTAACATGAATATCAGATTGACCTTGACCATATTCTTCAGTCTTGCCGTCCCAATAGGTTACCTTAACAGGTACATTAAACGCACTTGCTAATAGCTTATTTAAAACTTTCTTTTGTAACATACTTTTTAAACCTCACAAACAATAAAATATATATACCTCTATTGTACGCCTCTGTGTCAAGGACATATAAAACACAAATAAAAAAAAGAACCGCCACATTAATGTGGAGGTTCTTTAATGCTTTATGGTAAAAATTTTACCATGAAGCCTTCTTAACACCAGGAATTTGACCCTTGTGTGCCAATTCACGGAAGTTCAAACGTGACATACCAAACTCACGCATGTATGCACGTGGACGACCATCAATCTTATCACGACGGTGGATACGAACAGGTGAAGCGTTGCGAGGCAACTTTGACAAACCAACGTAATCCCCAGCAGCCTTTAGTTCAGCACGCTTTGCAGCGTACTTCTCTACAGTTGCTTCAATCTTCTTTTCCTTAGCGATCTTTGACTTTTTAGCCATGATTACTTTACCTCCTTGAACACTGTAACACGACGCAACTTTGGAGAATATTTCTTAAGCTCCAAACGGTCTGGCGTGTTACGACGGTTCTTAGAAGTCAAGTAGATACGCTCACCGGTTTCGGCGGCTTCTAATAAAATGTTAATGCGCATTAACATAACTCCTTGAATTTATTTGCGGGGTGCCCCCCGCCACTAATTTGAACGACAGGATCAGCTGCATTAAACTAACCCCCAAGCTTGCGCCGTTACAATATAGCTAGTAAATTACAAATACTTATATTACACATGTTTTAGCGAAATAGCAAGACTTTTGCTTGAAAAAATAAATATTATTTTATGATTCAGCTAAACGCATAAAATACCAACTAACAAATCCCATTGCAACAGCTATAACGTCATTAGCTATAACATCTAGAAAACCATTCACCGGCCAGCCCAGTAGTGTGACGACATATGTTAGAAAATTAAACAAGATATACAAAATACCTAATAAGGTTACTGCATTGCTTAGTGACTCAAACTGATTTTCTTGAGCTGAACGTCCTAATTGTATCAAGCTAACGCCCAATCCAATAATCACCAGACCAAACACAACATCTCTAACAGAAATCGGCGTCACTGTAATCGCAACGTCTAATGTAATTGGCCACACAAATTGTAAAACCATCCAAATCAACCAAATTAGTGACAACCAACGTAGATCACGGTTGAATTTATTCTTTTTGGTTGCAATGGCATATTTAATTAATGAAATTAGTGTTACTAAAATAAGCATCCCCGCAATCAATTGCAACATTCTAAAGCCCAATTCAAAGGGGGTTCCTTTAGCAGTCAACATAGCTACTGGATACGGACCAATTTTATAAGTTGGCCATGCCAACGTTCCAAGGACACTTTGTAGTATCAATAACAGACTTCCTACCATTCCTGCCCCAATAATAATTTTTTTCTGCCACCACAGTTGCATCATTTTCTCCTCAATTGTATAAAATAAAAAAGAGCAAAAGCCCTATCACCAATATAACGAAAATTTTTTTGAACAGCAAGCTCATAAAATTAACTTTATCAGATGAAGTATCTTTACGCTCTTTATCATCACTAATAATTTAATTAGATTCTATCTCTAATAATAAATCACCACCGTCAACGACATCACCATCAGCAACATGAATTTGCTTAACAATACCGTTAAATGGTGCTTGAATGGTTGTTTCCATCTTCATTGCCTCGGTAACCAACAACGTATCACCTTGCTTAAACGTCTGGCCATCAACCACATCAACTGACAAGACACTGCCCGCCATAGTGGCACCAATCTCATTTTCATTAGTTGGCTCGGCTTTACGTCTTACTATTGTTGTTGTTTGAACACTTGCATCTTGTACATCAACTTCTAATGGTGTTCCGTTAACATCAAAGTAAAGCGTCCGAATACCTTTAGCACTTGGTTCACCAATTTCATCAAGTTGGAAAATAGCTGTTTTGCCAGTGCCTAATTGGACATCTACTCGTTCACCTATACGCATTCCTTGGAAAAAAGTTGGTGTATCAAGCAATGTCATTGGACCGAAGTTATCAAATTTAGCAACATAATCCAAGAAAACCTTTGGATACAAAATATAAGAAATTACTTCTTCTGGCGTTGGCTGACGCTTTAACTTACGTGCCAGAGTTGCTTCTTGTTGCGCAAAGTCTACGGGTTCACTTAAAGCACCTGGACGTACAGTAATGGGTTTGCGTCCCTTCAAAACAACTGATTGTAGCTCCTTAGGGAAACCACCAACAGGTTGTCCCAAATCGCCGGCAAAGAAATCAACGACTGATTGTGGGAAATCAATTGTTTGCCCTTCAGCAAGAACCTTTTCAGGCGTCAAATCATTTTGAATCATGAACAAAGTCATATCCCCAACAACCTTAGATGATGGTGTCACCTTAATAATATCGCCGAACATTTTATTAACTGTAACGTACATCTTCTTAATATCAGACCAGCGATCTCCTAAGCGTAACGCTTGTGCTTGTTGTTGTAAGTTAGAATACTGACCACCAGGCATTTCAACTTTGAAAATATCCGTTTGTGTACTGCTTGTTGCACTCGCAAAGTCACGATAATAAGGGCGCACACTCGTCCAATAATCATTAATTTTATTTGCAGCATCAACATTTACTTCAGGTTGACGCTTATTACCACTTAATGAATAATAAACTGCCCCCATTGAAGGTTGTGACGTTGCACCAGAGAAAGCGGACATTGCCACATCAATAATATCAACACCCGCATCAACCGCGCGTGCATAGGTGTACACACCATTACCAGTCGTATCATGTGTGTGTAGATGAATTGGCACATCGACTGTATCTTTCAATGCACTAACTAATTGATAAGCAGCCTCTGGCTTTAATAGTCCAGCCATATCCTTAATCGCAATAATGTGTGCACCAGCATCAACTAATTCTTGTGCAAAATCAGTGTAATACTTCAAATTATACTTTGTACGACTTGTATCTAAGATATCACCTGTATATGCCATGGCAACTTCAGCAAGTTTATTATTATCACGAACATATTGAATTGACTTTTCCATCTGTGGTAACCAGTTCAAACTATCAAAGATACGGAATACGTCCATCCCATTAGTTGCTGCTAATTTAATGAATTCTTGCAATACATTATCTGGATAATTTTGATAACCAACAGCGTTAGAACCTCTAAACAACATTTGTGTCAATGTACGTGGCATCTTCTCACGTAGGATACGCAAACGTTCCCAAGGATTTTCTCCCAAGAAACGATAAGCTGTGTCAAAAGTAGCACCTCCCCACATCTCACTTGAGAATAAATTAGGCAATGCATTTTGTACATCTGTTGCAATAGCTGCCATATCTTTTGTACGCAAGCGTGTTGCAAACAACGATTGATGGGCATCTCGCATTGTAGTATCTGTTAGCAATACCTTATCTTGTTGTTTCAACCAATCAACCACACCCTGTGGACCTTTACTATCTAAAACATCCTTAGCAGTTACCAAATCACTTGGCAAAACAATGTCTTTAGCTGGTTCAATAGTGTTTGCGGTATAAATTCTTGGTCGGTTATGATCCAAACCTGGGAACCCGTTAACAGTCGTCTCGGCAACATAGCGTAATACCTTACGTTCAGGATCCTTGTCTGGCAAAATTTCAAATAATTCAGTGTGCTTATCAACAAAAGTTGTTGGTGCTGAAGCACTTCTAAATGTTGGATGCGCAAAAACATTCTTCAAGAATGGAATATTTGTTTTCACGCCACGAATAACAAACTCATCCAATGCGCGCTGCATTTTATCAACAGCCGCTGTAAAATCAGATCCGCGTGTCACTAACTTAACTAATAGTGAATCAAAATATGGTGTAACCGTTGCGCCTGCAAATACATTACCTGCATCTAAACGGACACCAGTTCCACCTGGTGAACGATACCACTCAATTTTACCTGTATCAGGCATGAAATCATTAGCTGGATCTTCTGTTGTAATACGTGATTGAATTGCAACACCATTAGCTGTTAATTGGTCTTGCATCGGGATATTCAATGGAGCTTCATGTAGACGATAGCCCTGAGCAATTAAAAGTTGTGATTTAACGATATCGACACCCGTCACCTCTTCTGTAACGGTATGTTCAACCTGAACACGTGGGTTAACTTCAATGAAATAAAAATTATCACCCTCTACTAAAAATTCAACCGTACCGGCATTTTGATAGTCAACACTACGCATTAAACGTAGTGCAGCATCTTGAATACGTTGTCGCATATTAACAGATACTGAAACCGCCGGTGCAAATTCAATAATTTTTTGATGGCGACGTTGAACGGATGAGTCACGCTCGAATAGATGCATAACCTCCCCATGTTCATCAGCTAAAATTTGGATTTCAACGTGTTGTGGATCCTTTAGATATTTCTCTAAATAAATATCAGGCTTACCAAAACTTTGTTGTGCTTCCGAAGCAGCACGTTCAAACGCTTCTTTAAGTTCTTCAGCATGCTCAACAACTCGCATACCACGGCCACCACCACCAGCAGCTGACTTAACAAACAATGGATACCCATGCGTTTCACCAAAAGCTAATGCCTCAGCGACATCCGCAACGGGATGATCTGTACCAGGAACTGTTGGTACATCAGCCTTTATAGCTGTTTGCTTAGCAACAATTTTGTCACCAAATATTTTTAAATGTTCAACTTTTGGACCGACAAATTTAATACCAGCTGCTTCAACTGCAGCTGCAAAATCAGCGTTCTCTGATAGAAAACCATAACCTGGATGAATTGCATCGGCACCGGCTTGCTTTGCAATACGGATAATATCATCAATATCCAAATATGCAGCAATTGGGGCTTTGCCTGCACCAACTTGATATGCTTCATCAGCCTTAAAACGATGAACGGCAAATTCATCTTCTTTTGCAAAGATTGCTACCGTTTTTATTCCGAGTTCCTTAGCTGCTCGAATTAAGCGAACAGCAATTTCACCTCGGTTTGCAATCAACAACTTTTTCATTTAGTTGAATCCCCCGTGTCTTTGTATGCCTACCTTATTTTCACATTTTATGATAAACATCTAATTTATTTTACCAAAAAAAAGCGCTATACACTACCATAAAATAGTATATAGCGCAAATATTACGGTTTTTAAGTGGCTTAAACCGATAAAAGCAATTTAATGTTTGTTTTTGACTTCTTCAAACTCTCCGTCAAAAACATCAGCACCCGGTTGAAAATTATGCCTAGCATTTGCTGCATTTATATTGCGAGCTATCATTTTTTTAGTACGTCGTAAGCGGACACTCCAGCCAATCCAAACAGCTAATATAACAATTAATAATAAAAACATTTAAATTCTCCCAACTTTAGTCTAACTACAGTACCTAGGATAACTTAAAATATACTTAGTTAATTATTCAGCGTTTAGTGTTGCAATTTTAACAACTGTATCAGCCGCTTGTTGCATAACTGTCGTTGAAACATACTCATAGCGACCATGCATATTTTCACCACCAGCAAACAAGTTAGGTGTTGGTAATCCTAGGAATGTAATCTTTGAGCCATCAGTACCACCACGAACTGGTTCAATAATTGGTTCAATATCCAACTGACGCATCGCTTCAGCTGCTAAATCAACAGATGTCATATCATCCTTTAGCACTTCACCCATGTTGTAATATTGATCTTTCAAAGTCAACTTAATACGATCAACACCCAATTCTTTATTCAAACGATCAACAATTTCAGTCATCAAAGTCTTACGAGCTTCGAATTGTTGACGATCATGGTCACGGATAATGTAATCCATGCGCGCATCTTCAGGAGTTCCTGTCAAACTCAACAAATGGAAGAAACCTTCACGACCTTCTGTCAATTCTGGTCGGTCACCTGCCGGCAATGCATTATGTACATCAATGGCTACCTGTAATGCATTAACCATTGTATCCTTAGCTGTTCCTGGGTGTACGTTACGTCCTTGGATTTCAATTACTGCTGAAGCAGCCGAGAATGTTTCCCATTCAAGTTCACCCAATGGGCCACCATCAACTGTGTAAGCAAAGTCTGCGCCAAATTCAGCAACGTGGAAATTATCAGCACCAATACCGATTTCTTCATCAGGTCCAAAAGCAAAGACCAACTTACCATGCTTAGCTTCTGGGTGCGCGATTAGATATTCAGCAGCTGAAATAATTTCAGCAACACCGGCTTTATCATCGGCACCTAACAATGTTGTACCATCAGTTGTAATTAATGTATGACCTTCATATTTCTTTAATGAAGGAAAATCTTCCACTGTTAATGAATATTCATCATTTAATTTAATCTCCGATTCACCATCATAATCAGTGACAAACTGTGGTTGTACATTTTCAGCAGTAAAGTCAGCTGTGTCAACGTGTGAAATAAAGCCAATTGTTGGTACTTCTTTATCAGTATTAGCAGCTAATTCTGCAAATACATAACCGTCAGCCATGGTACGAACATTTTCTAAACCGATTTCTTCTAATTCAGCTGCCAAATCTTTCAGAAAAGCAACTTCTTTAGGATCTGAAGGAACTGTCTGTGAATCCTCATTTGATTGTGTATTAACCTTCACGTAATCAATAAAGCGATTAATTAAATTAGGATATTTTTCTTCTGTCATGTTAAATCTCTTTCTTTAAATATAAGTATATGGATCTGTATTAATTGTTGATGAAAATACATCATCGATGTCCCAATGATTTTCTTGTTGCCATTTTTTAATCAGACTAACCATCTTATCTTTAGCAATAGCTTCCATATGATGATCAGGATCAATGACCACAAAATCATCTGCCAAAACATCATGCGCAGTATGATAATAAAAATCAGCCGTAACATAGGCATCAGCACCAGCAGCTAAAGCAGCTGGATACTCATCCCCACCGTCACCACCAAGCACTGCAATTCGTTGAATAGGACGTTTTAAATCTTTTGCAATCACGCGCACTGCCTTAACCTGGAATAGGTCGCGAATAAACGCTGCATATTCGGCTACAGTTTGTGGTTGTACCAATGTTCCAATTCGGCCCAATCCAGTCTGACCATCTGCATTTGGAATCAATGGCGTGACATTTTGAAGTTTTAGCGCCTCAGATAGCCAATCATTCATCCCACCTTTAGCAGCATCTAAATTGGTATGTGCTGCATAAACCACAATATTGTGTTTAATCAAATCGGCATACATCTTGTTTTGTGGAACGCTTAAGTCTAAATTCTTAGCTGGTTTAAAAATCATGGGATGATGTGCAAAGATAAAATCAACATCTTTATCAATAGCTTCTTGCACCACTTCTGGACGAACGTCTAAAGTCGTCATAATACGATGAATTTCTTGTTTAGCATCCCCAAGTTGTAAGCCAATTGGATCTTTTTCCCACGCCAATTCTTTCGGTGCGTATGCTGCAATTTGCGCAATAAGCTTATCGGCTTGCATAAACTAACGCCTCCATAATGGTTTGTAATTCATGTTGATAAGATTGATATGCTTCCGTATCGGTTTTATCAGCAGTTTCCAGATTCTTCATAATACTTTCAATTCTGTTAGCTTCACGTTGCCATTTTTCCGTCCAAGCTGCTGACGGTTCTGTTAGATGATAAGGACCAAATTGTAATTCACGCGCTGAGTAAGTTACATTTCCCGGTTCAGCTACCAAAATTTCATAATAATGTCCTTCGTCAGCAACAACTGCTTCATCTACTAAACGATAACCATTTTCTGATAACCAAGTACGTACTAAATCAACATCAATGTTAGGTTGTAAAACCAAACGGTGATAGCGCTTAGTCTCTAATTGGCCATCAGTCAAAATTTGACAAATCAAGCGTCCGCCCATGCCGGCAATGACAACTGTATCAATTAAATCGTTGGTTTCGATGGCAGCCAAGCCATCAGCTAAACGTGGTATTAAACGATCGCCTAATCGATGACGCTGTACTTCAGATTTCACGTTAGCAAGCGGTCCAGGTGCCACTTCACCTGCAATCGCAAACGATATTTGATTATTTAATAATAAATTAGCTGGTAAATAAGCATGATCTGACCCAATATCAGCCAAACGGGCTCCATCAGGTACAAAATTGGCTACTGCCGCTAAACGTTTTGACAAATGCCAAGCGTCCATTATTCATCCTCGTTTCTGTATCTTATTATTTTCTAATATTCACATTATACATTTTTAAACACACTGTGACAAACTGCCTAATAACAATAAAAAACGTCCTATACCAGGAGAACATAAGCTTGTTTTCCTAATATAGGACTCTTTTATTTATAATTCTTGATCAACTTCATTTTGCAAAGCCGAAACCATATCAAAATCATCTGGTACCAACTGAACATAAGCTTGTAAGGCACGTAATGCCAGCTCACGCTCCCCTTCATTTCTGAAGTAATAGTAAGCCGGCTTCAAGAATTCAGCTGTATCCATAAATGATGGTAACGCTGCTTCCCAATACTTCGTTGCCATGTCAAAGTCTTCCAAAGCTGTATAACTTTGTGCCAAGTTCCAATACAATTGCGGATTAATATCCGTATCATCATTAGAGAAGTATTCGTTCAGCAAGTTAATGTTACCAACATGATCATCATTTTGAACTAAAAAGTCTGAATAACTTGTAATAAGTATTGCATCATCCGGAACATTCTCTAATCCTTCTTGATACAATGACTTAGCTTGTTCTTCTTCCCCTAGCTCCGCTGCAATCTTAGCACCTTCTTGGTAGAACTTAACATTAAACGGATCAACTGCAATACCTTCTTGATATGTTACCAAGGCCTTATCTGGTTCATGCGTGTCCATATAAAGTTGTGCTAATGGTTCATACACACCAGCATAAGATGCATCTAAATCACGCAATTGCGTAAACGTCTTGATCGCTTTTTGCCAATTTTCAGGATTTGTTGCATAAGTCAATCCCAATTGGAAGCGAACATCTGGTGTCATATCAGCTTCTTTAATTTGTTCTAAGTAACCCAATGCATTATCAAAATTGCCAACAAGTGCATACGCAACACCAATGCGCGATACAATATCTAATCCTGAGAAATAACGTTCACCCGCTTTAATCAATTGACGATAATTTGGAATCGCTGTTTGATATTTACCAGTAGCAAAGTAAAACTCAGCTAACGCAAATTGAATAATTGGCTCTTGATTATCTAATTGATAAGCTGTTAACAATTTATCTTCAGCCGCCTCAGTAAGACCTTCTGATTGGTATAAATCAGCAGCAACTAACAATGACTCTAGATAAGCTGTCGAATCCGTAGAAATTTCTGAAAGGTACATCAATGCCTTATCAGTATCATCGTCATCAATGGCAATATCAGCCAAAGCTGTCCGTAGTTGGTCTTCATCTGGATACTTATCCAATAATTTTTGATAGGCCCGTTTGGCTTGGTTTGAAAATCCTAAACCATATAATTCTTCTGCTAATGAATAAATTGTATCATCATCGTCATAACGTAGTGATGATGCAAATGATTTTTTAGCAGCATCTAATTGTCCACTTGATAATTCATCAAGCATACGTTCTGCAAAACTAGCCATTAGAGCGTCCTTTCATAATACGATGTTATTTTTTATTTTGTTGTGCTTTTTGCTTAGCTTTCTCTAATAAAGCTTGACGGGTAGCTTTTTTCTGTTCGACCGTGGTTTTTCCTTGTTTAGCAGCACCACGTGCAAAGTCATTTGATTTAATTGTTCCTTGTCCCATTTTATCTAACCTGTTTATTATTTACTTTAAAGATTTGTTAGTCAAAGTCACGACATTAGCAACCGACGCACCAGCAATGGCTTTAACCTTTAGTTCTACTTGATCATTTTCTTGCAATAACAATGCATCCTGCTTTTGTGATGGATCCAAGGTGTATAGCGTGTCATCATCAACTAATTTAAACACTACCACCTGCTTACCATTTAAGGTTGCATTGGTGTTAACACGACCAACTTTACCAGTAATCTTTTTAATTTTAACTTTTTGATCACTAGCAGCGGCTGACTGGGCACTGCCAGCTAAAGCATTGCGGTATGATGCCAATGCATCTGAGGCATTAGCACCTTCACCAATAACGTTTTGATCAGCACCTTTAATATAAGCATATTCACGGAAACGTTCATTATTGTCCATCATTGAAACAACCCAAGTTGGTGTTCCATCAATATTCATAATAACCGGATTTGACCCGTGCCACTTATTTTGTGGATGCAATTGCTTAGCAACCTTCATAGCACCCTCAGAATCCATAATACCGACATTCTTACCAGTATAGAAACGTAACTTACCAGAACGCGTATCAATTAATGAATAACCTTTATCAGAATCAGCATTTGATCTAACTGTTGTGAAATCATCAAAGTATGCCAATGATCCATTCACATTAAACATTGGTGTGACACCACTTTCTGAACCGTTCTCAGTTGGCTTGATTTGGTTCTTATGACGGAAATTAAATGCATATGGATTACCATATGTACGATTCATCAAAGTTGCTGCTTCAGGAGAAACACCCACATCAACCCACTTAGGCAAATCCTTAGTCTTGTAAACTTCAGTCTTACCCGTATTAGCATTTGTGATTGCGACATGAATGTTATTAAACATCACTTGACCAGCCCAACGTACATTTAACAATGTTTGGACCCAGTAAGTTTGACCACTATTATCTACTTCAAGAATAGGTTCACCAACTTGTTGGTAACGTGGATTTGCCATATAAATCTTACGTGCGATACTATGTGAGAACCAACTTGTTTCAGAATAAGCCATTTTTTCCTTCACAAAATGGGCCGTATCGTTAATATCTGTTGCTGAAACAACAAAATATCCCGGTAGTTCACGATTCATAAACCATGAAACAAAGCCATTAAACTCAACTGGTGCAACGTAATAAGGCTTACCTTTGATGTATTGTGCTGATAGATCACCTAGCTCATACATTGACGAATCTGGAACCTGCGAAAAGGCTTTTTTCATCATATTCTGTGCTGCTTGTGCAGACAAAGCAATTGGTTGATCATCTTTAGTCAATGGCGCTTCTTTTTGCTTAGTAGCCTGCACCGAATGATACATTGGTCGAACTGTCAAAGATTTTGACACACCTGCCACTACTGAAATACCAATTGCAATCAACGGAATAACAAATGGCCACAAAGTGATATTTAGCGCCATGCGGTCATGCTTTTTTGTTGTAACTTTCTCAATTACCACAGTGGCACTACCAATTAATAATGTCCAAATACTAATTAGTGTTGTCTCTAATGCTACCGGCATCACCAATTGTGATAGTGTTGGCACCGGCATCCACCAATAAACAAAAATTGCGTTTAAAATAGTTAAGCCAGCAACGGCTAACCAATCTAACTTACCCAGTTTTAATTTTTTTGCCCATAAAAAAGTCGCGAACATCGCGATTTCAAGGACCAAAAATGATGTAATCATGCAGTTCTCCTCAATAAAATATAGATACATTAATTGTACCATAAGAGCCATTTAAGTTTTTAGCCAATATGATATGATTAAGTGAAGCAGTCGTTAAATGATTACAGGGGGAATTATCAAAATGGTTATGGAACAATATTTCAAAAATATTCGCCAAAAAATCGGTCATGACGAAATTATTATGCCTGGTGTCGCAGGCGTTTTATTCGATGAAACACGCCAGAAAGTTTTACTTGAACAACGTGGGGATGGTGAAATTGGCTGGAGTTTAGTTGGTGGTATGCAAAACATTGGCGAATCGGCAATGACCTCACTTATTCGCGAGTTTAAAGAAGAAGCTGGTATCGATGTTCAAATTAAAGCGCTAATTGGGATTGATACTAATTTTCATCACATCTTCCCCACTGGGGATAAAGCTCAGATTCCAATGACCCTTTTTGAAGTTGAGCAAATTGGTGGTCAATTAAAGGCGGATGGGGATGAAACACTCTCGTTATCATACGTACCACTATCAGATCACCCTCAGATGTACAACACGCAACACCAATTAGCTATTGATCAGATGATTAAGCAAGCCCCATATGGCTGGTATTTTTAATCGTATAAATTTAAAAAGTCGCCAATCTATCCAATTTCGGTAGATTAGCGGCTTTTATTTAAACATTTTTATAAAGTACGAAGACTTAATTGGCTTCGTCCATCACCTAATTTTTTAACCTGTAATTGTTGTGGGATTTGTTGTTTCATCGAAGTAACATGCGAAATAATACCAACTAAGCGACCACTTTGCTCCACTAAGCTAAGGGCTTCCATCGCTTGTGATAGCGTTCGTTCATCAAGTGATCCAAATCCTTCATCAATAAACAAAGCATCAATTTTAGCACCACCTGCTCTTCGTTGCACCACTTCGGCCATAGACAAAGCAATTGATAAGGCCGAAATAAATGATTCGCCACCCGACAACGTACTGGTAGCACGTATTTTACCACCGTCTTGATCATAAATATCAATATCTAGACCATTTTGATTAGAGCGCCCACCTTGTCGATCTGACAAGATGAATTGATAACGTCCACCGGATAAGGTACCAATATAATGATGATTAGCATAATCTAAAACATCAAACAAGAAACGGCGCAAAATAAATGGTTCAAGGCGTAAGCGTTTTGCATTATTACCATCAACCGCTTGCGTTAACGTCAATAAATCTTTCCCTACTACCTGTTGCTGCTCCCATTTATCTTGTAATGCTTTTACCGTTGTTTCAATTTGTTTTTGTTGTGCCAATACTGATTTCTTCGTGGCATTATCTTCTATCAACTGATTTACTAACGTTTGCTGTTGATCAATGGCTGCCTGTATTTTCGCCATATTTGGCCTAGAGACATCCCCTAAAACCTTTTCCAAATTAGTAATATCTTGTTGTAATTGCGTCACAGTCGTCTGATACTTCGTGATATTCTGCGTTAGTTGATTTATTTTATCAGGTTGCTCCTGTAAGACATTAAGCAATTCATCAAATGTTTGTTGACTATCAACAGGACCATCAGTGATTGCCGTTACAATTTGTTGTTCTAGTGTCTCAATGTCAGTTGCTGTTGTCGTTATTTTTTCTTCTAACGATGTCTTTTGCGCCTGCTTTTCAACTTGAGCTTGTTGGTTAGTCAAAACTTGATCATGCACTTTTTTAACTTGATCATCATATTGCTGCTGTTCTGCTTGTAATTTTTGCAGCATTGTTTCATATTCAGCTACGGATTTGAGCGTTGTTTCTGATGCAACAATTTGCTTAATTTCTGCATCGTAAGCTTGCTTACTATCAGTTTTTGCCACAACTTTTTGCTCATTTGTAATGACCTGTGTTTGAATATTCTGCAATTGATTTTGACTATCGGTTACTCGCGCTTGTAAATCAGCGGCCTCATTTTTAGCATGCTTTACAAAAGTTATTGCTTGTTCAAAACAACCGGTAAGTCGTGTTTCATCAAATACATCAGGTAACGTTACAAAAGTTTCTGATGATGATATAAACAATTGTTGCCAATCCTGCTTAAATGTTGCATATTCTTTCTCTAATGTATCATTATCAGCTGTGACCTTATCTGTCAGCTCCATCAATTGCGTTTGATTATTTTCTAAATCCGTTTGCAATTTTGTTAATTGTACAGTTGCCGTTTGTTCAGCTTTTTCACTATCAGAAACTGCTTGAATAGCATCAGCCAAATCTGCATAAGTACTCTGTGCATCAGCATGGTCATGATGAGCTTGTGCATGATAAATTTGACCACAGATAACACAAGGTTCACCATCAACGAGTTCTTGTTGTAATTGTTGAATTAAGATATCACGCCGTAACGACGCCTTGTCTTGTAGATCCTGTTTTTTATCTGCTTGATTCTGCACCGCTGTTGCAACCTTTTGTTTCAGCACAGTAACCTGTTCTTTTTTAGTTTGCGCATCTTTTTTATTCTGTTCAAAGGCATGTTGATGATTAATTAACTGATCAAATTGATATTTTCGATTAGCTAATTCACTTTCATAAGCTGCATTTTTCTGATAGCGTGCCAAATTATCAGATTGCGTCGTGATAACAGCATCTAACTTTTGAGATGTTTGCTCAAGTTCTTCTCCTTGTGCGTATAACATTTTAATCTCATCAGCAATATTTTTACCCTTGTCGCGTAACGTTACTAATTGCCGTGCCTTTGGTAACAAGTTCTCTTGAATCTGCTTAGACAACTGTTGATTAGTCTCAACAACACTCGCTTGCTGCTTAAGTTCAGTTTGCGCATCAGCTAAAGTTTGCTGTTGCGTCTCCAATTCATCAAGCGCCGTTGATAACTTCTGCTTTTCACTAATCTGTTGCTGATATTGATTATGCAGATACCTTTGTTGGGTAACTAATGGTTGTTGCGCCACACCCCAAGATAATGTTGCTAACGTTTCTTTTTGTTGTGCAATACGATCCTTTTGTTCATATTGTTCGTTTAATACAGTTTTTTTCTGCTCAAGTTGATCCAATTGGTCAATAATCTGACGGCCCTTTTGTTGCTCACCATGCAATGCTGCTAGTTGAGTCTGAGCTTGACTTAAAATTTCAGTTTGTTGCTCAATTTCAGCGGTCATATCTGTATTTAGCTGACCCAAAACCTGAATTTTTTCAGTAGCAGTGGGCGCAACATCTTCAATATCAGGTTGTGACCACTTAACTTGTTGTAACTTTTCATCACGTTGTGTCGCTAATTTTTCCAACGCTTGACCCGATTGCTTTTGCTGATCTTTTAAATTATTAACAAAATCATCAAAAATAGTAGTGCCAAAAAGCTGACGCAAAATAACCATCTTTTCATCACTTTGCGCACTTAAAAATTCTCGAAATTTATCTTGCGGAAGCAAAATAATCTTACGAAACTGATCAGCATTTAAATGTAATAATTCTTCAATTTGATCATTAACTATCTTCGCTTTATCGCCCAATGCCTCTAATGGTGTCTCTAACGTTTCATCAACTTCGATTAACGACGCAGTTGCCTGATGAGTTGTCGTATCATCATCGGACTTTGCACCACGTTTTTTCTTCAATTGTTGCGTTGGTGTCCGCCGAATCTCATAAAAGTGACCATTATGTTCAAACCAAAAAGTAACCATCGTTTTAGCCAGGCCATTGGCAAACTCACTACGCATGTCTTCTGGGCTACGCTCACCCGTACCTTTACCAAACAATGCATATGTCATCCCATCAAAAATGGTTGTCTTACCAGCACCCGTATCACCAGTAATTAGAAATAATTTCGATTCTGTAAATTTCATGAAATCAATCGTTGTTTCATCATACGGACCAAAGTTATTTAATTGTAATTTTAAAGGACGCATCTTACTCCTCCTCTTGTTGATACAAATCACTCAATGTATCATCTACCAATCGTTGCTGATTATCATTTAGATTTGTACCTGTCACATAGTTATAAAATGCAGCAATTAATTTATCATCAGCACCATCTGCATCTGCCGCAATTTCTGGTATTCCCTGTTTATCAGCCACTAAAGTCGGCAAATCATATTGCACTTCAACAACATCACCATAAATTTTAGCTAACGTTGCTCTAGCATTTGTTGCATTCGCCAAGCCTTGAATTTTAATGCTGAAATAATTTTTATGACCACGTTCATATTGACCATAAAAATTAGGATCAATCAATGTATCAAACGGTTCCGCCAATAAAATTAAATCTTTTTTCGGGATTAACGGATGCCAAGTTGTGGTCACAACATGTTCGTTAATTTCAACAATATAAACCCCTTTTTGTGTTTGCGCTTCTTTAGTATTAAATTTTATTGGTGAACCTGAATAACGAACAGTTTCACTGGGACTAGCTTGCTTCAAGTGCAAATGTCCTAGCGCAACATAGTCAAAATCTTTGAACATCATATCATCAAGGCTTCGTAATCCCCCAACCTGCGAATTTGTTTCACTTGTTAATTCATAATCTTGGTTTTTACTGCCTGTGACATAATAATGTGTAACTAATAAATGATTCTTCTGCGGATCAAATTTTGCTACCATATCCGCAATAATCCTTGGCATCACTTGATTAATCGTTTGATATTGACGAGCTTGTGATTCTGGAATTTGGTAATAAACCCGAGCCATTGCTGGTTCAATAAAAGGCAATAAAAATATTTGCGTATCAGCCGTTTCGATTGGTGTAAAGGCATCTGCTAACGTTGTGTTAAGATATAATTCATTTTGTTGGCGCCACTCACGACCAGCACCTAAACGAGTCGCACCATCATGATTTCCTGAAACGGCATAGATTGGTAGATGATGATTAATATTCAAATCTTTCAACATACCTTCCAAACTATTAACTGCGGCTGTTGGTGCAATACCACGGTCATATAAGTCGCCAGCAATAATTACACCATCAACCTTTTCAGATAATGCAATATCACGAATTTGTTCATAAGCAGTTTGCTGCTCTGGTAACAAAGAGAAGCCACCCAACTCCTTACCAATATGCCAATCAGCTGTATGTAAAAATTTCATCGTCAATTACTCCCCATTCATAATTATTCGTCAAACACATTTTTTGTGTGTGCAATCATAACTGCAGACACAATCATTAACAAAACCAAAATTAGGTAAACAATATTTTGAATCTTTCCTGCTGGATTAGCATCAAAAGCGTGCCCATATAAAATAGGCCCAAATGCTGATATAAAATAACCACCAGCTTGTGCCATACCAGATAAACGAGCTGTTTGTACTGGTGATTGTGTTTTACTTGCAAACATTGTTAATGAAAACAAAAAGAAAAAAGCAGTCGATGCACCAATTAATATTGTTACAATGCCCCAAAAGACAACCGACTTGGTTTGCGTGTGAAATAACATCACAACACTAAGTAATGCTACCATACCTGCACCTAATGAAACCCAAGTTGTACCTTTTGCCTTCAATGTTAAAAATACTGTTGGTAATATAATTGATAATGGCATACCCACAAATGAATATAACGACATAAAAATTGTCATCACCCCATTAGGAACACCATGTTGCAACATCATAGATGGTAGCCAAGCAACTGTCGTATAATTAACCGTTGCTTGTACACCAAAAACAAATAAGAATGGCCAAGCTTTATAATTTGACCAGACACGTAAATGTTCTTTAGGTTGCCCTGTTTGATTAGCCGGTATCGTCTCATTGGCTGTTGGCACAATTTTTTAGTCGTCCAAAACCATAACACTAAAGTAATTGCCGGTACTAATACCAATAACCCCATGACACCTTGCCAACCAGATACTGCTACCACAGGTGCTGTAATTAAACTAAATACTGCTGATCCAACCATGATTGCAAGCGAGTAAACTGACGTATACAAACCAATTTTATTAGGAAAATAAGTCGCTACAAATGGTGGCATTAATACGTTCAAATGTGCAATACCAATTCCAATTAAAGCAGTACCTAGTAAAATTAATGGCATATTAACCAACATACGCAATATTGACCCAACAATAATACTTAACAACGACAACATAAGTGCACGATTAAGGCCAAATTTCACCATTGTTTTAGTTGCAAAATTTGAAATAAGCAAAAACATGATTAAGGGAATCGTCGTAATAATTCCTAGCTGACTCTGAGCAACATGCAACGACTCAGCAATTTGTGGTAGCATTAGCGGCATTGTTGTAATCGGTGCACGCATAATACTACTCATTAGCATTAGACTAATCGTTAATAATATAACAACTTGATGTGATTTTTTCTCCAACATTGTGCTCTCCTTCTAAAAACCAAATAAAAAACTGCCCCATTGTGGCAGCTTTTAATCTTCTAATTAACGAATCCACTTACGTAATGGCACGCTGACAAGTAAGGCTACAATAAAGCCTACTAATACTTGCATGATGTTAGCTGGCACATCTGTTAAGCCAGCTAACATAGCTGTTTGTATTGACATTTTAGTCCCACCGGTTATCCATAGCAAAAAGCTACCCGCCAGCCAGTAACCAAATATCATCGTAAAACTACCACACAAGTTTCCAATAATCCGAACACTGACTGCTTTTTTAACATTAAAGTGTCCAATAATCCAACCTTCTAATCCATGAATAATAAGTGAAAAAAACATCCACTGTGGGTAACCCGCAAATAAATCTAATAAAAATCCGGTCAATCCACCAACAGCCAAGCCCATTTTAGGGCCAAAATGCCAAGCACCAATAAAAATACCCGCTTCAACTAAAGAAACAAATCCCGTCGGTGTTGGTAATTTTGCAACATAGCTTAATACAATATTTACAGCAATTAAGACCGCGCCAATTGTTATCTGTTTTGTTTTCATTTCTCTATCCCTTTATAACGACGTGCTGCCTGCCAAACATTGCCAACCTCAAATGCATCGTTTAGCCTAACACCTTGCAAGATGCCTTCATGCACAAAATTTTTCGCATCACTAATCGCATTTAAAGGTGTTTCACCTTGCGCTAGCTGACTAGCAATAGCTGATGAAAATGTACAACCAGCGCCATTATTAAATGGTTGCATTAATTTTTGTAATTTCACTAACTTTTGTGTCTTATCAGTCACAATTGCATCTGTTGCATTATCCCCAGGCAAGCGCATACCGCCCTTAACAACAACTGTTTGTGCACCAAGCTGGTGTAGTGTTTTTGCCGCCACTAACAACTCAGTTTCAGACGTAATCGTTTGTTGTGTCAACAATTGTGCCTCAATCAAATTAGGCGTTACCACTGTTGCTAATGGCAAGAGTTTTTCTATAATTGCTCGTGTCAGCTCACTAACATTAATCGTATCTGTTTCTTTAAACGCCATTACAGGATCAATTACTACTGGAATATGTTGACCATTTGCCCGCAAAAAATCACTTACTAATTCAATATGTGCGACTGTCGGTAATAGCCCAACTTTAATGCCCTTAACATCCGTTAGTTGGCCCAATGATGCTAGTTGTTCTGCCAAAACTTTTATCGGCACAGCATGAATATCAAAATCAGTTTTCGTAACTGTGACAATACTCGTTATTGCGCTTAATCCAAACAAGCCATATTCATTAAAAGTCGCTAAATCCGCCTGAATACCACCACCAGCTAAAATATCAGAGCCAGCAATCGTTATCATTTTCCCAATCGCCATCTCACTACCCCTTTTATATTAATTAAATTTGTATCGTAATTAAATTTAATTTTAGCACAATTCAACTAATGTAAACATATTCATCTGGTTACACTTTTAAAAAAGTATACAAAAAAAAGAAGTTATGCGTAAACACAACTTCTTTTTCATGATACTTACTTGATAGCATCCTTCAAAGCCTTACCAGGCTTGAATGCAGGAATCTTTGATGCAGCGATCTCAATTTCCTCACCAGTTTGTGGGTTGCGACCCTTACGAGCTGCACGAGAACGTACTTCAAAGTTACCAAAGCCAATTAATTGAACTTTTTCACCTTTTGCCAAAGTATCTTGGATTGAAGCAAATACTGCATCAACTGCAGCAGTTGCATCCTTCTTTGTCAAACCAGTTGCTGTTGCAACATCAGTTACTAATTCTTGCTTGTTAGCCATTTTAATTTCCTCCTGCATAGTTATATTGACTGAATGTCAATAATTTCAGATTGAATCTGTAATTAGATTTCGATATTTAGAATATCATAGTTAGCACTATCTTACAAGTAAAAAATGTCTTAAAACGTTGATATAATAGGCTTTTTCATATTTTTTTAAACATTTAGCTAAAAATAATCATATTCTGTTGAATATTAAGGTTATTTTTATTTTCGTGCTCTTTTGATTAAGTGAATTGGCGTACCCGTAAAGTCAAATGACTTACGAATTTGGTTCTCTAAGAAACGCTCATATGAGAAATGCATCAATTCAGGTTCATTGACAAACACAACAAATGTTGGTGGTTGAATAGCAACTTGTGTGGCATAGTATACACGTAATCGCTTACCATTAACCGTTGACGTTGGGTTCAATGCCAAGGCATCCATAATCACATCATTCAATGTTGCTGATTGAATACGCTTTTGATGATTTTCATTCACTTGCTTAATTAATTCTGGTAGCTTATTAAGGCGTTGTTTAGTCAATGCTGATACAAAAACAATTGGTGCATATGACAAATATTGGAATTCTTGTCTAATTTGATTTTCAAAATCTGCCATCGTGTGATTATCTTTTTCAAGCGTATCCCACTTATTAACGACAATAATAACCGCACGGCCGGCTTCGTGTGCATAACCAGCAACGTGCTTATCTTGATCACGAATTCCTTCTTCGGCATTCAAAACCATTAATACAACGTTTGAATCATCAATGGCACGCATAGCACGCATAACTGAGTACTTTTCAGTAGATTCGTATACTTTACCACGCTTACGAATACCTGCTGTATCAACCATTACAAACTCATCACCTTCAGCAGAAGTAAAGCGCGTATCGATTGCATCACGTGTGGTTCCTGATATATCAGAAACAATTACACGCTCTTCTCCTAGCATGGCATTAACCAACGATGACTTACCAACATTTGGACGTCCAATAAATGAAAAACGAACAGCATCGTCCTCTTCTTGGGCTTCAACGTCAGGAAAATTATCAACAACTTTATCCAGTAAGTCACCTAAACCAGTTCCATGCGCACCTGAAATAGGGTACGGATCACCAAAACCTAATGCATAAAACTCATAAATTTCAGAACGTAATTCAATATTATCAACTTTGTTAACTGCTAGAACAACTGGCTTTTTTGAACGATACAAAATTTTTGCAACACGTTCATCAGCTTCCGTTAATCCTTCACGTGCTGACACCATAAAAATAATAACATCAGCTTCATCAATTGCAATTTCAGCTTGTTGTACTATTTGTGACATGAAAGGCTCATCACCCATGTCAATTCCACCTGTATCAATTAATCGAAATTCATGTGTTAACCATTCAGCACGTGTATAGATACGATCACGTGTTACACCTGGTGTATCCTCCACAATTGAAATTCGATCACCCGCAATACGGTTAAATATTGTTGACTTACCAACATTTGGACGACCAACAACCGCCACAACAGGAAATCCCATATTAGCCTCTTTTCTAAATTACAAATATTATTGTAATTTGTTTTACTTCATATTTAGTATATCTAATCTTAACATGGATTAATTTGAAACAAAAATTAGAGGCTGAGACAATGTATGTCTCAGCCTCTAACTGTTTGAAACTATTTTAATGCTTAGTTAAAATCTTTAAAGATGTCACCAAAGGCATCACCCAACGTTGCTGAACCTTCTTCTTCTGAAGTTGAGTAGTTAGTTGGAGCTGATTGGCGTGGGCGACGTGCGCGACGAGGACGATCATTTTCCTCACGTGCAGGTGCTTCTTCCAATGCCTTAATTGACAATGATAAACGTTGACGTTCTGGATTAACATCCAAAACCTTAACTTGAACCTTATCACCAGCTGTCAAAACATCACTAGGGTTAGCGATGTGCTTGTGTGAGATTTGTGAAACGTGAACCAAACCTTCAACACCTGGGAAGACTTCAACGAAAGCACCAAAGTCAACGACACGCTTAACAGTTCCTTCTAGAACTGTACCTTCTGGAGCTTGTTGTGCTGCTGCATCCCAAGGACCTGGTTGCGTTGCCTTAATTGACAATGAAATACGCTCACGTTCTGGATCCAATCCCAAAACCTTAACCTTAACTTCTTCACCAACTGACAAAACGTCTGAAGGTTGTGAAACGCGTTCGTGTGAGATTTCAGAAACGTGAACCAAACCATCAACACCACCAAGGTCAACGAATGCACCGAAGTTAGTCATACGAGCAACTTTACCTTCAATAACATCCCCAACTGATAGTTCGTCAAAGACGCGTGCCAAAGCAGCTGAGCGCTCTTCGTTCAACACATCACGACGTGACAAGATCAAACGGCTATCTGCTGCATTGATTTCAATAATCTTTGCACGGATAGTTTGACCCTTGTATTGGTTCAAATCTTGCACGAAACGGTTCTCAATCATTGAAGCTGGTACGAATCCACGTACACCTTCAACATCAACAACCAAACCACCCTTAACGGCTTGCGTTACTGGTGCTTCCACAATGTCATCAACACTGTGCTTGCTTGCGATTTCTTCCCAAGCACGACGAGCTTCTAGTCGACGCTTTGACAATAGGTATGATCCACCTTCCTTGTCAGAACCGATAGTAGAAACTACTACCAAATCCAACACGTCTCCAACCTTGACAAGGTCATTCACGTCCGCATCGCGGTCAGTTGTCAATTCGCGCAAAGGAATTACACCTTCAACACCGGCACCTTCAATACCTACGATAACTTGACGATTATCATCAATTGCCAAGACTTCACCCTTAACTACATCGCCAACTTTAACTTCAGCTACGCTGTCAAGAGCTGCCAATAGCTCGTTGTTCTCTTCGTTCATTACAATATATCCTCCTGGTCACACGACTCTAATAGCATTATACCTAATATTGCTATATTTTGCTAGTGCTTTTTTACATTTTTTTCAATGTTATGATTCATTTTATTATTTAGTTGCAATAATGCGTTTCACACTATCAACAACTTCTGCAATCGACAGACCCGTTGTGTCCAATTCAATAGCATCAGTTGCCTTTTTCAAAGGTGAAATTTCACGGTGTGAATCTAAATAATCCCTTTTTTCAATTGCCGCTTCCAAATCTTCTAAGGTTGTATCCATACCCTTAGCTTGATTTTCTTTAAAACGACGGACAGCTCTTTCATGAACAGAAGCAATTAAAAAGATTTTAACTGCTGCATTTGGTAAGACTGTTGTCCCAATATCACGGCCGTCCATAACAACGCCACCACCAGCTGCAATATCACGCTGTAAATCAGTCATGGCCTGACGAACTGCAGCATAAGCAGATACAACTGAAACATTCGCCGTAACGTCTACTGAGCGAATTTCTGCTGTTACTTCCTCATCATTTAAAAATACTCGTTGCACTGGATTACCAGGTTTAAACGAAATATTAATATTTGGTAGCACTGCTGCCACTGCTGCTTCATCTTGTAATACGATGTTTTTTCGCATCGCAGCAAGCGTAACAACACGATACATTGCACCTGTATCTACATATACAAAATTTAAATCGGTTGCTAAAATTTTAGCAATCGTTGATTTGCCAGCAGATGCTGGTCCATCAATTGCAATCTGAATTGGGTTCATGCTTTACATCCTCATTCAATCTATTATTCATACTATTTTACGCTTAATTACTAAGAAACACTAGGGGGTATATAAAAAAACGTCTAACAAATGTCAGACGTTCACAAACTTATTTTACTTTTAGCCCCTTACCATAAAAAGTGGCATAGTTACTTGCATTCAAGCCAGGGTTCATGGCATATAATTCTTCAGGCGTTGTCCCATTAGCCACTGCAAAACTGTACAAGGTTCCCGAATCAAACGGTACTGTCTTGGCTTCTTCTTCAGAAGATGCCGCCGCCTCTGATGATGCAGCTGCCTCAGATGAAGCCGCTGCTTCAGAAGAGGCTGCCTCAGATGAAGCTTGCGCTGCTGCTTTTTCTGATGATTCTTTTGCTGCCGCCGCTTTCTTTTCAGCAGCCTTTTCTGATTTAGATGCTGCCACTGATGATTTAGATGCTGCCACTTTAGCTTTTGATTCTGATTTTGCCGTATCAGTTACTTTTTTGGTTGATGTTGTTGTTTTCTTAGATGATGCAACCGGTAATTCAGTATTTGTAGTAGCATCGGCAGGCTTGTTTAATTCCTGTAAATATTTATAAACAGGCACAAAAGACAAAACAATCACAATCAGTACCAAAATTCCGACAACCATGCTAACACGTTGCGACTTACGTCGATTTTGTGTTCTTGAATACTGCTTAGTCGTTTCATCTTTGAAAGATGCCTCCCATGGCTGTTCTTCATTCTTCTTTTCGGTCATGATTAGTGACTCTCCTTACTTTACCTTTATTTTTCACTATATTATATCATACACTAACCTTCTAAAAAACAGTTAGTGTCACACCAAATCTTTACTGTAAATTAAATAGTTTTTTCAACTGTTGCGACCACTCTGACACCTTTGTTATATGGCCATTTATTTCTTGACGTGCTAAATTTAGTTGTTCTGGCTGCCACGCTGTCACACCCACACTTTCTGTATCTTGTGACAAGTGCTGCGTATCATTGCCAAAATATTGACTAATACTGTTACGTAACTGTGTTTTTGCTTGCGCATAATCTATCATATGCTGCAATTTATTTTGTCGCAGTTTTTTGCGATTGGCGAATAATTCAACAATACTAGTCGTCGACAAACCTTGGTGACGATATTCTGTCAGTAATTTAATCTGTTCTTCTGTTATTTGCGTTTTTTCATCCCGATCCAAGTAAGCTTTGACGATAGATTCACTCGGGATTGATTGGTCAATCAAGTTAAATTGGATCGATTCATCACCTACAACATATAATAAAATGGCGACAGATTGTTTACCATCACGACCAGCACGGCCAATTTCTTGCAAATAATTCGCTAAATCATTGCTCAAATGATAATGAATAACAAAACGAACATCTTCTTTATCAATTCCCATACCAAATGCTGACGTAGCTGTAATAACATCAATATCCCCTTGCATGAATTGTTGTTGCACACGATAACGGGAAATTGCGTCCATTCCAGCATGGTAAGCCACCACATTTAAGCCAGTCTCATCTGACAACCATTCCGCCATACTTGTTGCTAATTTTCTAGATGTAAAATAAACAATTCCTGGTCCTTGGGTTGTTTGAACCAAAGTTTTTAACCGTTGCTTTTTTATTGCTTCATTAGCTAATTGTTCATTGTGTAAAAAAATATTAGGTCGATCAACTGGTTGTTGATAGATAAACCAATTTTTGGCTGTTGGATTAAAACTGGCTACGATTTCTTGCATCATATTGGGCGTCGCAGTTGCCGTTAATAACAATAATTGCGGTTCATTTAATTGTATATGAATTTGTGGTAACGCTAGATAATCAGGCCGAAAATCTTGGCCCCAGGTCACCATTGTATGCGCCTCATCAATTACCATTAAATTAATCATGGTCCGTTGTAAAGCTATTTTCACAGCCTCTTGATTCAGTGTTTCTGGTGAAACAAAGATAAAATGGTAGCGTGCTAAATTGTTTAAAATAGACTGTTTCTCTTGAAATGTTAAATTAGAATTTAGCGCTACAACTTGCTTCTCCCCTAAATAATTTAAACGAGCAACTTGATCTTGCATTAGCGATAATAAAGGGGTCACAATCACAACTAATCCTGGACGTAGTGCACCCATCATTTGATAAATTAACGTTTTACCACCACCTGTTGGTAAAACTGCCAACGTTGATTGTTGTGCCATCAAAGCCGTTAAAATTTCTTCTTGACCAGTTTTAAAATTTTCAAAGCCAAACTGTTTTTGTAAAACTTGTTTTAAATTAATTTGTGTCATGCCCGCTCACCTCTTTTTTGTCAAATAAATTTCATAAAGGCGAAACAAAAAGAATTCTAACGGATCATCCGAAGTACGAACATCAGTAAATCGCCATTCATCAATACTGCCATCCAAATGATTCTGTAAATATGCAACAACATCCCTCGTTAAGAATAAATCATACGGGAAATTCTGTTTGGGCAAACGAATTGCTGCTGTCAATAAATGTTCCCGCACAGTGCCAATCTTTAAGTGCCGTTGTTGACTAATAGTAGTCATTGAAACTCCTTGGCACACTTGTTGTACAGTCGTTTGAATGCCAGGCGACAAAAACGTTTGGCGTTGTGTTAGCTGCCATAATGTCACTAATACTTGTTTATTATCTTGTTTTTGACTTAAAAACTGTTGCCAGTAAGCAAATAAATCAAGTTCCCATAAATAAAAATCTATGGCTGTCCACACTGTTGGTAAACCAAGTTGTTCTAAATTAAGTCCTGGCGTTTGATGACCAACCCATGTTGCAGCTAATTGGTTTGCTGTTATCGGGGGTAACTGTTTTAAAAATTCAGTTATACCAGTCACCCATTCGCTGATAATATCGTTTTGATATACTTTTCGATACCAATGTTTGACTAAATTTTTTGTCTGTAAATCAACTTGCAATGGATAGTAGCGTTTATTTTGATAAGCACTTTCTGAAATGACTTGATTAGCTAGCCAAAAAGCTTGTTGAAAATCACGCACATTTGATAATGGTTGTGTTGCAATTGTCATATACTGTATTTGATAATGTTTTGCTTGGTACGCTTGTTTAGCAGCCTGCCCTTTGTCTGTTAATAAAAATTGATTTGTATCTGTACCTATTTCAATTAAAAGTGCCTGTTCTACAAATTGTGCAATTTGTTGATCAAAAATATGCTGATCTAAATGTGGAAACAACCCCACGTACGTTAATAAATTGTAACGCAATCCCCAATACTCGGTTGATACCGTTAAACGACGCTTTAACAAGCCAAAAATAACACGTTTTCGACGCGCTTGTACAGATGAAAAAAGTGTTATTAAAAATTCATTTACCACCCGTTGATCCACCTTCCATGATGATCATCAATCTATTTTAATGTTTTAAAAATATTTATATCTTAAATTCTACATCTAAAATCAAAAAATCGAAAAAACAATTCCCTAAAAATGTTTTTTCACTATCATATTATGCTATAACATAGCACCAAGCATATCACATTGTCTTCATGAAAATAATTATTTATATTAGCATTTTTAAACAAATAAAAAGGATTATTAATCTAACCGTTTTAATACGGTAGGATTAACAACCCTAAGCATATGTACAAGGTAGCTTTACCTTATGCCATATTGTTTACATTAATTAATTTAACTGTGAATGCATACGTGCCAAAACATGGCGAATTGAGAAAAAGACTAATGCAGATACAGTACTCAAGATAAGTCCCTCAATCAAATTAAATGGTACAACCATCCAAAGTAGGTATTGCCCCATACCAATCGTTGCCTTAATATCAAAATTTGCAAATACGGCATAAAGCGGTACGGCATAAATATAGTTTAGAATAACCATACTAATGGTTAAACCAATTGTTCCTAATAGACCACCCATTGCAAAGCTGCCTTTCGTTACCTGCTTTTTATTCATTACAACAACAATAATCGTAATAAGCATCGCCATACCAACGATATTCATTGGTATTCCAATTAAATCACCTGGTCCCTCATTATTAAGCAATAATTTTAAAACTGATCGTAAAATCAAAATTAAATATCCTTGCTTTAAGCCTAATAACAATGCCCCTAGTAACACTGGCACAATTGAAAAATCAATTTTTAAAAAACTTGCGCCAGGTAAAATTGGAAATTGTGGAAAAATCATTAATACAAATGAAATAGCAGACAGTAATGCCACAATTGTTAAACGACGTGTCTTATTCATAACTCCTAAAATCCTCCAACACTGATAATAAAAAGCCGGTTCTATCCATGCCAGGGCGACACAAATAAAACCGACTTTATCAGTCAATTCATTAGTTTCTTCTGCATACCAGACTTTACTGTCGGTTATGGATTTGCACCATATCAACCACATAACGTGGGTCGCGGACTTTTTGTTATAAAACAAAATCACCGCCGGTCGGGAATTACACCCTGCCCTGAAGATATTAAGTTAATGATATTATTATAGAATTTCAATAATATAAAGTCAATAGCTGCTTAACCTTTATTTTACCAACGACCGGCTGACTTACGGAACTGACGTCCTGATTGCAAAAGTTGCACCTCTTCGTGTGTTAATGGCCGGTATTCACCCGGTGTCAAACCAGACAAATCTAACATACCATAACGTTCACGTGTTAATTTGATTACCTCATGGCCAACTGTACGCATCATTTCCTTAACTTGGTGATAACGACCTTCATGAATCGTTAGCCGCACAATTGATGTATGCTTTTTCTTATCTGTTGATAAAATTTCTGCTCGAGCTGGTGCTGCTTTAAAAATATGATGGCGACCATTTTGAACCGTCTTTACCGTAACACCATGACGTAATTGTTCTAATTGTTCATTAGTGGGAATACCTTTAACCTTCGCCACATAAACTTTGTCAATTCGATACTTAGGGTGCATCAACTTATTAGCTAGTTCACCATCATTTGTTAGTAATAACGCACCAGTCGTATCATAATCCAAACGTCCAACAGGATAGACCCGCTCTGGCTCATCCAGAATATCCATAACAGTTTGACGACCTTTATCATCAGAATTAGTTGTCACAACGCCACGTGGCTTATCTAGCAAAAAGTATACTAATTTCTCTTTAGAATCAATTGGTGTCCCATTAACTTCAATTTGATCACTAGCTTCAACCTTTGTTCCCAATTCGGTTACGAGTTTGCCATTTACAGTCACTTGACCATCAGTAATCAACTTTTCTGATGCTCGACGTGATGCTACCCCTGCTTGGGCCATTACTTTTTGTAATCGTTCTGCCATTATTTTTCCTCATTATTTTCTGATTCTTTAGTTAAGTCTGCAATTGTCACATCAAATAAAGATTGTTTATTTTCAGTTGGTATCAATGGCACAACAACATCTTGCTGATTTTTTAAGTTTTCGAGTGCTTGCGCTGTCACTAATGGTGGTAACTGGTCAATGTTCGTTAGTCCAAAATAATTTAAAAAGTAAGCTGTTGTACCATATAAAATAGGACGACCAGGTTCATTGGCACGACCTTTACTTGTAACCAAATCACGTAACAATAACTTTTGAATCGTTGATTGCGACTGCACACCACGAATTTCATCAACTTCAATTCTAGTTACTGGTTGTTTGTACGCAATAATAGCCAAAACTTCCAACGATGCCTGTGATAGCGCTGTTGTTAACGGTGCTGTTAAGTACTGATGAATCGTTTTAGATAAAGACGATTTCGTGACTAATTGATAATGATCATCCGTAACTAAAATTTCAAAAGCACTGCTCTTATCTTCAGCATATTTAATTGCCAATTCATCTAACAAACCTGAGACTGCTGGCTTTAAAAAATTAGTTGCAGCTGATAATTCAGCCAAAGTAACGCCCTCATCTCCTGCAACAAATAATAATCCTTCTATTTGCTGTAAGCTATTTTGCATTCGCCTGATCCTCCTCCCTATTAATTTGATGATATGGTACATCGCCACGCATAATATCAATATTGGCAAATAATTTATTTTGTTTAACTTGAATATGTTGATGGCTTACCAATTCTAGCATCGCCATAAAAGTAGTTACCACTTCGTCTTTACTAACATCATCTACGAACAATGCTTCAAAACTAACCACTGATTGTGTCGTCAGCTTCGCCATTAATTTAGTCATTTGCTTTTGAATCGACCAAGTATCGTTTTGTACAGACCGTGGTTGTATTTGTTTATGAAAACGACGTTTTACTAATTTGTTAAACGCTGCTTGTAAATCATTAATTGTTAACCCATCAGGTAATGGCGCCCCTTTAATATCAGCTGGCAATGTCATTGGTGCCCTAGAAAATTGGAGTTGTCGTTCTTCTTCACGGTTACGCAATTCATCAGCAGCCTGGACAAACCGTTGATATTCCTGTAACTGCGTCATTAACTCATCTCTTGGATCAACAGTATCCGTTATAAATTCGGATAATTCTTCATCGTATTCAAAAACATCATTTTTAGGTAATAAATAACTTGCCTTAATTGACATAAGCGTAGCAGCCATCACTAAAAATTCACCTGCAACATCTAAATTACGTTCTTGTGCTTGATGTAAAAAATCTAAATATTGTGATGTTATGGCAACAATTGGAATGTCCATAATATCCATTTCATTAACTCGAATTAAATGTAATAGCAAGTCTAGTGGACCATCAAAATCTTCAATATGATAAGTTAATTTTTCGTTCATGACTCATTTTGCCACGCCATCACGTATTTTTGCGTTGTAATAGATCCCATCAAAACTTTATCTGGGTATTGCGCTTGCAGTGCCTTATAAATACGTTTTCCCAACGTTCGCTTTTGTCTATCTAACACTTCTGGGCTAAAGACAATATGCCGAATAACCAGCGAATTATAAACCCGCGCCACACCTAATAAAACTGTAAAATGATGTGTTTCTTCATCACGCCACAATAAAATATCACGGCTATCATCGGATTGGTACCAATCATATTCACGTTGTACAGCCGCTATATCGGCTAAATCTGGACTATAAGATAATAATCCCATCACGATTTTTGATTGATCTTTACGTACGATGACTAGCATATTTACCCTCCAATTAAATTTAATTTATGCACGAGGATGTGCTCTTTGATAAACTTCAGTTAATCGTTTGTTAGAAATATGGGTATAAATTTGCGTGGTCGAAATGTCAGCATGTCCCAATAATTCTTGGACAATGCGTAAATCAGCCCCATTTTCTAAAATATGTGTTGCAAACGAATGACGCAACGTATGCGGTGATACTTCTTTAGTAATACCTGCCTGCTTGACCCATTGTTTAATCAACTTCCAAATGCCTTGACGTGTTAATTGATGACCATGATCATTTAAAAAAATCACATGTGCATCTTGTTGCTTACCTAACAGCGGCCGTGCATCATTAAGATAGTGTGTTAGCCACTTAGCGGCTACATCACCAATGGGGATAATTCGTTCTTTATCTCCTTTTCCAATTGTTTGAATCAAGCCTAAATCTAAATGTAAATTATCAAGTTTTAAATTAACTAATTCGCTAACACGCAATCCAGTCGCATACATCACTTCTAAAATGGTGCGGTTTCTGAGACCTAAAGGCGTATTAGTGTCTGGCACCTGTAAAAGCGTCTCAACTTCTTCCAGCGTTAAAACTGCTGGAATATGTTGCGCTTTTTTAGGTGAATCCACTTGTTCCATTGGATTATTTTGAATCATTTTATTCAATTGTAAAAATTCAAAGAATTTACGCAGGGTCGATACCATTCGAATAACCGTATTACGTGATTTACCCTTTTGTTCAAGTTGACCTAAAAAAGCCATAATCGTAAAGCGATCGACATTTGCTAAACTTGTATAGTTTTCGGCCATTAAATACTGAAAAAACTGTACCAAATCTTGTTGATACGAGTATTTGGTATTAATTGACAAACCACGCTCAACAGTTAAATAGTGAAGGTAGTCAACCAGTTCATCTTCAAATGGTCCTACCTGAGGCTTCATATTACTCGCCTTCACTTTCTACCAAATAAATACCTGTTTCATTTTGTGTAATACGACGCTCTTTATATAAGCGACCAACAGCGCGCTTAAATTGTGATTTAGACATGCCAAAGTATTTTTTAATTGCTTTTGGATCAGACTTATCAGTAAATGGTAAACTATGTGTTGTTGATCGTTCAAGTAGTGTTAGTAACATTTGGGCATCTTCGGGAATAGCTTCATAAGCCCGTGGTCGTAGTGATAAGTTCAAAACACCATCAGGACGAACACCAATAACTCTTGCTGACAAGACCTCACCTAACCGAGGTTCACGTTGACGTTCGTCTGGATGAATAAAGCCAAAATTATAATCTGCTGTTATTACCATCGTTCCAACCATTTTTAAACGGTAAGCTGTTGCTTGAACTTGCTTGTTATGCATGTCTGGCTTAGCCGGAATTCGAATAGCCTGTAGTATTTCAGGCGCTGCTAACTCACCCCATAAACGATCTTTTTTATCGATACGCAACGTAATCATTAATTTATCACCACGCTGTGGCCATAACTCTTTAATTGTTGGTAGTTCGTCTAATGAAACGACAACATCTTTATTTGGCAAACCAATATCCACGAATACACCTAAATCACGACGAATATCCGTGACTGTTCCCCAAGCAAAATGACCTAAGCGAACCGCTGGTAATTGCTTTGTTATTTGTAATTGATGCTTATCATTTTCGTAGGCAAATCCTGTAATTAGTCCACCAATATTTAGGGGCTTTTCTAATTCTTCTTTAGCAATTTCATAGGTTTCACCATCAATCTGTGCATAGTAATAACGATCATTCTCGTCAGTTACCTTTGCTGTAATCACATCACCAAGTTTATGTGTCATTTTTTCTCCATCCTTTTACGTCAGTTGCATCTCATTGTTCTACAAGTCGTCCGATGCCACGGCACTGGTAAAGGTGCTTATTAACCAGCCTAATAGCGCCAGTAATCTTGTTCACTATATCTAATTATCTTAACAGATATATCCGAGATATGGTATATGTAAACTACAATCTATGTAATAAGGTATTAAAAATAGCTTCTTTTCTGCTAGAATAGTTTATATTAAGTTGAAAGTGAGTATTATTATGAAAGCAATTGGTATGGAGCCACAAGTCCTAATCGATATCCTTGTTGGTGCTAAAATTGGGGTTGTATATCCCTTTGGCACTGACCACCGTGGTGATTTAGTCGTCACATCATATGCCTTGAAGCAAGCTGGTCTACCATCTAATATGGCTGGGGCAATTGTTCAATTAGAAGATGTTGAAGAAACAGCACCCGGTAATTTTGTTTGGAAATTCAATCCAGATGTAGCCTTAATTCGTCCCTTTAAAGTTCATGGTACGATGGAACTATTTGATGTTGACGATCAATTAATTCATACAGAACCAACAAATTGGTTCAATGTTGAAGCTGAGAATGCTGGGCATGCTAAAATTGACAATTGGTTGCAGGAATACTTTGCTTCCCATCCTGATGCAAATCGTGTGCCTCGCCAAGAATTACCCGAAGAAATCATTAATCTAGCAACATCATTTGATGATTGGCGTGCAGCATATTTTGAATTCTTATATAAGCCAACAAAGGCGCAAAAACACGAACTACGTGCTAAGCGTTATGACATTGATCCACTATAAAGGACGATAGTATATTTAAAAAGATCAAAACCACTTTAGTGTTTTTGATCTTTTTTTTATAACTTTTTTAATAGTGGTCGCAATAGTAGCGGTGCAATAATCGTTGATATAATAATGACAATAACCATATCCCCAAAAATATTCTCAGCAACAATGTCTGCTTGTAACCCAATTTGTGCAATAACTAATGCCATTTCACCACGTGACACCATCCCCGCACCGATTGCACGAGCTGTTGGTTTATCTAGTTGGGCCATACGCGCGCCCCATTGCGCCCCATAATATTTTGTGCCAACTGCCAATACTGTAAGAATAATAATCAACGGCCAACTATCCTGTAAACCTGCTAGAGAAATATGTAAGCCAATCGAACCAAAGAAAATTGGATACAGTGTCCATTCACCAAATACATCAACTACGTGAGCCATCTTTGTTGTATCTACCATTCTATTTAGGACAGCACCAAACAAAAATACGATAATTGGTAGTAGTGTTGAAATACCTAATCCTTCTCCCCCAAAAACTAGTACATAGACTCCCACTAACAACAATGCGATGATATCATCCAAAACTGCTGCACCTAATACAACAACCCCCACTTGTGACCCTAATTGTCCCGATTCACCTAGCACACTGATTGTAATTGATATTGAGGTTGCTGCAAAGACGACACCCCAAAAAACAGCAATATGAAAATCATAACCTAATATAATTGCAATAACTACAAATAAAATCAAAGGCACAATAACGCCCCATATAGCAGTTAATGATGCCCCTTTTAAATGCCGTTTCAACTGCCCCATATCAGTTGATAAACCAGCCGTAAACATTAATAACAACACACCAATTTCTGATAACGAATCCAGTGTTGCCCCGGTAGTGACCCAATTAAGTAGTGCAGGTCCAACAATAACTCCTGCAAATAATTGTCCGACCACCTGTGCAAATCCTAATTTTTTACTTATTTGCCCCAATATAAGCGTAATTATAATTAAGATAATAAGTTGCCCTAACAATATCATAAAAAACCTCCAAAAAAAAAACGTACACAACAAGTCCCTAACTGGTTACCCACCCAGGAACTTGAAGCATACGCCCAACCGAATCTTATTTATTTTTACTTTGATAAATTACGTGAGAACAAATTGCTAAAAGGTGATTCACCAGTATTTGCAACTTGCGTCAAGAAAATCTTGATTGCTGTCTGCGTAGTTAAACCTTGTGACTTAAAAATTTCATCTGCCTTGTCTTTGACGTTATCCTCAACACGCAATTGAATTAACTTTTCTGCCATATCGCTCCCCCCTTCACAATTGTTGTTCAATTAGTATATGGATTATTATATCACAGCACACTTTACAAGTACCTTAAATATAAATCAAATACTTTTATTTTTTATGAAAATTGGCTAACATTTGATAGTAAATTTAAAACGAATTACTTATTTTCAGTATCAAAGATAATCGTAACTGGTCCATCATTTATTAATTGAACTTGCATATCTGCCCCAAATTCGCCTGTGGCAACGGTTAAACCAGTATCGCGTAATTTTTCATTAAATAGTTGATACATTTTATTGGCAAAATCAGGTTGCCCAGCTTTTGTAAAACTAGGTCGATTACCTCTTTTTGTATCTGCATATAACGTAAATTGCGAAATTGACAAAATTTGTCCTGAAATATCCTCAATAGACAAGTTCATTTTGCCGATAGTGTCTTCAAAAACTCTTAACTTGGTAATTTTTCTAACTAAATAATCTAATTCATCTTCAGTATCATTATCACTAATTGCTACCAACAGTACATAGCCAGCATCAATTTGACCAACAACTTTGTTCTCAATAGATACATCAGCTGATTTTACTCTTTGTAGTACTACTCTCATTACTTAAATGCTCGCTTTACTTCATATACATCTTTAATATTACGAATGTTAACCATAATAGATTCTAATTGCGTTAAACTCTTCACCCCGATGCTAACTGAAATACGCACATCATTATTATGATCAGTCCGACCATTAACAAAATTAAGGGAACGCGTTGTGTTATTAATCATGCGAATAACATCATTTAATAACTTATTACGATTAGTTGCCGAAATTTGTAAATCTGCATCATATTCAGTCTTATTGTTTCCTTGAGGATCATCCCAAGTAACATCAACTAAACGATTACCTTGAACTGTCGCCGCCTTAAGGTTAGGACACCCTAGTCGGTGGACAGAGACACCGCGTCCTTTTGTAACGTAACCCACAACTTCATCCCCAGGAACTGGGGTACAACAGTGACCCAACCGAACCAACATATTATCTACACCTTGAATGACAATACGATCTTCACGATGAGTATGTGTTTTATTATTTTTGACAGCTTTTTCAATTGTTTGATGTTGCTCTAAAATTGCCTTTTGCTCTGCCTCTTGTCGAGCAGCTTCAATTTCAGCACGTTTTTCTTCGGTAAAACGATTTGCTACACCTTGTGGCTTTATATCGCCAAATCCGAGTGACGCATACATATCATCAACAGCTAGATAATGTAGTTTTTCTGCAGCCCGTTCTTCGTTTTCGGGTTGCATGAGTTCTTCAACATTATAACCTTCTTCTTCTAAAGCAGTTGCTAGCATCATTTTACCTGCCTCAACATTATCTTCTCGATCTTGTTTACGGAAATATTGCTTAATTTTATTACGAGCACGTCGTGTTGAAACCATTGATAGCCAATCACGGTTTGGTTGCGCATTTGGTGAAGTTAAAATTTCAACGATGTCCCCTGTTTTAATGGGGAAATCCAATGGTACCATGCGGTCATTAACCTTCGCACCAACCGTGTGATTGCCCACATTGGTATGAATTGTATAAGCCATATCCAATGGGCCAGCTGTCTTTGGCATTTCAATCACATCGCCTTTAGGTGTGAAAACAAAAATACGATCTGTAAACAAGTCTCCTTTAACAGATTCCATAAAATCATCCGCATCTTGTGCATCGTCTTGCAACTCTAAAATACCTTGAATCATATTTAACTTTTGTTGATCTGCGTTTTGGACGTCTGCACCAGCAAAGTTACCTTCTTTATAAGCCCAATGCGCTGCAATACCAAACTCTGCGATTTCATGCATCTGGTATGTTCGAATTTGTACCTCTAACGGACGACCTCCTGGCCCAATTACTGAAGTATGCAAAGATTGATAGCCATTTGCTTTTGGCAAGGCAATATAGTCTTTAAAACGGCCTGGCATTGGTGTCCAGCGAGCATGAATGGCACCTAATACGGCATACGTTTCTGGAATCGTATCAACTAATACACGAATCGCCAATAAATCATAAATTTCTTCAAAACGCTTATTCTTATCTACCATTTTACGATAAATTGAATAAATGTGCTTAGGTCGACCGTATACGTCTGTATGTTTCAATTTCAAGTCTGTAATAGCATGTTCGATTTCATCTACAGCCTGATCAACAATTGCCAAACGTTCTTGTCGACGTAAATTCATTGACTTAGCAATTTCATGGTAGGCTTCAAAATTCAAATAACGTAATGACATATCTTCTAATTCCCATTTAATCGTCATAATTCCAAGACGATCAGCTAATGGTGCGTAGATTTCCAAAGTTTCAGAAGCAATGCGTTTTTGCTTTTCTTCACGTAAAGCAGAAAGTGTTCGCATGTTATGCAAACGATCAGCCAGTTTAACAATAATCACGCGAATATCATGCGACATAGCCAACAATAACTTACGATGATTTTCAGCGAGTTGTTCACGTGATGATTTATATTTAATTTTTGATAATTTCGAAACACCATCAACAATTACCGCAACATCATGCCCAAATGCGCTTTCAACGTCTGCCAATGTTGCTGTCGTATCTTCAACAACATCATGTAAATATCCAGCCACCACTGTATCCGGGTCCATATGCAATTCAGCCAAAATACCAGCTACTTGAATAGGATGAATAATATAAGGTTCACCAGATTTACGCCGTTGTTCTTCATGTAAATGTGCAGCAAATTGATAAGCTTTGTCAACTTTTTTGACATGCTCATCGTTCATATAGTTTGTCACTAATTCATGCACGTCTTGTGCCGTTAACTGTTTTGCTTCTGCCATAAAATCATCCTCTATTTTTAGATTCACGCCGATTGGGATTTAGTACCCGCAGCATTGTATCTTCCTACTAATCTGAATAGTTAATCTATTCTAACCCATTCAATTGGTGTTTGTATTGTATCTTGTTTACTTTTTTGATAATTTGTTAAGAATTACGTTTAAAAATCACATTATTCTCACCTAAAACACGCTGAATTGCTTGGATAGTTGCTTGATCATCTGCTAACCAATAAGTTTCATTTAACGCGATTTTACGACCATCACGTTCAAAAACCATTAGCACTGGATTAGCACCTAGATGCTGTTGAAAAATTGCCGGTAAGGTTTCTAATACACCTGCATCTTGGGCTGCCATCATGATGCGTAAATACCATCGACCAGTAGCCTGCATTTTTTGTGGCTGTAATTGCTTTTTAGTATTTAATAAATCATCCCCATTAACTACCTGATTTGCAATCATTTGTAAGGCATCCCGTCCACGTTGCTGTTCAATTTTACCCGTCACAACTAGAACTTGTTCATTAACTAGCAAATGGCTAATCTTTTTAAACAAAGCCGGAAAAATTGTGATTGACAAATTACCTGTTAAATCAATGCCATCTACGAATGCCATAGCATCACCTTTTTTTGTACGTATTTTTTTAACGTTTTGTATATAAACAACAACTTTCACATGATTCATGCCTGCTGTTAGATTAGCAATGTCAGTGCGTTGCGGCGCAGGTAAAGCTGCTAAATAAGGTTCGATAGGATGACCACTCAGATACACACCTAATACATCATGTTCATATGCTAGTTTTTCAGTTAATGGAAACTCTGCAACTTCCCGCATTTTAGGTGTTAAAGTTTCAAACAAAGACATCGACTCACCAGCTAATCCAATCGCATCGATATAACCTTGTAGTGATGCTAAAATTGTTTTGCGATTAACGCCAAAATCATCCAAAGCCCCTGCGTATACTAAAGGTTCTAGGTGGCTAACGTTTCTATATTTACTAGGTAGACGACCAATTAAATTAGCCAGATCTTTAAAGCGCCCATTTTCTTGGCGTTCTTGTAAGACCGCTTCTCTGAAGTCACGCCGCAAACCACTAATTGAAGCTAACCCCATTTGCAATTGACCCTGTTTATTTGTACTGTAACCTTGCCATGATGCATTTATATTGGGGCGTAAAATAACAACTTGTCGTAATTTTGCTTCTGAAATATACCGACCAATTTTTTTACGATCTGCAATTGCATCATTTAAAACTGCTTTATAAAAGGCTGCTGGAAAATGTGCTTTAATATAGGCTAACTGAAAAGCTAATTTTGAATACGCCATTGCATGTGAACGATTAAAACCATATTCAGCAAAAGTTTCAATATAACTAAATACTTGTTGTGCCACTTTTTCGTCATGTGCTAAAGCAATTGCCCCATCAACGAATTTTGATTTCATAGCAGCAATCTTTTTATGATCTTTTTTAGACATTGCGCGTCGTAATAAATCGGCTTCCCCTAATGAAAAACCGGCAAACTTTTCAGCAACCCGCATAACTTGTTCTTGGTACACAATAATGCCATATGTGGGGGCTAAAATATCAGCCATACTCTGATCAGGAACATCCTGCGCCTCTTCGTGATGTTTACGCGCCACGAAATGAGAAATATTTTGCATTGGCCCCGGTCTAAACAAAGCATTTGCTGCAACAATATCTTCAAAACTATCAGGTCGCATTTGACGTAAGATGTTTTTCATACCGCCTGATTCAAATTGGAAAACACCATTAGTTAAACCATTTTGAAATAGTTTTAAAGTTTGTTCATCATCTAACGAAACTGTTGTAATTTTGAAATTTTCATATTCAGGTATTTTTTGAATTTCTCGAATCGCAATATCCAAAATATTTAAATTAGATAGCGCCAAAAAATCCATTTTCAAAAGTCCTAACGCCTCGACGGGACCTTTAGGCAATTGCGTTACAAGACGTCCATCTTCACCTAGCTGAACAGGCATATGTTTCACTAATGGCTCGGCCGATAAAACAACCCCGGCCGCATGTAGCGATGCATTACGTGGTAAACCTTCTAGTTTTAATGCTGTTTGATATAATAACTCTCCATCTACAGGTAAATCCATTAAAGCGTTACGAAACGGTAATGATGTTTCATAAGCTGCTTTTAAATTAGGGGTATCACGTGGTAAAGTTTTTGCCAAACTATCAATTTTACTAGGATTTAAACCGAAAACTCGTGCAACATCACGAATAACAGCTCGTTGCGCCATTGTCGAAAACGTAATAATTTGGGCAATACGTTCATGACCATATCGTTGGTGTAAATAAGTCAATATTTCTTCACGTCGATTATCCGGAATATCAATATCGATATCTGGCATCTGCCGACGCTCAGGATTCAAAAATCGTTCAAACAATAAATCATAAGCAATCGGATCAACATCTGTAATCCACAAAGCATAAGCAACTAAAGAACCAGCCGCCGAACCACGACCAGGTCCAGTCCGAATAGTATGTTTGTGGGCATAATTTAAAACATCCCACACAATCAAAAAATAGTCAGCAAACCCTAATTCATTAATAATTTTCAGCTCTTCATTTAATCGTTTTTCATAGGTTGTCGCATCAACGTGCAAGTCATGCAAACGATTTTTTAGACCTTCTTTAGCTAAAGTTGCCAAATAGTCACCTGATGTTTGGTGTTGTGGTGTTTCAAAATGAGGAACGGTAACAGCTGACTGTTCTAATTCAAACTCACTATGTGCTGCAATCCAATCTGTATTTTCGACAGCCTGCATTAAACCAACACGCTCATAAGTGCTAATCCAGTCATCTTCTTCTCTTAAATAAGCGGTAGCAGGATCTTTTTGCGCTAAGCCAATGTTAGTGATAATTTCGCCCTGTCCCAATTTTTGAATAACTTGGGCAGCAAATTGATCCGACGCATTTGCATAATTGACACTATTATTTGCAACAATACGTGTTTTAGTTTGGGTGGCAATATCTTTAATAGCTTGTTGTGTTTGCGTGTTCATAGTTGTTGAAACACCTAAAAACACATTATTTTTATCAACAATATTCGTTAAAGTTTTTACTAATGAAACGCCACGATCAGGTTCAGTTCCTAATACAACCGATAATTCCCCCATACTAGGTAAAATAACGTATAATCCTGCCAAATAATCCTTTAAATCCACTAGCGTAACTTTTTTTGATTGTATATTAATAATGCTACTAATCGTTAAAAGATTATGATAACCCGTTTGATTCGCCACAATTAAAACAAGTGGATAGTCTTGTGAATTTTGCAAACCGACAATCTTAATTGTTAATCCTAAGATAGGTTTAATATTTGCGTTTTGTGCTGCTTGATAAAAATCATACATACCATAAAGGACGTTTTCATCAGTCATCGCAACGGCCTGATAACCTTTTTCTTTTGCCGTATTTACTAATTGTTGAGGGGTCATCGGGCTCCGCAACAAACTAAATGCTGTCATGGTTTGCAGTGGTACCATAATAGCCTCCTTTTTATATCACTTGATTCATTTATTGTAACTTATTTTCATTATAGCGATTACAAATAAAAAAGACCACTGACAACAGTGATCTCCTTGTCTTAAACGATAAGATGAAATTTATTTATCTGCATGTGGTGCAGCTGATTTAGAGATTGCGACATAAGTAATCGTGGCAATCACACCAACAACAACTGCAAACAAAGAAGTTACTGTTGCATCATAGGTTGTACTTTCTAAAGCACTACCAATGTAACCAATAATCTCACCTAAAACAAAAGTCCAAAAAAACGTTACAATATACTTCATATCAATACCCCTTAGTGTATTGCCAAAATGTTTTACAAGGTCATTTTACGCCCATTCCCTAAGTTTGTCACAGAATAATTAATGAATTTTTTTGGTTTTAAAACGTGTATACTTTACCAAACGCCAGGCGTAATCATTATCATCATCAGCTGGGCCTTCATCAATTATTTCAGATTGCCAAACAGTTTGATCAACTGATGGCATTTTAACATCCCCCGAAAAATCTGTTTGTAAATAAGTAACATATAGCGTATCGGCAATGGCTAAAAAGCTATCATAAATTGCCTTGCCACCAATAACTTGTAGCTTTAGACCTTGACTATCTGCCAGTTGCTCTGCTTCTTTGGCAGAATAAACTTTTTGAAATCCCTCAGGCACTACTAATTTCTCATCATGTGTTAAAACCACATTTAGGCGATTGGGCAAGGGCCGTCCATGCAAACTTTTCATGGTATTGCGTCCCATCAACGCCATTTCATGAATCGTTGCTTGTTTAAAAAAATGTAAATCAGCCTTTTGATGCCATGGCACTTGCCCATTTAATGCAATTGTACCATCAAGCGTTTGCGCCCAAATCAAATTTTTTTCAGCCATATTAAGCCCCACCTTCTATACGTTCAGATAATTCTTCCCAACGTAACATTTTATTTTCTAACGTTTCATTCGTTTCATCAAGTGCTTTTTGTAGGTCCCCTAATTTCGCAAAATCATCTCCTTGAGTCGTCATGTCAACTTCGATTTCACTAATTTTATTTTCTAATGATGCCATTTCATCTTCAATGGTTTCCCACTCTTTTTGTTCTGACCATGTTAGTTTTTTCTTCTTAGGTGCTGTTGCTTTAGCTGTTGTCGTTGGCACAACAGGCGCTGGTTTAGCATCTTTTTTGGCAAGTGTTGGTACACCATAATCAGTTAAATAATCACTAAATCGACCATTATAACTGGCGACAACTCCTTCACCTTTGAATATCCAAAGCTTATCTGCAACTTTATCCAAAAAATATCGATCGTGGGAAACAGTAATCACTGTACCTGTAAATGTTTGCAAATAATCTTCTAAAACAGTTAATGTCCCAATATCCAAGTCGTTAGTTGGTTCATCTAGCAACAAAACATTTGGTTGTTGAATTAATAATTTTAGTAGATATAAACGACGTTTTTCACCACCTGACAACTGACGAATTAACGTACCATGCATAAATGGCGGAAACAAAAATTGTTCTAATAATTCAGCGGCTGATACATGGTTACCATCCCGATCGATCACTTCTTCAGCAACCTCACTCAAATAGGCAATCACGCGTTTATCATCTGGAATCGGTTCAGTAATCTGCGTGTAATATGCCATCTTAACGGTTTCACCAATTTCGATAATTCCTGTATCTAATGGTTGCTGTTTTGCAATCACATTCAATAAAGTCGATTTACCTGAGCCATTTGGACCAGTAATACCAATACGTTCATTTCCTTGCACTAGGGCACTAAAATCATCTAAAATTTTAAGCTGATCAAATGCTAAATTAGCATTTTGAATATTGATAACTTTTTTACCCAACCGTGTTTGCCCTAAATTAACCGCAACATCCTCTTCAACCTTACGAGTACCTTGTTGTGCTGCCAAATCAGCAAAGGCATTTTCTCGTGCTTTTTGTTTAGTTGAACGAGCTTTGGCACCAGCATGCATCCACGCTAACTCTTTTTTATATAGTTGTGCTGACTTGTGTTCAGCGACTGCTTCAGATGCCACTCGTTCAGCTTTAGCCGTCACATACTTTTCATAGTTACCATGATATTCATATAACTTACCAAATGATAATTCAAAAATGCGATTTGTCACATTATCCAGGAAATAACGATCGTGCGTTACGGTCATAACAGCACCCTTGTAATTAGCAAGATATTTTTCTAACCATGCAATTGAATCAAAATCTAAATGATTAGTTGGCTCATCTAATAACAATAAATCTGGTGCTTGAATAAGCACTTGGGCTAACCCAACACGTTTCCGTTGCCCACCAGACAACGATGAAATTGGTAAGTCTAAATTAGGTAGATGTAATTGTGACAAGATATTTTTAACTTCAGATTCAGCTAACCAAGCATCTTGTTGTGTCATTTGTTGTTCAAGTTTTGTATAACGTGACAATAACTTATCATCAGTTGGGTTTTGAGAATATGCGCCCAAAGCTGCTTGATAATCACGAATTAATTGGAATACTGGTTGTGCACCACTAAAAACGGCATCTAATACTTTTTTATCTTCATCTAAAGATGGTTCTTGTTGTAAATAGCCAATCGTATAATCATTAGGTGTTTCAATGGTTCCTGCATCAGCTGGTGTAATAGCAGAAACGGCATTAAGTAAGGTTGTTTTACCTGTACCATTGACACCAACAATCCCAACTCGGTCACCTGTTTCAATTAAAAACGATACTTGATCAAGTAACGTTTTCTCACCATAAACACTTTGCAGGTTTACTGCCCGTAATTGTTTCATTGTAAGTTATTTCTTCTCTTTCTGTACAAATTCGACAGCCGCCCTTAATAACATTTCTTTGTCATTAGACACTTGTCCCATTACGACTTGATACTCTAAATTAGCTAAAATTTTTCCAAATAACGGTCCAGGGGCTAACTGTAATTCTTTAACTAATTCACCACCGTTAATTGCTAATGCTTTTTTATCCTTGATAGGTAAAGCTTGATAACGTTCCGCTAACCTGTTGACATCAACATGCAACTCACTGAGTTTGATTACTGCTAAAGTTGTTGAGATAGCTGATTTCGTTTGATATAGTTGCCAATCGTCAACATCTTTAGCTCGCAACTCATTCATAACTGCCACAGATGCTTTAGCAATTTGAATCATATCATTTGGTTGCTTCCAAGCTTTTAAAAATCGACCTGTTGCCTCAGGATTTAGGCCTAATTCAAACGCTAGCAATGTCCAAGCTTGGTTATCAGTCACAGGCTGTCCTTGTTGTAACAGTAGCGCTAGTGCTGCTAAATCACGATCACTATTACCCAGCATCGGCATATACTTGTTCAACCCACTTTTTATAAGTTCAACTAACCCATAACTTGCTGCCGGCCCCTGCATCAGTTTTGTAAATTCAATATTAATTCGTTCAATTGCAATATTAGCTAGCAAAGCTGCATTAGTCGAAATGGCAGCTAGCGTTTCATCATCAATTTTAAAGTCTAATTGTGCTGCGAAACGAACTGCACGCATCATTCGTAAAGCATCCTCATGAAAACGTTCTTCAGCTTTTCCAACTGCTCGTAAGACCTTTTCGTTCAAATCTGCAACACCGCCAAATAAATCAATTACTTCGCCTGTTTTTGTCAAAGCTAAAGCATTCACAGTAAAGTCGCGTCGCTTTAAGTCATCTGTCAATGAACGAACAAAGGTTACCTCATCTGGACGCCTAAAATCTGTATAGGTTGATTCTGTTCTAAAAGTTGTTGTCTCATATCCTGTACCATGATCCAAAATCATCACCGTACCATGATCAATGCCTGTATCAACTGTTCGTTGAAAAATGCGCTTAATTTCTTCAGGATAAGCCGAAGTGGCAATATCAACATCATGAATTGGTTTATTTAATAGTGTATCTCGCACTGAGCCACCGACAAAATATGCTTCATACCCAGCAGCTTCAATTGTTTCCAAAATGGGTAACGCATCTGTAAACTCTGTTGGCATTGTATTAATTTTCATATTTAGCCTCCTCAATTTTTTACTATATTAAGTATAACAGACCAAGTCCTATAAAACGGTACGGTTTTTTATAGATTAATGAGCGTTCATTTATATTTAAACGTTGTCAACTAGCGATTTTGCTAATAATAAGGCATGTTCTTTTGTATCTACAACCCCCATAAAACCCGTACGATGAATAAATATAATCCATGGCTTATCAAGTTGCGGTAACGGTTGTTTAACTTCAAAACTACCATGACTGACTGGCACGCCTTGAATCATCCAATTCCCATCTTTTCTAGGCATCACAACAAAACGACATTTATCAAATTGTTCTACGTAATCTTTCCATGGCCCAGAAACTGGTAATAACAATATCTCATCAGATATAAAAGTTGCATTATCAATAACATCTTTTTCAGCAATTAATTTCGCAATAGTTTTATAAATACGATTATCTAACACACCTTTTGCAAATGTGATAGCGCGTTTAAAGCTTTCTAACTCATGATCTTCATCATAAAAATCATTGATAGCATCCGAAATCGTAAATGCCGGACTTTGATAAGTTGAAACCCCATTATCCAATGCATCAATACCAATAATAAAACTTTTTTCTACATTTAATTTCGTTTTCATAATCAAATCTGGGGCAATATCTGGCATCATTTTTTTTAAATAGGTTTCACTAAATTTTTGCCAAATCAACCCAAAAGCTGCCATTGGCACACCATTTTCATGTTGCCTTTGATCGTCAATACCGTGATGATCAAATTCACCACCACCAACATCATATACAAAATTATTTTTATTATTTGTTATCTGTTCATCTCGTGTACGGACAAGTGGTAATTCAGGAAACAGTTGTGTCAAAATAACACTTGCAAAGACATCATCAGCATGAAACTTACCATTATGTGTAACTAATTGTTGATACATTTTACTTAGCCTCCAAATTACTTGTAATCTTTATTTTCTATTTTACACGTGATTGCTTGATAAAAAAATGGTGCTTCAACAAAAACTACCTTGAAATGAAACAGCTACTATTTGAGGTTTCTGATCATCAAAATTTTGATTATATAAAAAATAGCAAATTACCAATTGATTAGTAATTTGCTATTTTGCAAGATAAGAACATTTATTGTGTTCTAACCTCATTATTTTTTACTGAACCGTAACTGATTTGGCCAAATTACGTGGGTGATCAACATCTAAGCCACGACCAAGTGATGTATAATAAGCCAACAATTGTGCTGGGACAACACTTACTAATGGTGTTAATAGTTCGTTAATATCTGGCAATACTAAATCATCTTCAGACTTAGCAATCGCTTTAGTCACAATCGTAAACGTCTTTGAACCACGGGCTTGCGTTTCAGCTAAATTACCACGCACTAATCCTGCCAGACTTGGTTGCGTCATGATTGCAATAACGGGTGTATCTTGTTCAATCAATGCCAAAGTCCCATGCTTTAGCTCACCTGCTGCAAAGCCTTCTGTTTGAACATATGATACTTCTTTCAATTTTAAAGCATCTTCAGGCACTACTGCAGCATCCACACCACGCCCAATATAAAAGGCATTCTGTGATGGCACAAGCATATCATCAGCAACTTTTTGTAACGTTTCTTTGTCGTCAATGATACCTTGGATAGTCACGGCAATCTTTGATAATTCTTGTTCTAGATCAAGATTTAATTGCTTACGGTCTGCCAAGGCGTATGCCAAAATAGCTTGTAACGTAATTTGCGCAACGTAAGCTTTCGTTGAAGCAACCGCAATTTCAGGACCTGCAATCAATGGCAAAGCATATGTTGCTTCACGCCATAACGTTGACTTTTCAACATTAGTTAATGTTAATGACTTGAATCCTAACGCATTAATATTTTGTAGCACTTCACGGGAATCAGCGGTTTCCCCTGATTGTGATAAGAAAATAAAGAATGGGGTTTCTGACAACAATGGTTGATCATGTGCAAATTCTGATGAAACATGAACTTCAGTTGGAATCCCCGCCCAGCGTTCAAACATACGCGCACCAACTAAACCAGCATTATATGATGTTCCAGCAGCAATGATGTACAAACGATCAGCGGCTTTTATATCATTGATAATTCCTTCACCAATTTGCGGCTCATTATCTTGTGGCAAATAACGTGAAATCAGATGGCGCAAAACAATTGGTTGCTCATCAATTTCTTTTAACATGTAGAATGGATAAGTCCCCTTATCTGTTTCAGTTGCATCAATATCCAAATGGAAGATATCACGAGTGACTGATGCACCAGTTTGATCAAATAATTGTACATTATCTGGGTCAACAATGGCAATTTCACCATCATGTAGCTCGATAAAATCATGGGTTTGATCTAACATAGCGACCGCATCAGATGTTACCACATTAAAATCTGCGCCAATACCGATTAACAAGGGTGACTTTTGCTTAGCAACATACATGCGTTCAGGCTCTTCACGATCCATCAATAAGAACCCATATGCTGAATTTTCATCCATCAAACCAATTAATTTCTTTAATGCATCAATAGTAGTTGCCCCTTCTTTAACAAATTTATCAATCATTTGAACTGCTACTTCAGTATCAGTATCTGATTCAAAGTGCACACCTGCTAAATAAGTTTGCTTTAACTCAGCATAATTTTCAATCACCCCATTATGTACCAGGTAAAAACGGCCATCACCCGACTTATGTGGATGCGCATTGTCAACTGATGGCACACCATGAGTTGCCCAACGTGTGTGCGCAATTCCTGCAGATCCTTTAACATCCTTTGAGGCCACAAGCTTTGCCAATTCTGAAACCCGACCATTTTCTTTAACTAATTGATCAGTCCCCGTCGTTTCGTCAGAAACATACAACCCTGCAGAATCGTAGCCACGATATTCTAATTTTTGTAGTCCCTTCAATAAGACAGGTGCTGATTGATAATTGTTACTACCAGTAAATCCAACGATTCCACAAAACATATTTTTCTCCTTAAAAACTAAAATCCAAACAAATCATCAAATGGTATAGTATTTTTTTTGGTTGTTTTTTATTTTTTTATATCATAAACACTATTATTACGCGTTAATGTTTGCTGGTCAACAACTTCATACAATTATATAACTATTTTGGTATAAATTGGTATAGTTTTAAAATATTGAAAAGTTTAAACTTACTTTAATTGTAAAGAAAAAGAGTTAGCCCAAAATAAGCTAACTCTAAAAATATTAAGATCAGTGACCAATAGTGACCAGAGATTTTTCAATCATCGCTTTAATTGTGAGCGTTTGAATGCTTACAATTATTGTGGTGGCGCTTAACATCCATGCTTTTATATGCACGAACAGCGCGATCAACTTTCTTATTCAACATATTCATTCCAAACATAAGATTGCCCCCTTTTATAATTTTATTCAAAGTGTAAAGAAATCCTTTACACTACTGTAATATTTACCGTTATTATATACTAACGCACTTACCTTAAATTGTCAATAAATTATATATTGATTTCACCATGTAAATCATAGTCTAGACCCTTTTCTTCAATTGCTTCATCTACACGCAACGGTGTTACCAACTCAATTAATTTCGCAATGATAATCGTCATTATGCCAGCCAACAAGATAGTGATCACCATTGCACCAAGTTGTGTGCCTAGCAATTGCCAACTAACCGATTGTCCTGTTAATGATTTTGATGCAAACAAGCCTGTTAAAATACCCCCGATAACACCGCCAACACCGTGCAAACCAAATGCGTCAAGCGTATCATCATAGCCCAACCGATTCTTTAGGACGTTGGTTGCAAAATAAGCGCCAATGGCAACGATAATTCCCATGGCCATTGCACCAGCTGGTTGAACAAATCCTGCCCCAGGTGTAATTGCCACTAACCCAGCAACGCCACCTGACATTGCACCTGAAACCCGCACCCGCTTGAAGATAACCATATCCATGATAACCCAAGTCAACATGGCAAATGCAGCTGCAATACTTGTATTTGTAAAGGCAATTATTGCAACACCATTAGCCGCTAATGCTGATCCGGCATTAAAACCGAACCAACCAAACCATAATAAACCACCGCCGACAACTGTTGCTATTAGGTTAGTCTCGTTTAAAAATTGCACTTTACGTCTTTTACCAATCAACAATGCCAGTACTAAGCCAGAAACTCCCGATGAAATATGTACGACATCACCACCAGCAAAATCTAATGCACCGTGAGAAGCAATGATACCATCACCCCAAACCATGTGTGCTAATGGGACGTATACTAACAGCATCCATGCCAACAAAAATAGAATAAAAGCTTTAAAATTCATACGACCAACCACAGATCCTGCAATAATGGCCATTGTAATCATTGGAAACATCCCCTGGAATAAAGCGAATAAGCCATCCGGAATACTTAATCCTCTTGTACTTTTAGTCATTGAAACATTATGCAAAAAAGCAGCATCTAAATTACCAATAATTGGTCCTGACCCACTAAATGTCAACGAATATCCAACTGTGAACCATACCACACCACCAACAGCAACCGCAATCATAACCATAGCTAGGGTATTAACAGTTGTTTTGGTTTGTGATAAACCACCGTAAAACAAAGCTAACCCCGGCACCATTAACCAAACTAAACCTGCACTAATTAATATCCATGCAATATCTGCACCATTCATTGCCCACACCTGCGCTTTCTTAAATATCTTAACATCAGTATAAGCATCTAAATAAGAATCGTAACGAAATGTGTTAGCAATTGTGACATCTAATGGTATAGACTATTAATATTTTCACTATTTAAGTCTATAAAAAAGCCGAAGATATCCATTTTAGATACCTTCAGCAAAATGATAATAATCATTTATTAATTTGTTGGAACACCAATTGTGTTCATTGTAGCAGTTGAAACGTCCCCACCATACAAAGGTCCCGTTTGTGCTTGTTTTAGTCCTAATGACTTGCGCAAAACATTGGTTGCACGTTGTTGTTCATCACTTGAAACAACTTCAGTTGATCCTGAAGACAAACTATAGCCATCACCTTGAATATGATCATTCTTAACATTGTCCGCAGCACCTGCATACTTGCGCACCATCGTAATCATATCACCATATGATAAGTCAGTTTGCATCGATGATGTAATTGAGTTTAAGAAACCTGAATCCAACAATTTAGTTGGGTTGTTTTCAGCAGCTTTAATAATACCTTGTAATACCAAACGTTGACGATTTTGACGACCATAATCACCTTGCGGATCATCATAACGCATACGTGAGAATGCTAAGGCTGCTTCCCCCGTCATACTAGTATAAGTCTTCCCATTATGTGTATAATTACTTGAACCTTGTGTAAAGCTATACAAGTTACCACCAGTTGCATGCGCTGTATCAGGATTAAAATCAAATGTTAATGGTGAATTGACCTTAACACCACCAACTTTATCAACTACTTTTTCCATACCACCCATATTAACCAAGGCATAGTAATCAATAGGCACGTTTAACCATTTTTGAACCGTCTTAATCGTTGATTCAGCTGAACCATATGAATAAGCAGCATTAATTTTTTGTGGGAACGTATCTTCATGACCAACAATTGAAACCAATGTATCACGAGGAATTGACATAATAGTCGTCTTATCCTTCTTTGGATTAATCGTTACCAACATAATCGAATCAGTACGTCCTTTATAGTGCCGATTTAATTCACCCGTATCAGTTCCTAACAATAAAATTGAAATTGGCCTACCCGATTTCATAACACTTGAAACATCACGCGCCTTTTTCATTGTTGGTTCTACATATGATTTATCGATTGCCCCTTTGGTTTGCATATAAGCATAACCAAATAAACCAGCGACTATCAAAATCACCAATAATATTAAACTTAAAATAGTATTGCGTATTTTATGTGATTTTTTAGGGCTTTTCTTCTTACCACTGCGATTACTGCGTGATACTTGTTGCTCGTCATTCATGAGCTTTTCCTCCTAATATAGTGATCATCATACCTATCTATGCGATTAAAAACAAGCACTCTAACATGTATGATAATTAATACCTATAAAACATTATACACAAATAAGTTCATAAATAGCTGCTAAAATTATTAAGATAAAAAAAAGAATTGAAAACCTGTGCAGTCCCCAATTCTTTTTGAATAATTAACTAGCTTAAATCGTTAATAATTCTTTTTCTTTTTCAGCAGCAATTGCGTCAACATTCTTAATGGCTTCATCTGTCGCCTTTTGAATATCATCCTCAATACTGTGTGCTTCATCTTCAGATAAGTCATTGTTCTTTAAAGCCTTTTTAGCTTCATCCATCGCATCACGACGAACGTTACGAACAGCAATCTTAGCACTTTCTGCTTCACCCTTAACTTCTTTAGCTAAATCTTTACGTGTCTCTTCTGTCAACGCTGGGATAACCAAACGAATAACTGAGCCATCATTAGCTGGTGTTAAGCCTAAATCAGATGCGAAAATAGCTTGTTCAATGCCTTTAAGAGCTGTCTTATCAAAAGGCGTAATCAACAAAACTCGTGCCTCTGGCACAGTAACTGATGCCAATTGATTCAAAGGTGTTTGTGCACCATAGTATTCTGCAGTAACATTACGCAAAATTGATGGGTTGGCAACACCGGCACGAATATTTCCTAATTCACGCTGTAAAGCATCCCCTGCTTTACTCATGCGCGTTTTTGCTGATTCAACAATTGCATTGGCCATAATACTAATTTACCTCCACGGTTGTTCCAATATTTTCACCCAAGGCAACACGTTTAATGTTCCCTGTTGTATTCATATTAAAGATTACCAAATTGATATCATTATCCATAGATAGTGTTGAAGCGGTTGAATCCATAACCTTCAAACCTTTATCAATAATGTCTTTATGTGTTAACTTTTCAAACATTGTTGCATCTGGGTTCTTACGAGGATCGTCGCTGTAAACACCATCAACACCGTTTTTAGCCATTAGAATAGCTTCAGCATTAATTTCAGCTGCACGCAAAGCAGCAGTGGTATCAGTTGAAAAATATGGTGAACCTGTACCTGCACCGAAAATAACAACGCGTCCCTTTTCTAAGTGGCGCACTGCCTTACGGCGAACATATGGTTCAGCAACTTGACGCATTTCAATAGCAGTTTGTACGCGTGTTGGAACATCGTGTGACTCAAGTGCATCTTGCAATGCTAATGCATTCATAGTAGTACCTAGCATACCAACATAATCAGCTTGTGCACGTTCCATACCTAGTTTGGCACCAGCTTCACCACGCCATAAATTACCACCGCCAACAACGATTGCAATTTCAACACCTAGTTCATAAACTTCCTTGATTTCCGCTGCGATATTGTTAACAGTTTCTGGATCAATACCATAACCACGTTCACCAGATAATGCTTCACCTGATAATTTTAACAATACTCGTTTGTACTTTACATCTGCCATTCTTTAATTGCCTCGGCCTTCTTATTCACCCATTTGTGCTGCAACTTCAGCAGCAAAGTCATTTTCAGCCTTTTCGATTCCTTCACCCACTTCATAGCGAACGAATGAAACAATCTTGCTATTATTGCTTTCAACATACTTTGCAACAGTTTCTTTACCATCACCCTTAACGAATGGTTGGTCAACTAGTGCAATTTCAGCCAAGAACTTGTGCAAACGTCCTTCAACCATCTTTTCCTTGATGTTGTCAGGCTTTCCTGCCAAATCTTCTGACTTCATTTGAACGTCTTTCTCATGAGCCAAAACTTCAGCTGGTACTTCTTCACCTGAAACATACTTAGGTGCAATAGCTGCGACGTGCATTGCAACGTCCTTTGCAACTGCTTCATCAGAACCATCTACCAAAACAAGTGATGAAATACGACCACCCATGTGTGAGTAAGTTCCGAATACTTGTCCATCTGTCTTTTCAATAACAGCAAAACGACGTAGTGTAATCTTCTCACCAGTAATTTGAGTTGTATGAACAATCATGTCATTCAAAGTTTCATTTTCAGCCACTTTTAATGCCAAAGCTTCTTCAACATTAGCTGGTGCATATTCAACAACTGCATTTGCAACAGCATGTAGCAATTCGTTAAATTCTGCATTACCAGCAACGAAATCAGTTTGTGAATTCAATTCGATGATAGCAGCTTTATTATCCTTTGAAACAACGTAAGTCATTCCTTCTGCAGCAACAGCGCCAGCCTTTTTAGCGGCTTTTGCCATTCCCTTTTCACGCAAAGCATCAATTGCCTTGTCCATGTCACCTTCAGTTTGAACCAATGCCTTCTTGGCATCCATCATACCAACACCGGTCTTCTCACGTAACTCTTTAACTTGTGAAGCAGTAATAGCCATTTTTATGGTCTCCTTGTATATGCTAAATCTTATCTAAACTAGTATACACGAAAATTAAGTCATTTTCTATATAGTTAGCTAGATATCTACTACCATTTTACATGAGTTTTGCTCATAGCGCAAAAAAAGCTTACGCCCAATTAGGCGTAAGCTTTTTTATATCTTGAAAAGCAGAATTAGTTCTTCTTACCTTCAACAAGATCAGTCAATTCTTCGATTGAAGCTGGCTTGTCACCTTCAGCTGCAAAGTCAGCTTCTTCTACAGAATCTTCACCTTGGTTACCTTCAATAATAGCATCAGCCATCTTTGAAGTAATCAAACGTACGGCACGGATTGCATCATCGTTTGATGGAATCTTAACGTCGATTTGATCAGGGTCAGCATTAGTGTCGACCATAGCCACGATAGGAATGTTCAACTTGTGTGCTTCTTGCACTGCCAATTGTTCCTTGTGAGGATCAACGATGAACATCAAATCAGGAATCTTAGGCATATCTGCGATACCACCCAAGAACTTGTTCAACTTTTCACGTTGCTTGATTAGCAATGAAACTTCCTTCTTTGGCAAACGATCAAAAGTACCATCTTCTTCCATTGCACGTAATTCCTTAAGACGGGCGATACGTGCTTGGATAGTATTCCAGTTTGTCAAAGTTCCACCTAACCAACGGTGGTTAACGTAGAACATGTTTGCACGAGTTGCTTCTTCAGCAATTGAGTCTTGTGCTTGCTTCTTAGTACCAACAAACAATACCGTTGCACCATCAGCTGCTGCATCACGAACATAGTTATATGCTTGATCAACCAACTTAACTGTCTTTTGCAAATCGATAATGTAAATGCCGTTACGTTCCGTAAAGATGTAATCTGACATCTTTGGGTTCCAACGACGAGTTTGGTGTCCAAAGTGTACACCAGCTTCAAGTAATTGCTTCATTGAGATTACTGCCATGAGTATCTGCCTCCAAATGTTTTGTCCACCTAGCCTCGCATGTAGCCTGGCGACCCGTAAAAGGGGCACCCGTCAAACTATTGAGAACTAGTGAGTATTTTTGGTATAAAACCAATTACTTACTATACTCATTTTTTTCATAAATGTCAATAAATTAATCCATAAATACACTAACTTGATGATTTCGCAAAAAGGCCTCTTTTTGCTTTCTACTTAATTGTTTAAACATTGCCTCAGCATGAAGTGCATCATGTTTCGATTCAAAAGCTTCTGCATAAATTAATTGTAATGGATGCCGCTTAGCTGGTCGCGTAAATTTTGCCCCTTTACCGGCCTCATGCGTTGCAAAGCGTTGCCCAACATCATTTGTAAAACCACAATACAACATATTATCTGCTGTTAATAAGACATACATATAATAAAGTTTATTCATGTTGTTGCCGGCCTTCATAAATTGACCATACGGCATCAGTATACGTATCGTCTTGATTATGTGTAATAATTGGTGGTAGTATTTGTGCACCTGTCAATTTACCATCTTTAATAGCATCAATTAATAGCACATTAGCAGGTTCACCTGCTTTAGGATAAACAAACTGAATACGCTTAGGGGACAAATGATTTTTTTGTAAGGTAGCTAAAATTTCAAATAAGCGATCTGGTCGGTGCACCATATAAAAATGGGCTTTATTTTTTAACAATTTTTTTGCTGTATATATTACCAATTCTAAATCAGCCATAATTTCATGACGTGCAATCGCATAATGCTCATTTTCATGAATAATGGTTTGATCATTATCTATTGAAAAATATGGTGGGTTTGACACAACCATATCAGCTGATCCTGGCCGGATATCATCAAAAATATCACGCATATCTGCGTTTATGATTCTAATTTTATCCGTCAAATCATTCATCATAACTGAACGTTTGGCCATATCAGCAAGCCTTTCTTGAATCTCTACACCAACAATATTACCCGTGACTTTATGTGCCATAAATAATGCCACTGCCCCATTTCCTGTTCCCAAATCAACAGTTAACCCACGTCCGCCCTTACGTGGTTGCGCAAAGTTTGCAAGTAAGACTGCATCTAGTGAAAATGAAAAAACATTTTTACTTTGAATAATATGAACATCATCGTTATATAACATGTCAACACGTTCATCAGGTAATAATTCAACTTTCATAAAAATTAAACTCCTTATTTCATAATTATTTGCCAATAACGCCATTTTTGTGGGATAATAAGGCGTTATTATTAGGGAGGATGAACAAAATATGTTCTATTCATTCATACGTTATGTTGCTGCTGGCGTTGTCTGGCTAATTAATGGTCGTTATAAATTACTTGGCACAGATAAATTACCAAAAGGCAATTATATTTTAGTCGGCCCACACCGTACTTGGTGGGAACCAATTTTCTTTGCACTAGCAGGCTGGCCACATCGTTTTAGTTTTATGGCTAAAAAAGAACTTTTTAAAAACCCCATTTTAAAGTGGATTTTAATTCATGCCAATGCTTTTTCGGTTGATCGTGATCATCCTGGTCCTTCAGCAATCAAGATGCCTGTTCAAAATCTTAAAAAGACTGACTTAAGTTTGATTATGTTTCCATCGGGCAGTCGGCATTCTGAGGAAATGAAAGGTGGTGCATTAATAATCGCCAAACTTTCTGGTGTACCATTAGTCCCAATTGTTTATCAAGGACCTGTTAAATTTTCGGGATTGTTTAAACGTAAAAACGTGACTATGGCCTTTGGTGATCCCATTTATATTGATAAACGAACGAAAATCAACGAAGAAACGACCAATGAATTTGGTAATACTCTCCAAGCTTCATTTGATAAATTAGATCAAGAAATTGATCCTAATTGGGTGTATGTGGATCCTAAGCCAACAAAGAAAAACAATCATTAAATATGAGTGGGATATTTTCTCACATAAAAAGGTAAACTCATTTTAAACAAATGTTTTTACCTTTTTTATTGCCCTCGTGCATAAACATATGCCTAATAAAAAAGTTGAGTTGTTGTCAACTCAACTTTTTTAATCACACTATTTCTTCTTTGAAGAAGTTTGTGCTTGATTCTTCATTTGTGACATCATTTGGTTCAAACGCTTTTGTGACGGCTTTTGTCCCATTGAAGTCATCATTGATTTCATCATTTCTTCTGAAATTGGTGGATTATTCTTAATATACGTCTCCATTGAGCGACGTGCAATAAAGAAACCAGCGACAGCACCAAGTATCGCAGCAAGAATGACAATAAAAATCCAAATTGTTGTGTTCATTTTATTACTCCAAAAATATATTCAAATACCATTATATCTAATTATACGCCTTTTTACTAGTTATTAGAACGTTTAATTATCGCGAATACCTTTGTCACGTTGAATTTTCTTTACTTTTTCAGGCGTGACTTCATTACCATCTTCATCATAAACCTGAAGCATTTCTACTTGTGAACGAAATGCTTTTCTAAAATTATCCAAAAATTCAGCTCGCAATTCAGCACGTTCTGAAATTTCTTCCTCTGTTAACCCTTCTGAGGTTTTTGCTTTAGCAGCTAATTCGTTAATTCGTGTACGAACAGCCATCATATGTTCAGTTTCAGCCATGCCCATTCCACCTTTTCATTGAAGTTAATGGTATCATTTTAACATAATTCACTCGATTCATTACATAATTAATTATACAAATATCAACAAAAACAATATTTAGCGTAGAATAGAATTGATAAAAAGGAGTACTTGATGATGACTAACAAGTCTACCAAACAATTAGATATTTTGAAATTTATTTATGAAAAACAACAACAGCGTGGTTATCCACCAACCGTCCGTGAAATTGGTGATGGTGTTGGCTTAGCTTCTTCTTCTACTGTTCATGGTCACTTAACAAGATTACAAGATAAAGGCTTTATTCAAAAAAAAGCAGAAAAAACACGCGCTATTACGGTGACACCTACAGGTATTCAAGCCCTCAAAAAGGCAGATATACTCACTTTAGCTGATACACCAGCTCCTATGATTAATACACCTCAAGATATAGTAGCCTCACTAGATGAAGAAACTATTATACTAAAACATAATAGCAACACGATGATTAATATTGGTATTTTAAATCATGATTATCTGATTATTAAAAAAGAGACTGCTATTCCAGATGGTGCAATTGTTGCCGTAATTTTAGATAAGAATAGTGATGGTGCACGCCAAACAAATGTCTATCGTTATTTTAAAGAAAGAAATCAAGTCCGTTTACAACCAGAAAATAGTAATCTCAAACCAGTTATTACTAATAACGTTGAAATTATTGGCCAAGTTATTGGTGTTTATCGTAACGAAATTAATTAAAAAATGAGTGATGTCAATTAAAACATCACTCATTTTTACTATTTATTACGATTATCGTAGTAATCTTTTTCTTGTTGTTCCCAATTAGCTTTATCAGCTTCTGTAATTGGGCGCATTACTTTAGCTGGATTACCAACAGCAACAGTATCAGCTGGGATATCTTTAACCACCACAGCACCGCCACCAATTACAACGTTATCACCAATCGTGACCCCCGGGCCAACAAAAACGTTAGCACCAATCCAAACATTGTCACCAATTGTTATTGGCTTACCATATTCTAACCCACGTACACGGACAGCTGCATCAATCGGATGACCAGCAGTAATTAAACTAACACGTGGTCCAATCATAACATTATTACCAATATGTACTTCACAAGTGTCTAAAATCGTTAATCCCGTGTTGCCGTAAAAGGTATCGCCAATATAGATATTTTTCCCGTAATCAATATACAGATCAGACTCAATATAACTATCTTTACCAATTTTCCCCATTAAATCTTCTAATAATTCTTGTACCTGTTCTTCATCTTCATGGGCCGTTTGATTATACAATGCCACACATCGTTTACCAGCTTTACGAGCAGCAATCAGTTCTTTATCACCTGATTTATAAAGCTTACCCGACAACATAATTTCACGTTCTGTTTTCATTAAATCACCCCAAATATATAAGTATGGCTATTATTTTAACATAAATTATGAGGTACATCTAAATGCTAAAAATTCTATTAAAGATAAAATATGGGATATATATTAGCGTTATAATAACTTAAAGATTATTTATACAATGAGGTGTTCTTTTAATGAGTAAACAAATGCAACGTGATGCCACTTTTGACATCGCCAGGGCAATGGGCGTTTTGGGTGTAATCATTGGTCACACTTTAATGGGTGGCCATTTAAATTTCTTACAAAATATTATCTTCGAAATGAATTTACCCATTTTTTTCTTCGTTTCAGGCTATTTTTATCGAAATAAAAAGATAATGTCACTAATAAAAGGCGGCTTCAATACCTTACTGTTTCCATACATAATTTTGGCTATAATTTGGATTATTTTAAATTACATAAAAATTCCGACACTACACACTATTAAAGTTTTTACAATAGCTGCATTTTATGCCTCAGGTGCACCCGGAATAGCATTATTTGGAGATGGCAACATTGCAATTGGTGCCCTTTGGTTTTTACCAGCCATGTTTATCGGTAACATACTATTTCATTTTATTATGAAGTTAAAAAGTCATTCTCTACAAATTATTTTTGTCCTAATTTGCGTTTTACTTGGTTTTTATCTAGGTCCTTTATATCGATTCCCACTTTCCTTGGCAGCAGTTCTTCAAGTACAACTTTATTACTATGCTGGACATTTATGGAAAAATTATCGTCAAAAAATTGAAAATAATTGGACATATTATTTACTGATATGCATTTGTGCAACTTTTTGGATTGTCGGTGCTTTATCAGGTTGGTATGGTTTAACCGCTGGTACAGCAAATCATATTTTATTAGCAACACTTGGCGGACTTGGTACACCGTTTATTTTACTATTACTGGCCAAAGGTATTATTAAATTTACAACTAATTTTGCTGCTCTTTTTAAATGGATTGGGCAAGTGTCGATTTTGTTTTTCATCTTTAACTGGCTTGATATTATCTTCATAGATTCGATGGTTAATACACACCTATTGATACCACTATCCGCTGCTGTGAGTGAAAATGCTGCTTATATCATCATTAGTCTTATCAGAGTATTATGGTCCATTATTGCTGTTTTTATCGTTCTAAAATTTAAATTTATTAGAACCATTTTTTTGGATAAAAATGCACCTCTTCATATTTAACAAAAACTTCATCCCGTGAGAGTTCCGGGATGAAGTTTTTGTTTGTGCTCATATTTTTTGCATAAAAAATCCCCTATTGATAGATAAAGAATATAATGCAAATTCATCTTTATCTATCAACTGGGGACTCCAACAATGTATTTAAACTGGCCCGTTAATCTTTTATTACACCTTATTGATTATCTGTAAAACTATCATCTAAATAATGATTACCAGCAGTAATATCATATTGTACTAACATGAATTCATGTAACAATTTTTTCTGCTTTGACGTCAAATCTTTTGTATTTAACTTATGCCCCTGCTCATCAACAAATATGTCTCGTGTGTAATTAGCAAGTGCTGGTAATTCATCAACAAATTTGGTCTGCAAAGCAAAGAACGGTGTCAATTTACTGTTAGTAGCTTTTAATGCCAATGCTGGAAAATCACTTGGTGATGCGTACGGACGCTCATCATGCTGTAACTTACTCTTATTCATTTTACGGGCAGCTGCATTCTGATAAATAAAGTAATCAGTTTCATGACTTGTTTGCATTTGCTTATTTTGATCGACAAAAGTAAATACAACCGGCCAATGATCACCATAAAAAACCATCGTTATTGGGCGCTTAATCTTTTCAACTTTAGCAATTAATTTTTTCGTTGCCAAATCGGTTTGGTGTACACCTGTAATGTATGTTTCAATTTGATCCTTAGTTGAATTTGAAACAGCCGGTTCTTTCATCTTATAAGGACTATTCGGATATTCTTTAGCTGAATATGGTAAGTGATTCTGCATTGTCATTAATTGTAAAAACTGTGAATCTTTATTATTTGTGGTATCCACTTTATCTAATAAGAATTTATACGCATTTTCATCAGTTGGATACTCTGCACGAGATGATAATTTACCAGTGTACTTGTCCGGATACTTATAGGTTAACCCATCAGTTGTGTAGAACTTTTGAATTCCCATATCTTTGTAAGCATCACGCCGGTTATAAAACATTCCTGCATATGGATGAAGTACTTCTCGTTTATCAAATAGACTTGGTAGAATGGGTGTTTTATGTGCAAATGGTACAACTTGTGTATAAGGAACTGCCATTTCTGGTGCAAAAGTTGCTAAAGGAAGCCCAGCAATTGTCATATATTCAATGTTGGCTGTACCACCACCATGACCTGACGACAGCATTTTACCAGAAATTACTGCTTTATCTTTAATAGCATCAATATTTTTATAAGCATCTGGCCCTTTATATGCTAAATTAGGAACATCATCTGGATTGGTTAATGATTCACTCAAAATAGAAATAACAGTTTGTCCTTTTAAATTATCCTGTCTTGTTTCATTTAATTTATCTGCATATTGGGTATATTTCTTTTGTAAATGTGCCATTTCTTTAGCAGAATAACCAGCCGGTTCTCGCATAATGACACTAGAAATATTTGATACAAATGTCATAATTGGGCCATTGACCATGGCATCATCAACGCCTATTTTATTTTGCCATTGATACCCAAAATGATTTAAAATAGCACGATTTTGATCAGCATTAACGACAAACGGTGTTGCTAACATTAAAAAGGTAACGATTAAAACAACCAATCGGCTCCCTGCCTGCTTAAACATCATACTTTGCACTGACTCAGAAAACTTACCAACTTTTTTTCGGCGTATATAGAGCTCTAATCCAACTGCAAGTACAAGCAGTATGACAATCCCCGCTACAGCCGCAACTAATAAGTCTTTATCAACCATTTTTGTCAATCCACTGACAGCAGTAACTTCTGACATATCACTAAAAATAATTGGTTCATTACGCGTTTTCATTTTCATATATTCGGCCACAATTGCTACAATTGCCGTTAACGAATATATCGCAACCCCCATAAACAAATGATTAACCAGCACTACTATAAAAATAAATAATGTTAAACAAGCTAGCATTGAATAGAGTGCTTGTGGTCGCATCATATATTGACGGACAAAATCTAATACAACTGGTATATCAGTAGATTGATAGTTCAGGCGCCCCCATACTTGAAAGTGCATTGCAAATTGCAACAAAAAAACTGTCACAATACTTAAAACTAACCCAATAATTAATAATTTCATCCAGCCATTGAAAGAAGGTCCTATAAATTTAGATTTATTAAAAATTCTCTTCATCTAATTTACCCTATCCTTATCCCAATAATCCGTAATTTTAATTACTGCCCATTTCGATACAATAATAATAAGCAAAACGATTACCCAAGCCAGCATAAAAACAAGCCATTCAGTTGTAATTATATTGTTTAGCTGATTTTTTATCGGCACAATCATCGTCATAAACGATAAAATAGCAATGCTTATACTGTAATGTTTACCTATACCAATCAACCACATCGTCCAGCGAGATAAATGCTCACTAATATACCAAATAATTGATAGTATCGCTTCAAGTATGATTATGGCTGCCAATGTTCCAATAATCCAATGATTAATTTGCGCAACAGTTAATTCATACGCACCATTATGTGACATTATCCAACTAATAATACCACCTGCCAAAATTGTGGCTCGTGCTGGTTGCCAGGCCTTGGTTTCATCATTAAAATAGTGACCTAATAACATAAATGGTTGCACCACTACCCCTGATGTAAAAGACCAAGGTAATTGGACCCCTCGTGAAACATAAAATCCACCATATGTTATTAATACAACTAATACAATTTGTAGGGACAGTGGCTTAATTTTAATAATTAAAGTTGTTATAATAGTTCCCCAAAACAAGGCTAATAACGCCCAACCAAGGCCAATACCGGTCTCAAATTGCCAAAACATTGTGGCTCCTGGCCAACCATTACCATATAGCATCGCCTTTACACCAACCCGAATCGCTTGAAATGGCTGGTTAAGTAACGATGTTAATCCAAACATTTGGACAAATTTACTACTAGCAATCAACAAGAGACTAATTAAAAAATATGGTACTAAATATTTTAATATTGATTGTGTAAGTGTTTGTACAATTCTTTGATTAATTTTAATTGCATATCCAGCAACAAAAAATATCATTGGCCAAGTGGTCCATGTTAAAAACCGATACCACGCGATATTCTGCTGTTGGCTAACCATTTGCATCGCAATCAACATAATGATTGCAACGCCTGTTAAAACGCTAACAGTTCTTTTTCTAATATTCATTATTTCTTTGTCCATACCCGATCTTACAAATTAAAAATTTATTCATTATATTTTAAAAAAACGCTCTTATTATATTACCATTTTTAGTAAATAAAGCACAAATTATTACCAATTCACTCTGTCATACATCTCTATTTAAGTAAATAAAAACACCAAATCAAAAAAAATAACAACTTTTGATTTGGTGTTTGCTTTATCTAAATTATTTATTTTTATTTCTTAATACGCTGACTAATAATAATAAAAATGTCACCATGCTAATTATCCATGCAATATACGTTGTTATTGGGGTAATGGCACGAACAGTTACTTTATTAATAGCCACATTTCTAGTTTTGATAACTAATTGCTTATCCTTATTTATTTTATAATCATAGTGCTGATGATGATTATCGACTATTTCATAATTCAATCCCTGATACCCCACCATCGGCAAAATTGTCTGTACTTGTTTTTTAAACTTAGCTTGATAGATTAAACCATTACTAATTGATTTTGTTGACGTATTAATAAGTTGACCATTCTGTATAATTTTCTTTTCTTGCAAAGCTTTATTAAACTGAAAATTAGCTGGCATATAATCAAAAGCACCATAAGTTATCCAATACCCCATAATATTCTTAAAATCATCATTTTTAATTTTAAAATTAGCAATCGGTGTATAACTAACTGGCTTTTTTGACGTAGGTTTATAATCTGTGTGTACTGACAATACATTAACCCGATCGACAAACCCAAATTTCAAGCTAAATAATGTAACAACAACTGATATTATTGTTAATCCTACATATAAAATACGTTGCACTTTAATAGATTGGAAGATATTACGAATCATAAAAATTGACGTTAAACTCAATAAAAAGATAGCGATAATAAATACACGATGTGGAAATTGAATAACGCCCAACGGTGTCGTATACAAATATTGCCAAATATAACTCATACCGCTAAAAATAATTAACATTGATACAATTGTTGCATATTTAGTAAAACGATCTTGTTTCCACCAAGTAAATAACACACCAAAAATTGATATGAATGCGACAATACCAATACTATTTGTTTTAAAAATAACATCTGATTTAAATGAAAAAGCTGTCTTAAATAATTCTTGAATATCTGGTGCAGACCAAATCGTTAATGTCGTAGCACCAGGTGTGGCTAAATCATTACGCAACATTGCAATAATAAACGGCATTAAGAATACCATTGATAACAAAATTGTAACAATAGCTGACACAGACAAATTAGCTAAGCTATTCAATTTATTTTTTTTGAAAATCAATAAAAAGGCCGTAAATATTGCTGTGTAAACCGTAATAATAACAAAAGATAACATGTGTGACAAGATAATTAAAGTAAAGCCAATTGCTAACAATAAAATAGTCTTTCTATCTAACTTCACAATATTATCGGTCGTACTTTTTACCAAGCGAATCAATCCCAGTACCACCAATGGCATAAACGACATCGCCCATACTTCTCCAAATAACCATTGTTGGACCGATTGCGATATCAATGGCGTTGTTATTGTATAAATAAAAGCAGCAATTGTACTTTCTAACACCGATAACGAAAGCTCTTTTCCGACCCATTTTGCAATACTAAATTGGACCATTAACTGTGCCCACATTAAGACATACAATGACGTAACTGGTGGGAAAATAAATTGTAAAATTGCACCAATATATATTGGTAGTGACGGATACATGGTTGGTACCAAACTACCAATTTGATTTGATGAAAATGTTGAAATAACAGGAATTAAATTCCCGCTTTTTAAATGATTGTAGTATTCAAATATTCGATTAGCATGAAATTGCAAATCTGCACCTGAATAAAGAAAGCCAAAGCGGCCAACATACGCTAACAGCATGACGAAAAATAACGCTGGTATTAAATAATAAATCCCTTTTTTGATGGCATTAATCCCCATGTTTACTCCTTAAAAAATAACATTTTATGCAAAATAAAAGTGCTTTTTTAACTAGCACGATTATTATTATATCATTTCACTTCATCAAAAAAACCATTAACTAAGCATGTGATTGTCATTACTTGATAAAATCATTTTTTAAGTAATGATTACCCGAACTCAAATCATATTGCACCAATTTCAAGTCATGTAATAACATTTTTTGTTGTTTAGTTAAGTCTTTCGTTGATAACTGATGGCCATTATTATCCACAAAGCGATTGCGTTGATAATTTGCAAATGCTGGTAGTTCTTTCACAATTTTTGTTTGTAAAGCAAAAAGTGGCGATACCTTACTATTCGTTGCCTGCAAAGCTAGTGCCGGAAAATCACTTGGTGATGCATAAGCACGTTCATGTTTATTCAAATTTTGCTTGCTTTGTTCTTGTGCAGCTTTGTTTTGGTATATAAAGTAATCAGTTTCATGTGAACGTTCCTGTTGCTTATTTGGATCAACAAAAGTAAAAACACCTGGCCAATGATCACCATAAAAAATCAGCGTAACTGGTCGCTGCAATCTATCTAATTTAGCAATCAAATTCTTTGTTGCAACATCAGTATAGTGAACACCTGTGATGTATGTTTCAATTTGTTCTCGTGCTGTATCTGATAAAGTTGGTGATGTCACTTTGTAATTGTTCTTACCATATTCACCAGGGTTATATGGCATATGGTTTTGCATTGTCATTAATTGCAAAAACTGCGAATCTTTATTTGAAGATTTTGCAATTTTCTTTAACAAATATCGATAAGAATTTTTATCAGCTGTATATCCTGAATCACCTAAAGTACCTGCATATGAAGCAGGATATTTATATTTTTGGCCATCTGTTGTATAAAACTTTTGAATTGCCATCTTCTTATAGGCATCACGCCGGTTATAAAATGTTCCCACGTATGGATGAATTACTTCACGCTTGTCAAATAATCCAGGTAGCGTTGGTACTTTATCAGCAAACGGTACTAATTGGGTATAGGGAACTACCATTTCTGGCGCATACGTATTTAACGGGAATCCCGCTAAAGTCATATACTCAATGTTAGCAGTTCCACCGCCATAGCCAGATGACAACATTGTTCCAGACATGACAGCATTCTTTTTAATCTGATTAATATTTTTGTAGACATCTGTCCCTGTATACTTTAAGGCGTCTACTTTATTGGGGTCTGTTAGTGACTCACTTAGCAACGTAATAACTGTTTGACCTGCTAAATTATTTGTGCGTGTTTTATTAATCTCTGCTGCATATTTCTCATATTTTTGATCTAGTTTAGCCATGCTTTTAGCTGAATAACCTGCTGGTTCACGCATAATAACGGTTGCAATATTCGATACAAAAGTCATAACTGGTCCATTCACCATGGTATCATCGCCAGTATTAACACTTTGCCACTGATACCCAAAATGCTCTAATAATGCGCGATTACTGTCTGCGCTTGCTAAAAATGGTGACCCTAGTAACACAACTGACGCACATAATACTAACAAACGTTCCCCCATCTTTTGGAACATCATGCCGTGCACTGATTCTGCGAACCTACTTGTGCGCTTTTTGCGTACCCATGTCTCTAAACCAACAACAATAACAATTAATACTAAAATCGTCACGATTGCCCCAAACAGCAAAGTTTTATCAACCATCTGTGTTAAACCACCAACAGCCGTAACCTCAGATAAATCACTGTATAAAATAGGTTCATTACGTGCTTTCATCTTCATATATTCAGCAATGAACGCCACAATCACTAACACCCAATATGTTGCGATACCAATAAATAGATGATTAATTAGTACAATAATAAAAATAAATAAAATCAAACCAACTAATACTGAAAAATATGCTTGAGGACGCTCCATAAACCGGAATGCTGCTTGGAAAGCTTGCCCAATATCATTGGTTTGGTCAAACCGCCCCCATGTTTGGAAATACATTGCAAACTGTAATAGTATTGTGGTACAAATACTAAATATTAAGCCAATCAACAACAGTTTCATCCACCCATTAAATGATGGCCCAGTTAATTTAAAATTTTGAAATCTTTTTTTCATTTAACTAATTCCTTCATTACTAGACCAATTAAAGTAGCGTTGGCCCATATATTGAATCATAAGTTTTACTACGAAAACAATAATAACCATAACTAACCAAATAATCACAAAAGTACCATGAGGTAACTTAATTATCACACTAACATAGTGTGCAATCGGAAACATCAAGTTAACGAAAGCCAACACTGCAATATTAATTGACTGTTTATCGCCCAATTTGACAAAATAATCATATAAAGGATTAGACAATAACTTTGTCAAATAATTGGCAATTAAAATCAACATAATTAACCCTAATAATGCCGTTATTGTACCCCAAAACCAATAACGTGTTGTTGCTAAAGTTAATTCAAAAGGACCACTACTAATCGACATCAACCAAACAGTTAGCATCCCTACACCAATGGTAACCGGTGCACTAATATTTGTTATAACGACTGTTTTAAAATATTTTCCTGATAGAATATATAGTTGCATAATCAATGCTGCATCTAACGACCAAGGTAACTGCACTTTAGTACCTAAATAAAAACCTAATACCATCAAAACTAAGCTAATGATTACTTTAACTATTTGAATCCGTAACTTATCTATCATTAATTGGATACATACCCCAAAAAGCAATGCTAGCAAAATCCAAAGCAAACCAATACCAAAATCATGATGGCCAATCAATGTATCTGTTGGCCAACCATTACCATATAACATCGTTACTGCGCCAATTTTCATTGATGGAAACGGTATTTTTACCCATTCTCCAGCTAAATGAAGAACCTGCATTATTTTATTAACAACGACAATAAGTACTCCCGTTATTATGTATGGTAATAAGTAACATCTTATAATATGTAATATGCTAGCTTTACCTTCTTTGTTAGTCATATAATAACCTGCAATAAAAAACAATGATGGCCATGTTAACCATGTTAAAAAATTATATATCACTGGATGATCTGGAATCGTAATCATTTGCATCAATACTAACATCAGTGTAACGATACTGGCCAAGATATTAACAATTCTATTTTTTTCAAGTAATTGCAAAATACTTCCCCTTTTTAGATAACCAATTAAAAAGAGCTAGGTAATAACACACTAGCTCCTTCATTCTGCATTTTTTAAACCTAAGTAGCTACGCTAATAAATAAGAATAACATATTTTCCTTTAAAAGCCCTTATATCTATACTATCGTTTTCTAATAATGTAAAATACTCATTTTTATTTCATGGTTTTTGTAAATTTATTAGACAAATAATGTTGGCCATCACTCAAATCATATTGTACTAACTTAAAATCTGCTAATAAACGTTTCTGTTTACTGGTTAATTGTTTCGTTTGGATAGTATGGCCTTGTTCATCTACAAATTTTCCCCGTGTATAATTAGCAAACGCAGGCAATTGTTCACTCACCTGTGTCTGTAAAGCATAAAACGGTGAAACTTTGACATTCATCGCGTCTAATGTCAAAGCTGGGAAATCACTTGGAGAAGCATATGGCCGCTTAAGATTACTTTGTAACTGTTCCCTTTTTTTAGCAGCATCATTTTGATAAATAAAATAATCTGTCTCATGAGCTTCTTTTGCTTGAATTTGCGGGTCAACAAAAGTAAAAATTCCTGGCCAATGATCACCATAAAACACCAATGTAATTGGTCGCTTTGAATTATCAACATGCTTAATCAATTTTTCCAAGGCCAAGTCAGATTGATGAACACCTGCTAGGTAACTTTCTATCTGGGTCTTAGTATTTCCTGAAACAACTGGTTTTGTCATTTGATACTGATTATTAGGATATTCTCCTTGATAATACGGCATATGATTCTGCATGGTCATTAACTGAATAAATTGCGATTTTTTATCAGTTGACTTCAAAATTTTATTTTCTAAGTACTTAAAGGCATTATCATCTGTCGGATAGGCATTCTCAGAAGCACCACCCAGATACTTTTTAGGATAAGTATCATCCTTATTATCCGTAGTATAAAAATGGTTAATCCCCATTTTCTTATACGCTTCTTTACGATTATACAAACTTCCCACAAACGGATGTAATACTTCTTTTTTATCAAATACTTGTGCAATATTAGGCACTGTATGCGCAAAAGGTACTAATTGCACATATGGAACAGTCATCTCTGGTGCATATGTTGCTAATGGAAAACCAGCTAATGTCATATATTCAATATTAGCAGTCCCTCCACCGTAACCAGAAGATAACATTTTTCCAGACACAGTTGCTTGTTGTTTAACAGCCTCCAAATTCTTAGAAACGTTATCCCCTTTATATTGGAATCCTTTAATATCATTTGGATTAGCGAGAGATTCACTTAAAATATAAGCAACTGTTTGTCCCGCTGCTTTTGATTGTCGTGTTTCATTAATTTGTTGTGCTGTATTACCATACTTCTTCTCAATACGTTGCATTTCTTTAGCCGAATAATCATGAGGTTCACGCATAATAACGGTTGAAATATTCGCCATAAAAGTCGCAATTGGGCCGTTCCAAAGTGAATCATCCCCAGAACTATAAACAACCCGTTGATAACCAAACTTTTGTAGCCAAGCCTGATTATGATCGGCATTAACAACAAACGAAATTGATAATGAACCCATTGTAACGACCAACATAACCAAACGAAACCATTTATTTTTGAACTTTAATTGGCTAAAAAAATTATTTAAACGGCCAAGTTTTTGTTTATGTACGAGATATTCTAGTAATACCGCAATAATAAGGATAATTAATCCTAAACTAACGGCACCAATTAATAATTGGCGATCAATCATTCCTGTTAGGCCACCAACAGCAGTCGCTTCCGACATGTCACTAAACATTATTGGTTCATTACGTGCTTTAACTTTCATGTACTCAGCAACAAAAACAACAATTACTGTTATCAGATAAATCGCTATCGTCATAAAAAAGCAATTTAAAATTGCATAAATTAAAACAAAAAATACAAAACAAATAAACACTGAAAACCAAGCACGTGGCGCTAACATAAATTTAATTGATTCACCTAGGGCTTTTGTAAAATCTGTTGTCTGATTATAACGACCCCAATCTTGGAAAAACATTGCCACTTGCAACATAACTGTCGTACCGATTGCTAATAATAAACCGGTTAATGTTACTCGCATCATTCCAATATAATTTAACGGTCTAATTGGTGTTTTTCTTTTTTTATTTATGCCATTCATTTTTAACCCCTACTTATATACTTTTGTTCTAATGCGCTATTTTTTGATTAATAGTATTAACTTTTGTAACATAACTATCACAGCAATACTAATTAATACTATCAAAATTGTATAAACGTTTGCCATGACACTGTTTATCTGGATAAACAACAATACCAACGTGGCTACTGATAGCCCTAGTATAAAATGATCACCTAAATATTTTAAAATTATTTGCAATGGCTTAATTTGATAAATTACCCTATCATGAAAAACATAAATAACACTTACTGCAAATAAGCTTGCAATGGTGCCAAAAATAGGATATGGATTATACGCAACAGTAAAATCAAAGGCCCCACTAATACTACTAATAGACCACAAGATAATACCAACAAAAAATGTGGCTAGGGTCATGGGCATTTTTTGTTGGTCTTTAATTAAAGAACCAAAATACATAAAGGGTTGCGCAATCAATGCTGCTTCCAATGACCATGGTAATTGCACAATAGTTCTAAACAAATAACCAGCGGCTGTCAGCATAATGATTGCTATTACCATCAACCACGACTTCTTTAATTTGGTAACCAAATTAAAAATTAACGTCGCAAAAAAGATAGCTAGTAATAACCAAACCAAGCCAACGCCAAAACTGCTTTGACCAAATAAAGTATCTGTTGGCCAACCAATACCATAGGCAAATGTTTTAATAATGGTCTTAACATCTGAAAACGGTTGCTTAATCCATGATAGTTGGCTAGCCAATATATTCAAAGCCATAATAACAATACTGGTTATGACATATGGTATAACCATTTTTTTTATACCATTTAATAATAGATGAGAAAATGATCGGGTACTATCTATAAAATAACCAACTACAAAAAAGATAGTTGGCACCGTTACTATCGTCAACAGTTGATAAATATGTATGTGTTGCTGTGCATTAATAACTTGCTCAATCATTAATAAAATAAATACTAAACCAACTAATGATTTCATCCGCCCCTTTAGTGTATCCATATCTCCTCCATACCCTATTATAAAAAACAAGAGACCCAAACAAATGTCTGAGTCTCTTTTCAATATATCTTTAGTAACTCATCAATGATAAGATATCATAACCTTCAAGTTTTTCACGACCATTTAAATCTTTTAACTCAATCATAAAGGCCAATCCAGCAACTATACCCCCTAAAGATTCTACCAACTTAATGGCAGCAGCAATTGTGCCACCCGTAGCAAGTAGATCATCAGTAATCAACACTTTTTCACCGGGCTTAATAGCATCTTTATGCATTTCTAATGCTGCTTCACCATACTCTAAAGTATATTTTTCACTAACGGTTTCTCTTGGTAACTTACCAGGTTTACGTGCTAAGACAATACCAGTACCTAGTTCATTAGCAACTGGTGCCCCAACTAAAAACCCACGAGATTCAGGACCAACTACAACGTTCACATCACGCATTTTAGCAAAGTGTGTGATGCGCCGGGTTGCTTCGGCGTACGCTTTTGGATCACCCCATAATGGCGTGATGTCACGGAAGATAACACCTTTTTCAGGAAAATCCGGAATAGAGGTAATATAGTCATTCAAATCCAACATCTGTTTAGCTCTCCTGCTTACTTAAATTCATTAATAACGTTTCTAATTCAGTTGTTGTACTGTAAATTAGTTGTCGTTCAAGATCTCGCTGTACCATAAATTTTTGGAACGTCTCTGTTTCGGTTAGATTCAATGGCGCTGGATTTGGTACAGCATTTAAAACACCATTCTCGATTATAACAAATTTTGCTTCCAAAAACACCTTTAATATTAACTGTAATGTTAACTTGTGTATGCTCAAATGATTGACAGCATCATCCAACTGCCTATTTAAATCAATATTTCTAAACGAATTAACAAATTTAAAAACCTTTGCAAAAGTTGGCTTATCTGGTACTTTTTGTAAATAAACGGGATTTTTAACATAAAACATTGGTACCAAAAGCTCCGGTACAGCATTTTGTAATAGTTCTTGTAATTGTGGCAATGATTCCGGTAAATCCACTAACACCATCGTTTGAATCCCTGTTTGCCGATCAATATCATGCCACATCACTGCATTTGCGGGTTGTGTAATATACTCAGATAGCTGTTGATAATGATTTTTATTGAAAAATACATATGTCGCATTAGCAGCAAAAGTTTGTTTAGTTAAGCGACTAGTACGCTTATCTAAAATTGCGGCCCCCTGAGCGGCCATATCTTTCAACATTAACTGATAGGTTGTACTGCCTCGAAACGTATTTTGACTCATCGTTCCTGTAACTTGCAATGATGAAAAATGGCCATTCAAAGCATCTGCTTGTTGACCCCAACCAAAAGCAATAATTGGTAGTACACCCGCTGCTGTCTGCGCTGTAAATCTTAAATGCTTACCCTCAGACATTGTTTTAACTTTATCAACGTTGTCTACATTAACGACAAATAATGGCTCCGGATTACCCTCACCAAATGGTGCTAACACCTGTAAATTATCAAAATTTTGTTGCGTAAAATCTGATGCAGTAACTTCAGCAGCAATTTGCAATTTTGGCTTTTGAGCTGTAGCTAGAGCTTGTTTAGTCGCTTCATCTTTTAAAACTGACCTAATCATTGCCAAATTATCTGTTGGTATCGTCATCCCAGCAGCACTCGCATGACCACCAAAGTTTGTCATTAAATCACGATGACCATCTAAAGCCTTAAACAAGTCAAAAGCTGCTACTGATCGCCCAGATCCCTTCATCTCGTTATCATTTATTGTTAACACAATCGTTGGTTTATCAGTTTGCTCAACTAATTTGCTAGCAACAATACCTAATACACCTTCATGCCATCCTTCACCAGCAACCACTAAAACTGGATCAGCTGATAATTCTTGTGCTTGAGCCTGTGCAGCAACCGTTATATCATTCACTAATTGCTGTCGCTTTTGATTAAGTTCGTTAACATGTTCTGCTAAAGTTTTAGCACTTTCATCATCATCCATCAATAACAATCGAACACCCGTCGTTGCATCTTCCAAACGTCCCAAAGAATTAAGACGCGGTGCAATCGTGAAGCCAATTGTTGATGAATCGATATCTGATAATTGTGTACCAGCGGCTGCTAACAATGCTGATAACCCCGGACGTGGATCTAACTTTAAATTTTCAAGCCCTTGTTTTACAATGATTCGATTTTCATCTGTCAATGACATAACATCTGCCACCGTACCTAGAGCAGCTAAATCCAACACTTCATCTGCTGGTTCTTCAAGCAATGCTGAAGCAACTTTAAAAGCAACACCAGCACCTGATAAACCACCAAATGGATACTCACCATCTGGATGACGGGGATGTACAATCGCTGTCGCTACCGGTAAATCTGCTGGTAACTCATGATGATCTGTAATAATAACATCAATACCCTGTGACATTAACCAAGCTACTTCGTTTTTACCTGAAACACCATTATCAACTGTCACAAGCAACTGCATCCCATCAGCAGCAAGTTTTTGATAATTATCTAAATTAGGTCCGTATCCATCACTAAAGCGACTTGGGATAAAATAAGTCACATTAGCACCCATCAACTCCAAAGCCCACGTCATAATTGCCGTACTGGTCATACCATCAACATCGTAATCACCATAAACAACAATGTTTTCACCGTTGTCAATAGCCTGGAATAAACGTTCAATCGCTTTATTCATATCATGCAATAAGAATGGATCATATAACGCTGAGATTTCAGGACGTAAAAAGGCATTTGCTGTTTCAACGGTATCATAGCCACGATTGACCAAAATTTTAGCAATTAATTTAGAGATACCAAATGTTTCGCTCAGTTCATTAATAATCGCTTTTTGGTTTTGAATATCCGGTTGTTCCCATTGATAACGTGAATTAATCATGAAATGCCTCCTCGTTCTATGAAATAGTGTCTGTTTCAGGTAATGTCATTGGTTTTGAATTTGTTTGTTCACCAAATGGCACATCATACACATCAAAATCATTAACAACACGTATGTTTTCAAAAGTTGAACGTGCTTGATAAGCCAATTCATTTGCTGCCTTACCTGCATAACGTGCCGAAATATGTGTCAATAATAACCGTCCAACTTGAGCTTGCGCTGCAATTTTAGCTGCCTGTATGCTAGTTGTATGGTAGTGATTACGTGCTTGCTTACCTTCACCTTTACCATATGTTGATTCATGAACCATAACATCAGCATTTTTCGCCAGTAGTAGCGTATTGTCATTTTTTCGTGTATCCCCGATAATTGCAACACAACGACCAGGCTTCGCTTCACCAATGACATCCTTACTATAAATAGTTCGTCCGTCTGACAACGTAATATCCTTACCTTGTTTTAATTGTCCATATAATGGACCTTCTGGTACGTTCAATTCGCGCAAGCGTTCTACTAGTAATTCACCTGGATGTGCATGTTCTTCAACACGGTAGCCAAATGATAAAATACGGTGGTCTAATGGTAGAGCTGTTACTGTGAATTTAGCCGTTTCTAATACCTCGCCACCTGCGTCAGGTAATTCCACAAAAGAAATTGGATAGGTTAGATGGGTTTGTGAAACTTGTAAACTAACTTCCACAAATTGACGGATTCCTTTCGGCCCATATATCATTAAGGGCTCATCGCCTCCTTGAAAAGAGCGTGAAGACAATAGTCCTGGTAATCCATAAATATGATCACCGTGTAAATGCGTGATAAATATTTTCGTGATTTTGCGTGGTCGAATAGTTGATTGTAACATTTGACGTTGCGTACCTTCACCAACATCAAACAACCAAACTTCATTAATTTCCTCAAGCAAACGTAAAGCAACACCCGTTACATTACGAAAACGTGCTGGAGAACCAGCGCCAGTCCCTAGAAACTCAATTTGCATAATTAGGAACTCCTTATCCTTTTAAATTATTTGTGCTTATTTCTAATTGAATTTTACTCAAAAAGAAAACCGCCTAAATGACGGTCTATACTAGTTATAATTTTAGCATTTTTTAACTGCTTTATACAGCAGTTTAATGATGCTAAAACGTAATTGTCCTAACTGATGATGGTTTTACAATCTCATTATTTGCTGAATCTTTAACTGTCGCAAATTGTATATCCAGTGATGATAAATGTTTTCCCACATGTTTAGGAACCAATACAGTTGTCGTTGTCGACGTCGTTTCGTAAGGTACAATACCTGAAGTATTTAAACGACCATCGTTGTAGATACCACTCAATATCGACATCGTTGTGTCATCAGAATATTTAATTGCTGTAATACCAGGTGTAATTGCTGTTACTAAATTATTGTTTGTCACATCATAGTTAATAACCAACGTGATAAATTTGGCACCTAATTTGCGATCGTTTAACGAACGTTTAGCTGATAATAGCGAATTTTGTGTGCGTGCAGTATTCTGAATAATATTGATATTTTTAATATGATAAATCATATTACCATTCGTAATGGTACTATCAACTTTTTTATTATCTACCCACTTCTGTTCAAGTCCTGTTTCTGTTAGTTGGTACTGACCAATTTTTTTAAGTTGTCCACGTTCAACATAGTTTTTATTTGCTAAATCTTTTTTGGTCGGTTGATATTCTTCATAACTGTCTTGTCCTTTTTTGGCAAAAGGAAGTTTATTATGATTCATAGCTTCTTCTGCCATCGTTCGTACACGCGTTGGTTGCCCATTGTTACGATATAATACTAAAACCATAATGAGCGCAACAATCGCAATTATGGTCGTTAAAAGCCAGCCCATTCGTCTATGCATATTACCCTTCCTTAATTAGGCTAACACAATAATGTTGTCTATAATACGATAACCGTATATTTTATGTAATAATTGTTCGCTATCACGAATCATTATCTCCAAATCATTTTCATCATACTTTTGTAAATCATGAATCGTTGTGCTTTGATTTGGCGCTAACGTTAAAATTAATTTTTTATCTTCTTTACCCATAATTTCAACAAACACATACTCTGATGAAAATAATTGTGTTGCCAACGGACGTTCTAATGGCATACCAAGTAAAGAAATTTTTAAATCTCCTAAGCGCATTTAGTAACCTCCGTTTTCTTTATCAATTATGCCATACAAAAAAGCAAGTAACCTTAAACAAAGTCACTTGCTTGTATTTTTAGCCGAAAAATCCTTTTTTATGTTCACCAGTCATTGCTTCTTTAAAAGCTTCAAGTGCTTTCTTCTGTTCCTTATTCAATTTCTTTGGAACATCTACATACAATGTCACAATGTGATCACCGTTGTTACCACTACGCATATGTGGTGCACCTTTACCACGTAGACGGAAATTAGTCTCAGTTGCTGTACCAGAAGGCACCTTTAATTTAACATCACCATGCACTGTTTTAACTGAAATTTCGCCACCTAATGCAGCTGTTGTAAAGTCAATTGGCATACGTGAATAAATCGTTGTCCCTTCACGTTCAAAATCATCCTTTGACGGTGAAACACGGAATACAACAAACAGATCACCATATGGACCACCATTAAAGCCGGCTTCACCTTGACCAGTCAAACGCATTTGTTGACCATTTTCAACACCAGCTGGAACAGTAACCTTTAGTTCTTTGCTTTCTTGTTTACCGTCATTTGTTGCACGTGTATACGAAATTGTTGCATCTTTACCAAAAACAGCCTCTTCAAAGGTTAGATTCATTCTGTATTGCAAATCTTGTCCCTTGCGTGGACGGTTAGGATCTTGGAATCCACCACCAAACATTTGACTAAAGATATCACCAAGGTCAGAAAAGTCGCCATATTGGGCGTTACCGCCACCAAAACCACCAAAGCCACCGAAACCACCTTGACCACCAGGTTGGCCATCTGTTGCACCATATTGGTCATACATTGCACGCTTTTGTTCATCACCTAATGTTTCATAGGCTTCTTGTATTTCTTTATATTTTTCTTCAGCACCTGCCTCATGATTAAGATCTGGGTGATACTTTTTTGATAATTTACGGTAAGCCTTCTTAATTTCATCTTGTGAGGCATTTTTATCAATACCTAAACGCTCATATAATTCAGTATTATTCATGAGGCAAATCCTCCTAAAAATTTTAATATGTATCGTGATTGCGAGCTGCTATTCTCACAATCACGTACGGTCTGTAACGTAGGGGTGTTCAGATCGTTAAATCATTTGATTATTTCTTATCGTCATCTGATACGTCTTCAAAGTCACCGTCAACAGTATTGTCATCTGATTGACCTTCTTGTGCGGCACCTTCTTGACCTTCAGCTGGTTGTGCTTGTTGATACAACTTAACAGCTAATTCTTGAGAAACCTTTTCCAAAGCTTCCTTCTTGGCCTTCATATCTTCTAAGTTATCAGCTTCCTTCGCTGCTTTCAAGTCTGCAACGCCATCTTCTACTGGTTTCTTATCATCTTCAGGCAACTTGTCGCCAACTTCTTCCAAAGTCTTTTCTGATTGGAAAATCAATTGGTCAACTTCGTTACGTAAGTCAGCTTCTTCCTTACGTGACTTATCAGCTTCTTCGTTAGCCTTTGCATCATTCATCATACGTTCAATTTCTTCATCTGACAATGATCCTGAGCTTTGGATGGTAATCTTTTGCTCTTTATTTGTTCCCAAATCCTTAGCAGATACAGAAACAATACCATTACGATCGATGTCAAACTTAACTTCAATTTGAGGTACACCACGTGGTGCAGCTGGAATATCTGCTAATTGGAAACGACCCAATGTCTTGTTATCGGCAGCCATTGAACGCTCACCTTGCAAAACATGGATATCAACAGCTGGTTGGTTATCAGCAGCGGTTGAGAAAGTTTGTGACTTTGATGTTGGAATAGTCGTGTTACGATCAATCAACTTTGTAAAGACACCACCCATTGTTTCAATTCCCAATGACAATGGTGTAACATCAAGCAAAACCACATCCTTAACATCACCAGTGATAACACCACCTTGAACAGCAGCACCAAGAGCTACGGCTTCGTCAGGGTTAATTGAGTGATCAGGTTCCTTACCTGTCAAGTTCTTAACAGATTCTTGAACAGCAGGAATACGAGTTGAACCACCGTTTAAGATAACCTTGTCAATTTCATCAATTGATAGACCGGCATCCTTCAAAGCGCTACGAACAGGTGCTTCAGCACGCTTTACCAAATCAGCCGTTAATTGATTAAATTGTGCACGAGACAAAGTTGTTTGCAAGTGCAATGGACCTTCGTTAGTTGCTGTAATAAATGGTAGGTCGATTTGAGCTTCAGTAGCTGATGACAATGTCTTCTTAGCTGTTTCGGCTGCATCCTTCAAACGTTGCAAAGCAAGCTTATCATTCTTTAAGTCAACACCGTGTTCTTTCTTAAAGCCATCAGCTAACCAGTCGATAACCTTTTGGTCAAAGTCGTCACCACCAAGGTGAGTGTCACCATTTGTTGACAATACTTCGAACACACCATCACCCAATTCAAGGACAGAAACATCAAATGTTCCACCACCCAAATCGTAAACCAAAATCTTTTGGTCTTGGTCTAATTTATCTAAACCATATGCTAATGAAGAAGCAGTTGGCTCGTTAACAATACGCTCAACTTCTAATCCAGCAATCTTACCAGCATCCTTAGTTGCTTGACGTTGTGCGTCATTAAAGTAAGCTGGTACAGTAATAACAGCTTTATCAACTGTTTCACCTAAGTAATCTTCAGCATACTTTTTGATGTATTGTAAAATCATAGCTGAAATTTCTTGTGGTGTATAGTCCTTACCATCAACAGTTACTTTGTAACCAGGCTCACCCATGTGTGACTTGATTGACAAGATTGTATCAGGGTTAGTAATTGCTTGACGCTTTGCTGTGTCTCCAACTTGCGTCTCACCGTTCTTAAATGAAACAGCTGATGGTGTCGTACGACCACCATTAGGATTAGTAATAATCTTTGGTGCGCCACCTTCCATAACGGCAACAGCTGAATTTGTAGTTCCTAAGTCAATTCCAATGATCTTTGACATAATAATTTACCTCTTATTGATCAGATTTTTTTATTTGTTAAATACTAATATTAATGAATAACTGCTTAATTATAAACAGATACCATCGCTGGTCGAACAACACGATCAGCTAAAACGTAACCCTTTTGAAGAACCGTTGCAATGGTATCCGCTGGATGATCATCATCTGCAGGTACTGATTGAATTGCTTGGTGGAAGTTAGGATCAAATGCTTCACCAGCCTCACCGACTGCTCTCACATCATGTTCTTCAAGTGCTGAAATTAGCGTTTTATACACCATTTCAACACCCGTCTTAATTTGTTGCGCTGAATCATCATCAGCTTCAACTTGCAAAGCACGCTCTAGATTATCTACAGCCGGTAAAATTGATTGCGCTAATTTTTGATTAGCAAATTTAACAGCTTGAGATTGCTCTTTTGCATATCGTGCTTGCATGTTTTGCATTTCTGCATGAGCACGCAAGTACTTATCTTCTGCTTCAGAAACTTTGGCTTCTAACTCAGAAATTTGATCTACTGTAGAAGTTGTTTCTTCATTATCAGTGTCAACATTGATTTGTTCACCGGTAACTTCGATTTCTTCTTCAGGAGTCTGCTTTTCCTTTGACATGTCAACACCTCTTTTCTAACGATAATATTCTAGTAACTGTTGCGTTAAAGCACTCCGGAACGCATCAACCAAGCTTATCATGTCAGCGTACCGCATAGATGTTGGACCTAATATAGCTATTGCCCCAACGCCGTACTGTGCAACACGATATGTGGCTGATACTAAACTATATGGTGATAACAAACTGTTACCATTTTCATCACCAATTTGTACCATCACTCCGTCATTTGCCGTTCCAACAACTCGTCGCATATCTCTAGCTGAATCAAGCAATTGATATAATTGTTTGATATCTTGCAAACTAGAATCAGTCGTGAAGTCAAGAACATTTAAATAACCGCCAATGAACACTTTATCATGAATAGAACGTGCCAAGACATCACCGAATAATTGCAAAAATGCAACTGGTGTTCGGATTGTACGTTCCATCTGCCAAGGCAAGTCACCAGTTAGGGTTCGTAAAACTTCAATAATGGGTTGGTTCACTAATGTCTTATTAATGTAATCAACCATATCATCAAGATTTTTTACGGACATACCTTCTGGTAAACGAAAACTTTGACTCGTAACTTGTCCATCATTCGTAACAATAATCGCCATAATTTGTTGGCCGTTAATTGGTACGAGACGAAAACCTGATAAGCGAATATCTGCTGATTCAGGTTTTAGAGCAACAACCGTATAACCTGTTAGGCTTGCTAATTCATTTACCATTGTTTGCATCAAATCATCAATTTCTTGAAAATTACGATTAAACACATGTTCTAAAGATTCCTGAACAACTTTTGATAAATGTTGCTGACGCATTAATTCGTCAACATAATAACGATAGCCTCGCTGTGAAGGGACGCGACCAGATGAAGTGTGCTCTTTTTGTAGCAAGCCCAATTCCTCTAATAGTGCCATTTCATTACGCACAGTTGCTGAACTTACTGCTAAATCTAATTCACTTAATAAAGTTTTAGATCCAACAGCTCTGCCGGTTTTTGCGTAATCACGAATTATGGTGGCTAATATTAGCCGCTGTCTTTCCGTTAACATACGCGTCACCTCCTTAGCACTCTCAACTACTTCGTGCTAACAGTTATTATAGTACACGCCTTATATCTAAATGTCAACACTTTTAGCACTCTTTATTGTAAAGTGCTAATTTATTTCTAAAAATGCTGTTATAGCTAGCTTTTTAAACAATGTAACCAATTAAAAATCCGTAAATTGATTACAAATCATCGAATTCACGGATTTTTCCATATTTACTTAGATACTTTTAACGAGACTCACCTACGATAACATTTCCTGCATATCCAAAACCGACCTTTGTTACATTCTTATTTAACACCCAGTTATAATGTCCCCTCGTACCAACGGGCAACATATTTATTTCATTAAACCAAGCATTAATAACAGGATAACCTTTTGACCACCCTATACCGATTACTTCACCAGCTGTCCGCCAGTGATCCGATGGAATCCCACGTGAATTTGTATAGTTAGCCCTTGTTGTTGCTAGGTTAGCTAATTCATTATCCCAGATAAGTGGCTTGCAGCCATTAGCTGTTCGTATTTTATTCAACTCTCGAAGTGTTACGTCATTTTCTTCTTGCTTATGGCCAACACCTTCATTATTAAAAGACCACTTATTGCCATTAATCATAACTGTTTGGTTTGTTATTTTTAAATACGTTATTGGATCAAAGTAATAATAGTTTTCTTGCCAACGTTGCAACCCACTCTGTACAACACCATTATTATCAACAAGATACCACTTACCCCATTGAGATAATACATAATCCCGCTTATTTAATAATTGACTTGTATTTAAATCAAAATAGTAATATTTACCTTCTATTTTATGAATACCTGTTAATAAAACACCATCATGATTTGCATAATATTTTCCTCCATTAATTTTTAACCACTGATTTTTACGAAGATAATGTGTATTATCTTCACCAAAATAATACTTGTTTCCTGAAATATGTTGTAACGATGAAACAGCTTTGCCATCGTTATTAAAATAGTATGTGTTACCCCATTGGTTTTTAAACACATTATCTTGCCGTAAGCCAGTATTACTATCAAAATAATAATATTGCCCATACCATCGTTGAATTCCAGTTTGTTTTTGTCCATTTTTAAATAGATACCAATTATGACCATCATTTAGATAGCCATTACCTAACATCCCATTTTGATAAAAGCGATGATTAATGTATTCATTCTTATTTTGGGCATTCACACACTTATCATTAGTTACCGTAACTCCCATAGAAATTGCGATAAACATCACACTTGCAATATAATAGCCTTTTTTCATCAAAATTCTCCTTATAACTTTGTCTTTCTTAACAACGTATATAAGGACGTTCAAAATAATTTTTTGTCTATTAAATTATTATCTCTATTTTTTTATAGCTTTTGTTTTCGGGTCAAAATAATACCATACACCATCAATTAGCTGCCAATCTACAAGTAGTATATTGTTATGAACATATTGTCTATCACCTAGTTCATTCGTTTGCCACCCGTTAGATAGAAAGAGTGTACTATTCTTATCATCAATATTTTGTGTCATATTACGATTATGAACAATGAAATTTGATATTGCATATCTCATTTGTTGATAAACATCTGTTTTTGGATGAACACCATCGTTTAAAGAATATTGACTATAAGCAAAAGGTGACTGTTGCCAATTAATAATCGGAATGCCAAAACTATTAAACGTTACTTTCAATGCGTCCTGCAAATCTTTAAGCGTATAATCACTGGCTTTTTTTTGCAGATAAGAATCAAACGGGACACTCCCCATAATTTTTAAATTAGGATTTGCCTGTTTTAATCGATAAATATTTGATTGTAACCTTTGTTGAACATAACCAATATTATTATCACTATAATTCAAATCATTCACACCGAGTGCAATTAGCAAATAATCTGCACTTTTAAATTCTACATCATTAATAATGTTAGTGACATTATTTGTTAAATCGACTGGTTTAGTTGCGCGATTACCACTTATCTGTGCACCAGAAAAAGAATAACAATCATTTAGTGAATTAGGTTGCAACAGTCGCCTTACAATATTGGGACATGAGTTACTAACAACCCGATTACCATTCCAACCGATCATTAAAGAATCACCAATTATCCAAATATTTTTATCTTTAAAATAGGCTAGTTCCACTAAATTGGAACAATTTTTATTACCTTCGTTTATTTCCAAACCTTTTTTATAATTAGCATTAACAAGTCGTCCTTCGTAAGCTCTGACTACTTCACTTTCTAAATTAAAAACAAAAAAACAGCTAAGAGAGTCAACAGAAGCCTTATTATTAACATGCTTACCACCTCATTTAATTTATTGTCTCATCATACTACGAAACAAATTACGTAGAAAAAATAAAATTAAACAACCAATAAAAAATTAGTTTTTTGGGCAATTACACTAATCAAAAAAAGATAGACCAGCGACTGCTGATCTATCTAATCGGTTTAATTTTTTATTATTCATCATGATATTTTCGTGATACTAATTAACATCATGCTTCTCGTTAGGAAATTCAATAGTCGGATTGAACTCCTTACCTGCAGCAATACCATCACGCATAATTTTTAAACGTGCATCTTTATCGGGTAAATTACTTTTCTTTAAACGCATATAATCCCACTTAATTTTCGCCTCACCACGAACTCGTCGATAAAAATTACGCTTTTGCATCGTATAAACACGATTACGATACATATTAAAGTAACGTGACACACGTTCCGGAATATCATTGGTAATATCATCTTCTGTATTAGAACGCATTTTATGCGTTACATTAGAAGCAGGAACTAAGTAACCCGGAGCAAGTTTTAAAGCCCGCTCTGTATATTCCAAATCATCAATCCAAATAAAAAAATCTGTAATTGGTAAACCAATTTCACCAACAATATGACGTGGGAATAAAACTGAAACAAACGTCCCATTTTCTACTAACACAGGCTTAGTAAATTTTTTATTCAATGTTGTATTAAACGTACCGTATTGACGTAATACATTTCTAACTGATGGGGTCCCATCAGTGAACAAAACATTCGATGATAAGAAACTAAAGTTTTGATTTTCATTAGCAAATGCTAATAAAGGTTGCAGTGAATCTTGATGTACAATCGTATCATCATCCATTACCCAAACATAATCATCATCAGTTTGTTCATAAAAATAACGAATACCAGCATTAAATCCGCCTGCACCACCGACATTTTCAGCCAGGCGGACATACTCAATACGGTCACCCAGTGATTCTAAAAATTCCTTCGTGTCATTATCAGAGTTATTATCAACAACAATTAAGTGCGATAATTTTGGTTCAACAGATTCTAATGCTGCAATAGCTTCTTTAAGCATTGGTAATCGATTATAGGTAACAATGACTGCACTTACTTTTCCCATTTGATTACTCCTTTACCTTGTTCTTCGCATATTCCACTGACGGATGGAAAAACCAACCATGAACAACACCTTTAATTACCATTCTGACACGTAGCCATTTTTTAGGCTGTCCATTAAAGAAAATCATTAACATTTCATAGGCTATCCGAATATGAGCACGCAAAAAACGAATAAACCCACGATTACGACTAAAGTACATCCGATTTCTAAAGGCATAGAAATATCTTGGTACACGGTTAATTGAATCTAACGAAACATTAGATTCAACATTTTGTGCCATCTTATGAATAATCCGTGATGTTGGCACCATATATCCTGGTAATTGCCGTGCTGCACGTTCCGTATATTCAATATCATCCCCCCAGATAAAGAATTCTTTAACTGGCAGACCAATTTTTGCAACAATTTGACGGGTAAACATTACTGAAACAAAAGTTGCGTTTCGTAGTTGTTCCATTTCAGTTGCATCTAATGGGATTTTTTTAAAGCGGTTAATTGGAAATGGTAAATTCATTTTAGCACGAGTATTGTCAGTCCAACGCACATCTGAAGCCAAAAAGCCAAATTGATTATTAACTTTTTTAGCACCTTCAAGTAGCTCCGTTAGCGCAGAAGGCGTTGGCACAGTATCATCATCCATTAACCATACATAATCGTCATCCGTTTCTTCCATAAAGTAACGAACACCTTTATTAAACCCACCAGCACCACCAATATTCTCAGGTAAACGCACATAACGAATTTGATTACCAAGACTAGTTAAATATTCTTGTGTATCTGCTTCACTATTATTATCAACAATAATAATGTTATCTACCTTTGTATCAGAATTCTGTAACGCCGCAATAACTTCTTTTAACATCGGTAGACGATTATACGTTACTACCACAGCACTCACTGTCATGTTATTTTCTCCAAACTAAATATAATAATTTAATATTAACAAATGAACAAATACTTCGTCATTCATTACCTTAATAGATGTACTTTACTTATTTTTCTTTACGTGAAACATAAATTGGACGATGTTTTGACTCTAAATAAATATTAGAAATATATCTACCTAAAATACCAATACTCAATAGTTGCATCCCACCTAGCGCTAACACAATAACCACAATTGATGCCCAACCAAAAACTGAAGTTTCAGGATATATAATGGCTCGAATGAAAACGATGATTGCGCCAATTAACGCTAATAAGAAAGAAAACATCCCCAAGAATGAAACCAGCACTAATGGTGCTCTCGAAAAATCAATAAATCCTTCAATTGAGTAACTTAACAATCCCCAAAATGACCACGACGTATTACCAGCAACACGATCCTTATTTTCATATTCTAAATACTTTTGCTTAAAACCAACCCAAGAAAAAATCCCCTTTGAGAAACGATTATATTCTTGCATGCTTAAAATTGCATCCACCATTTGTCGTGTCATAACACGAAAGTCACGCGCACCTTCAACAATATGCGTATCTGACATGGCATTAATTAATTTATAGAACAACTTAGAGAACCATGAACGAAGGATAGGCTCACCTTTACGACTTGTACGACGTGCACCAACTGCATCCCACTCACCTGATGACACACCAGCTAACATCTCTGGTAACATTTCAGGTGGATCTTGCAAATCAACATCCATTACGGCAATAAAATCACCTGTTGCATGTTCTAAACCTGCATATAAAGCTGATTCTTTACCAAAATTACGTGAAAAAGAGACGTAATGAACGTTTTCATCTTTGGCTGCTAATTTTTCTACTTCAACCATAGTATTGTCTGTAGAACCATCATCAATATACCAATATTCTAAATCATACTCTGAAAAATTCTGATGCTCTGCTTCCAAAGCCTTATAAAATAATTCGACCGTATCTTGTTCGTTGAAAACAGGGACCACTAACGATAACTTAGACATAAATTTTTCTCTTCCTAACTAACTGTACTAGTTATAAGTATAACAAAAAAAGCACCCCTTCACGGGCACTTTTTTTAATCATTTATTTATTAAAGTGTTCTGCGATAAATTTTTTGATATTACCAATAAAGTTAGCACGTAATAAAATCGTCAAACTAAAGTAAATGATAATCCCGACAACAATCTGAATAACTGATCTAGCTGGTGTTGCCGCCATATTTATCGTCATGATAAGTAACACAATAAACATCACAATACCAGCCACAAAGTATTTCCAAACACCATTGAATAATTTAGCAAAAGACAAATCATAACGCACAACCCAAAACTGGTAAATCGTTACTGCTACTTCCGAAATAACAGTTGCAATTGCAGCACCGTATAGACCCCATAATGGAATCGTAATAAAATTCAACAAGATATTAACAAAAGCACCCACCGTTACAGATATCGTAAAATCTTTTGTCCGATTAATTGGCATTAAATATTGTGTGCCAATCACATTACTCCAAGCAATGAATAACACAATTGGCGATAAAAGCGAGATTGTCCAACCAGCAGGCAAAAAGTTAGCACCCATATACCAAATAGCCGTTTTGGGTCCTAATGCCATCATACCAAACATCAATGGCACAGCTAAGGCCGTTACAAAATCCATCGATAGATAAATTGCTTTGTTAACAGCCTTCATGTTGCCTTTTGAAAAATAACTGGCAACACGTGGTAACATAACCGTTCCCATCGCTGTCACTAACGCAAGTGATACTTTCACTATTTTATCAGCATTTTCATAGAATGCGGCTGAGTCAATCGTGCTATTTTGGAATAATGGCAACATTGTTTTATTCAGTTGTAAATAAACCTGTGTTGCAATTGTTGGTATAAATAAACCAATCGTTGGTAATAAATGACGTCGTAGATCCAAAGTACTGATTTTTGGGAACTTAACCTTACCTGGTATATAAAACCACATCGTAATATTACCAACAACTTGCGTTAGAGCTAATAGTAAAATATAACGATTAACATCAGCTGGTGACTTCACAACTAAGAAAATTAAGATAACCATCGCAATTTTAACTAGCGAATTACGAATAACTGTTTTCTTAAAATCTTCCAAGCCCATAAAATACCATGAAATATCAAGCAATCCTGAAACAATCACCCAAGTTTGTAAATACAATTGGTGATTATTTTGACTAAATTCACCTGATACATTTCGCATGCTATAAATAAATAATATGTAAAGTGCTATTGAAATTAAACTAACAATTGTGTGCAATAGTTGAATTTCCCAAAAGCGCTTATTTTGTAATGCAACATCATCACGGACATACGCAATTTCACGTTGCCCATAAAGTGTAATTCCTAACGTTGCAAACAATAAGAAATAACTAACAATTGAATTTGTCCAAGCTTGAACACCCATTCCTGACGCACCTAAAACATGCGAAAGATAGGTCATTGTAATTAAGGGCGCTAACACCGTTAGTAATTGATAAAATACATTGTATAAATAATTTTTAACAACTTGCATATTTTCCTCTATTCATACAGACAGGTTGCTCACTCACCTGTATTCCTATTATTAGGGTAATAACCTTTTAACAACTGGGATTCTTTGTAAAATTAATATCATGATGACACTTAACAGCCACACAATCAACGGTAAAATAAATAGATGTACCCATGATGATGCCGACAAACTAAATACATGTTCAATTATCATAATCAAAAATTCATGAATCACATATACACCTAGTGAAACACCCGAGAGTTTGCGTAGCCATGTTGCAACCTTTGCGGATGGTTGCCAGGTTATATCAAATCGGTGTTGTGCCCACGCCCAAATACCTAAAGGAATGAAGAAACCACCAATTGAAAAGACACTATACACATCACGAACTGTTTCACCACGTATAGCTGACAGCACAATTGTGGTTAAAATCATAAAAATGATACTTAATCCAGTACCAGCATATAACCAATACCGTACTTTTTTAGTTATCTCAAACGTATGTAAATACCAACCAATAAAGAAAATACCAACACCTGTTGACAAAACCAATGGCACATTATTGACCATTTGATCTGGTGTACGTTGCAACAACATATAGCCATAATTAATAATACCAACGCCGATAACATATAAAGTGATGATATATGTCACAACTTTTTTATTAGCTTTTGTTGCCAATACTGATAAGAAAGGCATTGCAATATAGATTGGAATCACAAAATAGAAGAACCAAAAAATAGGTTGTATCGTATCATATTCTATCCCATTGATAAATCCTTTAATCGACCAATTATCTTGATGCATGACAAAATGATTCCACGCATACCAAATAAATGACCAAAAAATAAATGGCAGCAACACACGAAGCATTCTTTTTTTGAAAAAAGTTTTCGTATCATAACGATCACGATAATTTAACAAATTAGCACCCGATATCATGAAGAAAATTGGTACTGCCCAGATAAATACAACTTGAATAATTAAACTAATATACCAACTAGGGTCATGTGGCTTATACTCAAAAGCATATTCTGATGTATGTAACCATAATACCGCCATCGTTGCCATAATGTTTAATATATCCATATAGTAGTAATGCTTTTTTTGATTATCTACTAGGATTGGTTTTGCCATATTTTCTCCCACTCTCATTGTTAAGTCATATTTCTTAATCTTTTGGTTTCACATATAGCGCTGTCGTTAACACAATTAACCATAATTCATATGTCACAGTGCGCTACTTTATAATATCCAAAAATAAAGACCCAATCAACCGAAGATGACTGAGTCTAATTACTTTAGTGCTTTTCATCATGTGCAAAATTAAAATCTGCTGGTATATCAAATTCTTTCTTAACAGTATTAAATGCTGCATTGAATACTTGGTCCATATCATAATAACGATATTGACCTAGACGACCACCAAAAATAAATTGTGCTGAATGCTGACGTGCTTCTTTTGCATATTGCTTATACAAATTTGTGTTTTTCTCATCATTAACTGGATAATAAGCTTCCTTTGAACGATCCCATTCTTGTGGGTATTCCTTCGTCACAATAGTGACACCATCATCTGACAAACCATCAAAATGCTTCCATTCCATCACACGCGTGTAAGGTGTTTCTGCATCAGTATAATTAATAACTGAGTTACCTTGGTAGTTATCAACATGCTTCAATTCTGATTCAAAACGAACTGAACGATATTCTAATTCACCAAACTTGTAATCGAAGAATTGATCAATCATTCCGGTATACACAATACGTGGGAATTCAGCAATGTATTCATCTTTGTGATCAAAGAAATCTTCATTGACACGAACATCGATTAAATCATTGTCCAACATCTTTTCAAAGATTTGTGTGTAACCACCTACTGGGATACCTTGGTAACGGTGATTAAAGTAGTTATTATCGTAAATGAAACGAACTGGTAGACGCTTAATAATGAATGCTGGTAGCTCAGTTGCCTTACGTCCCCATTGCTTTTCTGTATAACCCTTAACCAACTTTTGGTAAATATCAGTACCAATCAATGAGATAGCTTGTTCTTCCAAATTACGTGGCTCACGATCACCTAATTCAGCTAGTGCTGCCTTTTTTTGCTCTTCAATCTTAGCTTGTGCTTCAGCAGGTGTCTTAGTTCCCCACATCTCATAGAATGTATTCATATTAAATGGTAGGTTGTATAGTTCACCCTTATAGTTAGCAACAACTTGATTTTGATAACCATTAAATTCAGCAAATTGATTAATATACTCCCAAACTTCTTTATTATCAGTATGGAAGATATGGGCACCAAAGTCATGGACCGTAATACCATGTTCTGTATGTGTATACGTATTACCTGCAATATGTGGACGCTTTTCAACAATTAATGAGCGCTTACCACGCTTTGCTGCTTCATAAGCAAAAATTGCACCAAATGGGCCTGCACCAACAATTAGATAATCATAATTTTTATCGTTTAAAGTCATTTTTATTATCCCCTATTACATCTTTATATAAAATACATTAAATATACTCTATCATAATTTATGATTCCACAACCTTAAAAATGAACCTTTTTGCGACCATTTTTGAAAAATTTTCGTTTCAAAAATTGCGTTCCTTTATCAATCCAATTTGTTTTTTCAGTTGTGATAATCGGATATTCCGCAAATGTTTTTTGTTCCGTGTACAACCAAGTATCCATTAAGCGTTCAGATAGAAAACCAAAAACGCGTTGCTCTTGACCTTCGTACTCACGGTACGGAATACGCTTTTCAACTTCATCTAATACATCAAACATAAATGATGTATATGACTGAAAGTTTTCCTGGTTCATAATACTCATATTAAACAAATGGGCCCGCTTTGATTGTCCCATTGTGATAAATGCCTCGTAATAAGTTGGAAATTTTTCTTTTATCACATCTGCCATCACAAAGTATGGTTCATTCTTATGCGCATTCAAATAATGATTTTTTTGGCTTTCAATATAATAATTACGTTGCTTCGGTAATAACACGTCCACTTTTTTCAGTGCTGTGCGAATTTGTGCTTCTGATAGAATATTATTCAAATCATGACCACCCTTACTACCAAGGTAGCGCCGGTAATGTACTAAACCAATAATATCTTCGTCTTGTAAGTTGTTTTTTGCCCAATACAAAGCTGTTAATTCATTATAAAACGGATTCATTTTTGACATATTTTTCCCAGTATTATCTTTTAAATAACCTGCAGGAATTTGATCTCGTAAATCCGCACCCACCATAATGGGGTAATAAGCCGCCTCATCAGGGATTTGATATGGTTTATGTGTTGCTATCAAAACTTTCATACAATTATATTTCCTTACTTGCTACTAACTTCATCTTCTGCTAAATGAATAACTCGCCAATAGAAAAATAGCATTAATAAAATTGGCCATGATGTCACGTTGGCAGGTGTTACTGCTGCCACTATTAAAATAGCTGCTGTTGTGACAAAAAATGCCTTAATAACAATCCGATAAAACACAATATGTTCAGGATTATTTAATTGTCCCAATGACTTTAAGACGGTCATTGCACGCTTGATCAAGCCAAATAATAACCAAGCACCAGTAGCCATAAATAATAATCCATACCGTGCTAACCAACCAAACACATCATTTAAAATTGGATATGATTGATTTTTATACACTGCCATGTATTCATAATTATTCTTAGACCATTGTGGTAAGTTGTCTACAATGTACGGACCTTCATATCCATAACCTACTCCCAACAATGGATGATGTAACCAGGCACCGATTAGACCAATCGTACCACCTAAACGATTATCAGTGCCACCTTTTTCAAACAGCCACCGATTAAGTAATTCATTAACTGATGGCATTGCAACATATGCAAGCGCACTACCTACCAAGGCTATCATCCCCAAAACAAACAACCACAATTTTTGATTTCTAGGTGCCATTAACCAATACAGCAACGCTAAAATAAAAATAATTAAAAAGCCAGTGGTTGTTTTAGCATAAAGTAAGACTAAAGCAATAAAAATAACAATTAACCAAGATAATATATACAATTTACGATGATTTTTAAACGACTTTATCGGTTCTTGAATAATCATCAATAATAATGGTGCAAATGCTAACCCTAGTAACAATGCCAAAAAAGATGCTTCGGGCTCTAATCCATTTAAACGGAATAATGTGGTCACATAACTACCATTATTATAAAAGTCACGATCTAACCAATGACGCTCAAACAGACTCGCTATAGCATTTGTTATTCGACTAAAGCGTCCAACTCCGAGTAAAAACAGAATTTGTGGCACTAGAACAATAACTGAATAACCAATAATCGTCCAAATAACACTTTTAACAAATTTTTTTGCATCATCAAATGATTGAATCGCCATTTTTTGAACAGTGTAGGCTACCCAAATAACCAAAATCATTTGAATAAAGGATACTAAACTGTGTAATAAACCATATGTTTGCTGACTATTCCCTATTTTCACTGATTGGTAGGCCATCAAACATAACTGTACAACCACAAACACACCCCAAAGACGTAAAGTGGTTGTTTTGGGTAATACCGTGCTTAATAACTGTGGTTGTACATACAATTTACCTAATATATATAATCCAAAAACCGCAATCGCAATTTGAGCAAACGAATCAAAGAAGAAAAATGTATACGTCTTTGGAAGCATTGCAAATGGCATTAACCAAGACATCATATAAAACTCCTTTTTAATTCTTTACTGCTTTCATATTTTTGTAGATGCCGGTAAAGAATGCCAAAACAATTCCCACAGCCAAACCAACAACTAAACCAAACAATGCTGCTTTCTTTGGTGAACCGCCAGAAACAATTGTCGCCGTTTGTGCATTTTTAGCTGATGACATTAATTCTGGTTGTGGCATATCAGCAATTAATTTTGGTGCATTCTTAGCGTATGAATCCGTATAAGCATTCACCATCTTCACTGCTTTAGTGCCCTTATCAATACCAGATATTTTTGCTTTAATTAACAAAGTAGTTTCTGGTGATGATAAGGTTAATGCTTGGCGCAATTGTGCGCCAGTCACCTTAACGTGTTGCTTTTTTAATTGTGCAACAGCAGGGTCAATAATTGTACGATCTTTTCCGATTTCTCGATAAGTTTTTAACATCCAAGCGTTTCCATTAACTTGTGAATTAGGATCCTTAGCATTGCTATCAATCTTACCAACATACATTGTGCGTGTAGCACTAACATTAATTGATGATGGTTGCTTGTTAATAAAGAACATCCCCATTGCACCAATAATGCCTAAGATAATAATCCACCAAGCATTACGAAGCAAATGCTTAAATAAATCGGTAACAGTAAATTGATTATTCATTTCTATTATTCCCTTTTAAACTTAAAATTTCTGATTAAATTTTAATCAGTTAAAAATTAAAACTTATTATTTCTAATTATACAGGAGAAATAATAAGTTTTATAGTTGAATACGCTACATTGCGCCTTCACCCTTAAAAACAGCGATAACTGTCATAAACAAAATTTTGAAATCAAACCATAAGTCAGCTTGATCAACATAGCCAATTTCTAGCTCAGCACGTTCTGGATATTGTATTTCACTCCGCCCACTAGCTTGCCAAAGGCCCATTGCGCCTGGTTTAACTGATAGGAATTTATCAACATCATCCCCATATTCAACCAATTCTTTTTCTACTACTGGACGTGGACCAACAATACTCATCTCGCCATTTAAAATGTTAATAAACTGCGGTAATTCGTCAATAGATGTTTTACGTAAAAAAGCACCAAATTTCGTGATACGTGGGTCCTCTTCAGTTGGTAATTTATAGCCATTCGCAACGAATTTTGCGTATAAGTCTTTATTTGCATATAATTTTTCTTCAGCACCTACGACCATCGAACGAAACTTATAAATACCGAATTCTTGATGCCCCATACCAACGCGTTTTTGTTGATAAAAAACAGGACCTTTATTATCACCAAATAAATAAAATAATGATATCACTAAGAAAACTGGGGATAAAATGATCAACGCAAATAATGCTACTGAAATATCTAAAAACCGCTTTGAAAAAATATAACTTTTTTCTGACAAACCAAAATCTCCTTTGCAATCAAAAAACATTACAAATACTTTGCATCAAATTCTGAATCTTGTGATGTCAAAATCTTAGGCCCCTCATTTGTAATGGCAATCACATGTTCATATTGCGCTGACCAAGAACCATCCTCTGTTGTAACTGTCCAACCATCTTCTGTCGATGTATTGACTTTCCAGCCACCCAAATTAACCATTGGTTCAATCGTAATCGTCATACCTGGCTTCAAACGCAACCCATGACCAGCTTTCCCATAGTGTGGGATTGCTGGTTCTTCATGCATAGTTGGCTGAATACCGTGACCAACATATTCACGGACATTACCGTAGCCATTTTCTTGCGTCACATATTGATCAATTGCGGCACCAATATCACCGACACGATTACCTACTTGCGCCTGATCAATACCAATATAAAGTGCTTTTTTTGTAACAGCCATTAATTTTTCCACTTGATCAGATACTTGACCAACTGCATATGTCCAGGCTGAATCAGAATAGTAGCCATCAAGGTCGACAACCGTATCAACTTTGACAATGTCACCTTCTTTTAGATACAAATGTTTACGTGGAAAGGCATGTGCCACTTCCTCATTGACCGATACAGTTGTTGCATATTCAAATCCTTCGAACCCGATTTGGGCAGCACGACCACCATGACTTTCAATATAGTGACGACTAAACTTTTCAATCTCCCATGTTGAAATACCTGGTTTGATTAAATTCCGAAGTCCTTTATGCATACCTGCAATAATAGCACCAGATTTCTTCATCCCTTCGATTTCTCGTTGTGATTTTATTGTAATCATTTATCTATAACCTGCTTTTCTTAATTCAGTTTAATTACTTGTATTATACGCTTACTTGTACAATTGTTGCTAATTTTTACATTATCTTATAAAAAAAGATTGAGACAAAAAGATGCCCCAACCTTTTGTATTATACTAAATTAAAATTCAACTTAAATATATCATTAAATTGATATTCTTAACGCAAATAAAATGTATTATCATTACCGAAATAATACCAGTGGCCATTTATTTTTCGATGACCTTGTACAGCACGGCCATCTGATCCCACATAATAGCGGTAACCCCAAGCACTCTTCCATTTATTTTCTTGACGAACACCTTTTTCAAACCAGTAGTAAGCACCCATGTAAAATCTAAATCCTGTAAATAATTGATCATTTTCAAACCAGCGCCATCCCTGCGGGGTATCCAAATATCCTTGGCGCTTGGTATTAACTTTAGTTAAAACACCTTGTTCATTCGCTAGGAAATGTTGCTTATTGATGGTTACTTTTTGATTTGTTCGTAGATAAAACGTCCCATTATCACCAAAATAATATTGCTTTTGATTAATAGTTTGTAATCCCTGCACAGCTCGTCCATCAAAGCCAACATAATAGCGATAACCCCAGGCACTTTCCCATTGATTGACTTGACGAACACCATTTTTAAACCAATAATAAGCACCCCTATAAAACCTAAATCCTGTGAAAAGGCGTCCTTTTTCATACCAACGCCATGCCGTACCATCATCAATGTATCCTTGATAATGAGTCGATTCTATTTTTTCAACTGGTTTAGTTGGCAAAACTGGTTTTGGCTGCGTCTCATGCTTATTATTTTGTATTGCATCATTCACGTTAGTTGTCGTTGCCTGTTCTGCTAAGAATTGTGAACCATAGTCAACAGATACATCAAATACGCCTGTTACGCCTGGAAAATTCGTATTAGAATTCCATTGCCACGCACCATATTGTTGATGCCATAAATTATCACTAGTCGGATTATAAGGATACGAAGCCATCCATATATTGCGATTACCAAATAAATTCACGTCTAATTGGGTTTGCGAAATGTAGTATGGCGCTGTATACAACATTTGACGCTGATAGCCAAGTGCTGTTAAACGATTACGAAACGCCAAAGCATTATTTGTAACATTTCCTGCCTGTGTCTGTGAATCTTCTAAATCATTTGCTAAAACAGTTGTGGTTGGCAGACCCAGCTTTTGAACTTGATTCGCAAAATAATCGGCTTCTTGATATGCTTCCTGTGGTGAGCGATATTTGGCATAGTGATAAGCTGAAACAATTAATCCTGCAGTGCGCGCATTTGAAATCTGAGTTGCTGCCACTGGACTAACATAATAATTTCCTTCAGTTAGCTTAACAATCACTCCCCGCACACCATGCGCCTTCATTTTTTGAAAATCAGTCACTGATAGTGTTTTATTCCACGACGACACATCAACCAAATCCATTCGTGGTTTGTTTGCTTCGCCTGCTGTGATGTTGGGGACACTATTTGCCGTCACATCATTTGTAGATAATGCATACATGCCAACTATACTAGTTGCGGCAATCATTACGATTTTTTTTAAGTTATTCATATTTTCACCTTAATCATTTAACATAATTAATTTGCTGCTTTCGTTAGGATAATAAAATCAGCACTGTGCACAAGCGCTTTTTTAGAATACTATATCGGGTGAGTCGTATATGAATAACTTTTTCTGTTTCATTAAATTTTTAGTCAATATTCCAGTTGTATTTGAGATTTAACATATTTTCCAAAAAAATTTTGCTTTTTTACATAAATAAATTTAGATAACCGTCATAAAAAAAAGTCTGAATTTACGAAAAATTCAGACTCTATCCTATTACAGAAACGTCATCAAAATATTCTTCAATGCTGCTGCTGCTTCATCCCCATCATGAGGATTATATTTTTTAGTAAGCTCTTGTAAAAGATGATAATCATAATCATCCTCTTGGAGCAATTGCATCAATTCAACTTCTGAGTAAGCAACCGGTAAATTCAAATCTTTTTTTGCATCTAGATAAATGCCCCGACGCGCACAATACTCAGTAACATCTGGCTGGAATAAATAAATTTTTTTCCCATACACTGAAAAATCAAAAAAGACACTTGAAAAATCGGTAATCAACGTATCAGCAATCATAAATAGCTTGTACAAGGAATAATTTTCTGCAGTAATAATCTGTCCTTGTTTCATACTATCGGTAAAGTAATGCCCACGATAAATGACTGTATAGTTTTCGGATAATTTAGCCAATGTTGCTTGTGTTAAATTAGTCTGTTCTTTTGCATCATACCCTCTAAAAGTCGGTAAATACAATAACACTGGTTTATCCGACTTAATGCCTAGCTGATACTTAATTCTTGCTGGTGTAATATTTTGTTCATACCGTTTAACAATATTTTTACGTAGCTGCCCTTGGGTTACAAATTGCTTGGTTCTAGGAAATACTTCTCTGAACTTCGCTAAATCATAATCACTATACGTAAACATGAAGTCAAATTGCACATGATCATACCAATACTGTACTAACTTAGATAACCCGACTTCTGAATGGCCTAACGCTTTAAGTGGGACACCATGCCAAAACTGAATATAAATATGTTCCTTATGTTCAAACGGTATTAAACGATCAATACTCGAATTAGCAATCCAATATTTGGATTTTAACAAATGATAGAAAAAAGTTGGTGAATTAGATGATATTTTCCGACCTAATTCTGGTTGTTTATACAACTTTGGTTTATTAAGTGCCCAGACCAACTCATAGTCCGCAAAATCCGGATCAGTACGTAACATGTTATACGCCTCTTTGGGCGTGTCTGAATATTGTCGTCCACTATATGAGATGAATAATATCTGTTTTTCATTTGGTTTGATAAATAATTGTAAGAATTTAACCAATATCAAAGTGCCCGTCAGATAGCTCATTCCAAAAAAGGACGAATTTTTAATACGATTCTTTATTTTTTGTGCTCGACCCATTCTATTACCATGTACCCTTAATTTAGTTACTTTAAGTGTAACAAAAATATGTTGCCATCATGTCACAAATTTCACATTTTCTAACTTATTTTGTTTCTTGCATCACTTCTGAACCACGATTAACAATCAAATAAGCATTTCCTTGATTATCCCAACCTTGTGATTCAAATTCACGCGTGCTGTAAACTTTCGTATAAACACCACTACTGATGTCAGCCTGTTTTAAAGTACCATTGGCCCATTTATCAGCTGGTAGCGCATAATAAATACCATCAGTTAGATAAAAAAGTTGTCTTGTTTGATTCTTAGTTGCTAAAAATTGACCAAAATAACCTGGTTTTTGACGTACAACAGTATTTGATATGGCCATATAAAATCGACCATTCTTAATACGGCCATGGTATAACATCAAATCGCCTGCTTTCACATTTTTAGCTGCTAATTGCCGTTTTGTCTTATCTGAAACCATACCTACCATTGCAACATTTCCTTGATCATCAATGCTTAAGTTATGTTCACCATGAAATGATTGTTTATTTTTCTTATCCTTAAAAATAAATTTGTGTCGTTCACTCGGATACAGTGTTTTTAAATCAACTTGTATTAACTGTTGCTGTCTTGATTTTTTAGTTAGTGATACTAGCCATAGCTGTTTTTGCTGTTGATTGAATGACACAGCTTGACCATGTCCCATGTAAAACTCAGGACCAATAACAATTGTTTGTAATAGTTGCTCGTCTGCCGTCGTTGCAAATTTATGATCATTGATTTTTTGTTCCAACTGACGTAAATTATCACTACCATTTTGCCAAACACCTAGTTCTTTAAGTCTTTTAACATCATAGCGAACAATTCGACCATAACTTTTATGTGCTTGCGATTCATACATAACATATAAATATTGTCCATTCATTACACTGCCCTGTGGTAGTTGCCAATTAACTAACTTCGTTGATTCTGTTGGTAACAATAATGCTGTTTGGAAGCCTTTAATCTCATTATTTACTGAACGATCATTTTCTTTAAAAGTTGTCACATTACGATGACTGGCAATGTAGTGTGGTTTCTTTAAATATGACAACCCCGTCTTAGGTGCTTGAACAACCTGATATTTTTTGGGCTCGATACGACTATTTTGAAAAACATTTCCCCAGTCACTGGTTTTAATCTTAGTGTTCGGTTTACTTAAAACTCGCCATTTCGTGGGTGTAACACGTGAAGGTCTTACGACTGCTGCACCACTTTGGTCTTGTAATTCCATTGTGATTTGATCTTGTGCTTTCAATTTCCTACTCAATTGCGCTTCAAATGGTTGGTTCAACATAATATCAGTATTTAATAACGTTTCTTGTTTATTTTTTACAACAAGACGATAGACCCTGGATTCTGATGATTGTGAATCCGTAATAGTCCCTTTAATCTCCTTGTTACCAGTTTGCATCTGCACGTTCTGTTTTAGGTTAACAGTTGTTAGGCTATCATTTGTTTGCCCATAAATTGTATGAACTGCTACCTGACTACTCATTATGACAACAATCAGCATCAGCCCCAATTTTTTAAATAACATCATGGTCGCTTTCCTTCCATTTATCGTATAAAACAAAAATTATGAACTTCATTTTTACATGTCGTCCATAATTTATTGTCATTTTGCTTAATATTACATATCTTTACGAATTAATGCACGTTTAATCGCTTTTTTACTTACTTTAAACGGTTGATTATCAATGCTATCTAAGGGCATAACCATCACAATTGCTGGACTAACATCACATACTAAATAATTCATATCTGAACGTAATATTTGATTATTGGTCAATTCAATTGTTTGACTAACAGTAAACACATCATGCACCATGAGCTTTTTTGATTGCTGATGATTAATAAAATGTCTACTTACAAAACGAATTATCCAAAATATCATAGCAAATTTGGCCGATGATTGTAATTGATTTGATTGTTTGATAACGATGCGTCGATTGCTTTTCTGCATTAAAGATTGTCCTTCTTATCTATCTACTAACCACTAAAATTTAAATCATACATTATAAATATACCATACATCTCCAAGACACCTGCTTAATAAAAAAGATGAAACAGTTTCCTATTCCATCTTTCATTGGATTAATGATGTGATTGCAATATCATTGCGTATTCGATAACCATTGCTTGTAGACTTTCATCCTGTAAAGTTTGTGCGTATGTTGCTAATTTCATCGGCGTTACTTGTGGATTATCAATCTTCTTTAAAATCTCACGTTTCTCTTCATACGCTATCTCAGCACCTTGTAATTGTGTGATTAATTGTTGACGTGCCCGCGCTACTTGTCGATTATCAGCTTGCACGCTAACTATTTTTTCATCACTACCCATTAATAGCAATTCATAACTATCATCTACTGTAAACGCATGGCACTTAAATCTATATTGACGATCATTAGGTACAATCTTGTTCGGATCATCAACAATCGTCTTAAAGTGCCCATCAATTATAGCTATATCTGTTTTGGCAATTGCATGACCAACATGTTCATACATCGTATATGTATTATTAGCATTACCATAAACATGAATTTCGATTTCTACAGGTAATTCGTCGATTTGTTGCATGGGATCAGCTACCATTGGTACAATTGCACCAACTTTAGCAAGTACTGGAATATTCGCCAAAGTACGTGACATTTTAATAGTTGTTGCGCCACTCTTATACTGACCAACTAAAATAGTACTTGAAGCAAGTGGGTGATTATCAATTTCATCGCCTTGATAAAGGATATCACTGAAGATATCCATCCATTGTCCCTCAGGTAACCAAACATCTACGGTTCCAGTATTACTTATCTTATTTTGTGGTGTCGTAATTGGTGCAACCATTAATTGGCTACCAAACATGTATTGATTTTTATACAAATAACTTTCTGTATTATCTGGATATTGATAGTACATCGGTTCTACTAGTGACCTATTATGCAAATTTGTTATAATATTAGCACTATCTAAATAGGGTATTAATTTACCACGCAAACGTAGATAGTTATCCATGTATTGACGAACATCTTCACGGAACTTCCAAGGCTCTTTACCAGAAAATGGATTATCTGAACTATGCAATCGATTAATTGGACTAAAAACACCATATTGAATCCAACGAAGTGCTAATTCAACATCAAAACTTCCTTTCATATGGCCCCCAATATCATGGCTCCACCATGTATAACCAATATTCGTTGCCATGCTAGTGAAATATGGTTGGAAATTCAATGAAGCCCATGTAATAAAGGTATCCCCTGAAAAACCAATTGGATAACGATGTGACCCTGGTCCTGCATAACGTGATAAGATAAGCCCCTCGCCATCATGTGATTGCGCATTATCAAGATAATGATAATGATTCAAATTCCAAAGTGGCTCTACTTTTTCTTTATTACGACTTGTCCCTTGTTGCCAATCCATCCACCAAAAATCAATCCCCTGTTTCTCTAATGGGTGATGTACCTTTTCAAAATAAGCCTTTCTAAACTTTATATTGTCTAAATCAAAGGGAGCTGGCTCTTCATGTTCGATATCTAAACCTAAATACTTCGCAACAGCAGGATAACTATCTTCAAAAGCCCTAATACCACCAGCTGGGTGTGTATTAATTGTCACATGGCGATGTTGCTTTTTTAGTTCAGCCAAAAAGCCATCCGGATCTGGGAATAAATTTCTATCCCAAGAATATCCAGTCCAAGTACTACCAAAACGTGACGGAACGTCTGTCGTACGATGCCAATCCATATCAATAACTGACACGTTAATTGGTACTCGTTCTTTATCAAAGTCGTCCATCAATTTTAAATACTCATCTTGTGTATACTTATAGTAACGACTCCACCAATTACCTAATGCAAAACGCGGTAAAATTGGTGTTTTACCACTCAATTTATAAAAATCGGCTAAAGCTTCTCGATACTCACGCCCGTATGCAAAAAAATACCCATCAACTTGTTCTGTCACACGCTGTGTAAATTCATTATCTGCAATTGCAAATGATTCGGTGTCGTCTAAATAAGCATACCCGTTTCGACTCATAATACCAGTATCTACTGGTATTTCTCCATCTGCATGGTCTAACGTTGCAAAAGTACCACCTAAATTGCCATCTTCATCTTCACCAAAATACCAACGACTATCATGCAGTGTATATTGATATTTAGCATCAATCCATAAGTTACTTGCCGCAAACTCACCACCATCATAATACAAGTGAAAATATTTTGTTTCTATTTCTAATAAATGGCCATCATTATGCTCTTTTAACGTATAATTAACATCCCCAAATATACGATTTTGGACTAACTGTGTTTGCCGATCTTCAAAACGGCCATCTTGTGCATACTCCAACCGAATTAGTCGATCTGTTAACAAGGTAAACCGATATGTCTCACCTTGAATGAAATTATGTGCCATTAAAAATGCTCCCCTTTACTAAATTGTCTTGCTTCACAACGCTCCCAAAACAAGCGTAAACGTTTTCATTTTAAAAAACAAGCATTTCGAATTCGTAGTACTACGCTTCTTTTACATCTTCATCCATAAAAGCTATATAATATAGTTAAAAAATGAGAGGCATTCTTCCAATGAGTTTAACTGTAAATCTATACTATACTGGCAAAGATGGCAGCGCCAAGAGATTTGTTGATGAGATGATTAATAGCGGTGTTGTTGCGAAAATACGTCAAGAGCCTGGGAATTTAAAGTATCATTATTTCCAATCATTATCAGACCCTGAAACAATTTTACTGATTGATAGCTGGGAAAATCAGACGGCTTTAGATAAACATCATCAATCGTCTATGATGAAAGATATTGCTAAACTTCGTGATAAATATGATCTACATATGCATGTTGAGCGTTATCGTGAAGATGATGCATCAAACGATACTGATAGCGACTTCATTCGTCAATAATATAAAATTAGGCGCTTCACTGAAATGTGATAGCGCCTAATTTTTGTTATTAATTATTTTTAATATCTATCGTTACCTTTACAAATTTAGCAAAGTCATCGTTTTATCCCACAATTTCTCTTGCAACACAACATCATTGACTTGTGGATTTACCTTATTAGACAATTTTTGCTTACTATAATATTGACCTGATTGCCACGTAACGTCTGGTGTGCCTTCAATAAAATAGCACAATGTCTTACCACCAGCCTCAGCACTTGGTAAGACTAGCTTACCCAAAGCTGATTGATAAATTTGACGCCAATTTTTTTGACCATTAGAAAAATTAGTTCTAATAACACCTGGATGAAATGCCACTGTCTTTAATCCTTGATCATGATAACGACGCTGTAATTCCTTAGTAAACAGTAAGTCAGCTAACTTCGAATCCCCATATGCTTTACTAGCATTGTATTTACCATCGTTATTATTCAAATTATCTAAATCAATGTGCCCATACAACTTATGTGCAATACTTGATGTATTGATAACCACTGCTTGTTGCTGATTAAATTGTGGCAACAATAAATTAGTTAGTAAAAACTGGGCTAAATAATTTATTTGAATTGTACGTTCAAAGGCATCTTCAGTCATTGCAAAGTCATCAAACAGCCCACCAGCATTATTAACCAAAATGTCGATTGGTTCATCACCTAAAGTATGCTTTAACATATCAGCTAAATGACGCACTTGCGCTAACTTTGCAAAATCGGCGATAAAATATGGTGCTCGTACTTCCTTTGCAACCGCTGCCGTCTTATCACGATTACGTCCAACTAAATATAGATTATAATTTTCATTATTGGCTAACTGCTTGGCCGCAGCTGCACCAATACCATCTGATGCACCAGTAATAATCACATTTTTCTGAGACATATAAAACAGTCCCCCCTTCGCTACGCTTGCTCAATAATTTCTAAAATTTGTTGTATTGCTGGATCCCAGACTCCCCACTCATGTGCACCAGGTACTTCCAAAAATTCATGGGTGAGTCCTTGTTTATTAATTTGTTGGTCCAGTGTCTGATTCATGGCATAAAATGGATCTTCTACCCCACAAAGTTGCCAAATTGCCGGTGCATTCGTGGTTTGTTGAGAGATTAAATAGGCAATATCATTATCTGATTCAATTACCTGTTCAGGTGACCCAAATAAACGACGATACCAACCATCACGTTCCGGCTTATTTTGCCAACTTCCCACGATATCAGGCATCGCTGATAGCGCAAAAATTTGTTTAAACTGGTTCGGATGCGTTAAACCGACTTTTAATGCACCAAAACCACCCATTGATACACCAGCAACATAACATTTATATGGATCAGTTGGCAAATTAAACCATTGTCGACAACGTTGCAATACTTCATCAGCAATGTAATCAAAATACTGACTACCATCTACTATGTTTGTATAATAGCTTCGGTCAGCTCGTGGCATGATAATTGTAATTTGCGTTTTGCTAGCATATGAAACCAAGCGTGTTTGATCTATCCATGAGTTTTCATCATCATGTAGACCATGTAGTAATAACAATATTTTACCCGTACCTTTTGGTTGATCAGGTAAAATTACATTAACTCGTGTATTCATCTGTAATTTTTCTGAATAAAACTCAAGTCGATTAATTGCCATATTATTCCCCTTTGGCATCATTCTATCATATTAAAAAGAACCAAAACATTACGGCAAATTAAAAAAGAGTTAACCTTTGCAGATTAGCTCATGCACCCTATCTATTTATCATAACGATATACTTTTGCTTCATATGGTCGTAATGTATGTCCGGTATCATCAACATAATTACTAATTACTTGCGTTGAACCTACTGGCAAATCAAATTCACGTTGTAATTTTTTATCCGTAAAATTAGCAATTACGAGTAACTCTTCATCCGCCGTTGTCCGTTTGTATATATAAACGTCAGCATCATCTGCTGCTAGTAACTCATAATGACCGGTCGTCATAATTGATAATTCATGACGTAATTTGATTAATCGTTGATAGTAATAAAAAATTGAATTCGAATCATCAACGGCATTAGCAACATTAATTTGCGGATAATTTTTATTAATCTTCAACCATGGTTTTCCCGTCGTAAAACCAGCTTGTGCTGAAGTATCCCATTGCATTGGTGTCCGTGCATTATCACGTGATGAATGGTAAACATATGTCATCATCTTTTCGGGTGACACAATCTTTTGATTAACCACCAAATCTTGATAAGCATTCAAAGTATCAATATCTTGATACTCGTTAATATCATCATATGCAATATTGGTCATTCCAATTTCTTCACCCTGGTAAATATAGGGCGTTCCCTGCATAAAGTGAAGGACCGTTGCTAACATTTTTGCGGACAATTCACGATAAGCAGGCCGCTCATCTCCAAAGCGTGACACAACCCGTGGTCGATCATGATTATTCCAATACAAACTGTTCCAAGCTTTACCATCAAGTGAAACTTGCCACTTTGACAGTACCCGCTTTAAATCAACTAAGTCAAAGCGCTCGTCGCTCCACTTACCCAAGCCATCCTTACTATCATCAATGACAGTATGTTCAAATTGAAATACCATTTGTAACTCATGCGCATCAAACCCTGTATATTTAATGGCATCAGCTGGTGTTACACCTGGCGTCTCGCCAACCGTTATAATATCAGCTTGTGATAACACTTTCTCGTTCATTTCACGCAAAAACTCATGAACACGTGGTCCGTTAGCAACCATTTCCATCGATGAACTATGCTTACCAAAATCAACACTTGGATCATCTGGAAATTGCATATCTTTAGAAATTAAGTTAATAACGTCCATACGGAAACCATCAACACCTTGCTCTAACCACCAATTCATCATGTCATAAATTGCCTGCCGTAACTTCGGATTCTCCCAATTTAAATCTGGTTGTTTTTTTGAAAATATATGCAGATAGTATTGACCAGTTTGCTCATCAAATGCCCATGCGCGCCCACCAAAATCTGATGCCCAATTATTTGGTTCATGCCCATCAACCGGGTCACGCCAAATATAAAAGTCACGATAAGGATTATCTTTAGATTGCCGACTTTGTTGGAACCAAGCATGTTCATCCGAAGTATGATTAACCACCAAGTCCATCATAATTTTCAGATTCAATTCGTGAGCTGCTTTGAAAAGTTTTTTAATATCAGCCATCGATCCAAAAGCTGGCTGAATAGCTTGGTAATCACTGATATCATAACCATTATCAGCATTTGGTGATTTGTAAACTGGACTTAGCCAAATAACATCGATCCCTAGTTTCTTTAAATAAGGTAAACGTTGAATAATACCAGGAATATCCCCCATGCCATCCCCATCAGTATCTTGAAAGCTGCGTGGATAAACCTGATAAACGACTGCTTCTTGCCACCATTTGTTTTTCATCATATTCCTCTCAATCACATCACTAGTTATTACCCATTTTAGCCTGCATACTCAAAAATGTAAACGCTTACTCTATGCATTATTAAATACAAAAAGGCAACTAAATTCACAAAAATTTAGTTGCCAAATCTTATTTATTAAATTAGCCTATTTACCCTGTTCATAGTTAACAGTCAACAAACTTGCTTCATGCGTAATAACTTCTTGGCTCGTTGTTGTCACTTGCTTTATTTGGTTACCTTGCGTTAACAATACAATGACAGTGTCTTGATTTCCTTGTCCTGTTACAAGATCACGATTAAATTCTAATAACAAATCACCTTGATGAACATGTTGACCTGCAACAATATGACTGACAAAACCTTCACCGCGCATCTTTTCTGTTCCCAGACCCACGTGAATTAATAGTTCTAGTCCATTATCCGAACGTAATCCAATCACATGCTTTGTTGTAAAGACAAAGACAATTTCACCACTAAATGGTGCATAAATCTGGTTATCGCTTGGTTTAATAGCAATACCATTACCACTTAACCCACGATGACCATTTTCATCAACCACCTCTGCCAATGGCATTACAATACCATCAACTGGTGCTGTAATAGTAGCTTCTAAATTAGTTTCATTAGCAGCAAGCAGTTCCTTATCATCTTCTCCAGTTACACCTTCAGCAACTAACTTTGCTTGTAGTTCGTTAACAATTTCAGCATGACGTTTCTCTGAAATATTAACTTTAAAGACATAGATGAACAATGCTATCACATGCAAAATTAACCCAGCCCAGAAAGCAACACCCTTAAACAAAGCAATACCATCTGAAGTAATTGAAGCTGCCGTAGCCGTTCCTGTCATACCAGCCGCAACGGCAACCCAACCAACAATACCGTTTGAAATTGCACTTGACGTTTTATCTAACATAGGGCGAATGGCCAACGTTACGGCCTCATTTCGTGTACCGTTCTTTAATTGACCATATTCAATTGTATCAGTCAAAGTTAAGATAACAGCCATAAAGATGAATCCCTGTGGCACATAGTACAACACTAAGGCAATCATAACAATTGCTAAATTATCAGTTGTAAAAATCAAAAGCATGTAGGCAATAATCATTGCAATCATACTTACAGAATAAATCATTTTACGACTAACCCATTTATTAATCACTGGGTATAGTGGTGACGTAAAGAAACCAGCAACTGTTGGAATGATTCCAGCAATCCAGAATAGACCGGGCTTATCCAGTACATATTTGAACATGTAGAACATTAATCCAGCTGTAGCAGCATTTCCAAAACCATAAACTAAGTAAGGTAAAGCTGTCCAAAGCATTTGGTCATTGCTCTTTAGTGCTCCCAACATATCTTTAACAGAAGTCTTTTGCTTAGCAACTGATCGAATCGCATCATCCTTTTCATGCGTACCATATGCCACAACTAATGATGAGAAAATAGCTGCAATTGCAACAATAATGGCAAAGACAATCCAACCAGATTGACCTTCCTCATGCCTACCAGTAAACATAAATGTTGCAAAAGTAACAACTGGTACAATAATTATCGTGACAATATTTTGTCCAAACGCTGTAAAGTTAGCTGAGGCCGTATAAATAGAACGACTGTGACTATTTTCAGACAATGCCGGTACCATTCCCCAATATGAAACATCTCTAAATGAGTATAAAATATCAAAAATTAAAAATAGCGGAATGAATAAAATCGTAAACCAAAGCGGACTGATATGTGATAGTCCAAAAATACCTGAGAATAAGACGACAATCAATAGTGCTGATGAAACACCAGTTCCAATCAGATAAGGCTTGAATTTTCCCCAGCGTGTATTCGTATTATCAACAATATTTCCGATCAATGGATCAATGAAAATTTCTGCAATTCGAATAATAAATATCAAAGATGTAATCATGGCAATGAGTTTTGTGGTCTCACCTTTTGGGATACCCGTAAACATCGCTGATGTTACATAAACCATAAAATAAGTACTAAAGGTCATCGACAATGCCGAATGTCCGAAATTACCAATGGCAAAATTCGTTATCGACCAAAAATTACTTTTCTTTTGAGCTGCATTACTGGTACTCATAATCTTTCATCCTCCTAATAAATGAAAAATTTTCTAAAAACATATCTCTATAAAATTTAGACTAGTGTCTGAAAACGAATAACGTTCCACGAAAATGGTGGTAACGTTACTTCCTGTAAATCTTCTTTCATTGTAATTGGTACAACTTGTTCTTTGGTATTCGTAAGGTGTGGATCATCACAGGTATAATTACGGTGACTAATGTTGACTAACTTTTCTCCTGTATTTACCCCAATATCCAAAGTCAAAGACTCTGTTTGATGACGATTAACTGCAAACACAGTATACTGATTAACATCATTTTTAACGATTACAGCATCCAAATATGGCACATCCCCAAACTCCGTGACATGATATGTGTCTGACTTTGCATGAGTTAGCAATGTCTCACCATATCCATATTTAGACACATCCGCTAACGGGGTAAAAATTGTTTGTTTAATTAATCCCGTTTTATCCGTTAAAATTGGCGCAATCACATTCACTAGCTGTGCAAAACAAGCAATTTTAACCCGATCAACATGTTTCAACAACGTAATCAAACTCGAACCAACCAATAATGCATCCTGAAAGTCATAAACATCCTCTAACAAATGTGGTGCCTGTTGCCAAGGTTCATTATGCTCATCAGCTTCATTTGAATGGTACCAAACATTCCATTCGTCAAATGAGATATTTAATGTCTTATCAGATTTATGCGTTGCCTTAGCTGCATCGGCCAAAGCAACAACTGAATCAATAAATTTATCCATGCGAAGTGCCTTAGCAATATGATGCATTGTCCCTTGTTCGGGCGCATCATAGTATTGATGCATAGAGATGTAATCAACGTTTTCATAACATTCCTGCAAAACAGCTGTTTCCCATGCGCCAAACTCGGGCATATGTTCATTAGAACTACCACAGACAACTGTTTCAATACTTGGATCCATCGCTTTCATGGCTTTAGCCGTTTCGTTGACTAATTGTCCATATTCCTTTGCCGACTTATGCCCAAACTGCCATTCAGCATCCATTTCATTGCCAAGACACCAAGTTTTAACACCATATGGTTTATCATGACCATTTTGTCGCCGTAAATTAGCCCAATACGTATCCGTATCTAAGTTGCAGTATTCTAATAGATTGCATGCTTCTTCAATCCCACGGGTACCCAAATTGACAGCAATCATTGCTGATGAATTAACTTTTGGTAACCAATCCATAAATTCATCGAGTCCAAATTGGTTTGTTTCAATGCTTTGCCAAGCTAAATCAACTTTTTGTGGTCGTTGATTTTTGGATCCAATCCCATCTTCCCAATGATATGTTGATACAAAATTACCACCTGGATAACGAATCATTGGTACGTCTAATTCTTTGACAGCATCAATCACATCTAATCTCATACCATCGTTATCAGACAACGTATTTTCTGGGTCATAAATGCCTTCATAAATACTACGCCCCATATGTTCTGCTAACGCTGAACTAATGCGGTGATCAATTTTACCGATGCTAAACAAATCATTCGCATAAAGTTTTCCCTGCATTACTTACCTCCTGTGTAATTTATTCATTAATGGTTAACCAATAACTAAATGATAGCGCTTTCATTGACCAAAGTAAATAACATTAACGTTGATTAATACAAATAAATCATTGTTCATAAACTTTTTAGTTGATAAAATAGACGTAACATGTCATGTATTGGTTTCGTTGATAACCTAATCATTACTAACTAAAGAATTATGCAATGTTTATCACTGGAGGTTCCAAATGGATTTAGATATATCCGATGCAGCAGTGCCTGTATTTCGTGCACTTGCAAGTCCCGTTAGAGTTAAAATTATTCAATTGCTCTCAAAAGATAAACTAAATGTTTCACAATTATCAAAGGCACTTGGCATTAGTAGCACGATTACCATCGCTCATTTAAATAAGTTAGAAGAAGCTCATCTCATTCAATCTGAGAAAAAAGGGAATCAACGAGTATCTACCCTAACTATTGACACTATTAACATTAATTTCCCAAAAAAGCTCTATATTCCATTTAAAAACCTAGATATTGACATTCCGATTGGTCAATATACATCGTATGATGTCACACCCACGTGTGGGCTTGCTGATAGTAAGGGATTTATCGGAAAATTGGATCAACCAGGCTATTTCATGGATCCTAAACGATATCAGGCTGGGATGTTATGGTTCGGCCAAGGTTATGTTGAATACCAAATACCAAATTATCTACAAAAAAATCAGTGCTTAGAAATGTTAGAATTAAGCCTTGAATTAAGCTCAGAATTCCCTTTTTCTAATAATAATTGGAAATCTGACATTTCTATTTCCTTGGATGGTCATGAACTGGGAACTTGGACTAGCCCTGGTGATTTTTCTGATACACGTGGTCTTTACACACCAAAATGGCTAGATGAAGATATGAATCAATATGGTATTTTGAAATCACTCCGCGTATCTAACCATGGTTCAACCATTGATGGCAAATCATCAGCTGATACGACTATCGATATGCTTGATATAAACAAGAGTTCATGGACTTTGCGTATTGCTGTGAAAGATGATGCAGAAAATGTCGGAGGCTGCACTATTTTTGGTCATAAATTTGGCAATCATGATCAAGGAATTAAAACAACTATCTATTATAGTGACCAAATATAATAAAAAAGCATGAGATTTACACCTCATGCTTTTTTAGAAAATTATTTATTATTAATTATATTAAATACATCTATTAATATTGTCTTTGATATCATTAGTAACAATGATTAATTTTATAACTGTTTTAAGTTAATTTAAAATCACTTAAAAATTTGTTACCTACAAATAAATAGACTATGTCCTTTATAAAGTTTTTTATTTCCTGAAAAATTAAAAAACAGCCACCGATATTTTCAAATCAGTTGCTGTTTCATTATTGCTATGTTTAATAATTAAATGACTAATTATCTTGTATTACTTATTAACTAACGCAAGAAACTTATTTAACTGCTCAATATCTGCCCCTAACATGACCACGGCCCGCATTGGCATATTGGCTAATAATTCTTGGTTATCTTCTACGTTCGCAATCATGTCTAGTGATTCACTTAAACCAGATTCTTCAATTGCTGGTCGTAGATCTGTTCGGTTGATAACTTCACTAATATAGGTTTCACTCGTAATGGGTTGCGAAATATTTGCCCCTAGCTTAACTGCTACATGTTGTGATAAACGAATGTCGCGTGATGAACTACCAATGTTAATTACATAATCACCATTATCAACTGTCCATGCTTGACGTTTGACATCATACCAAGCAAATTGGCGACGACCGAGTACTAACTGAATCTGCTTCGTTTCACCGGGTGCTAACGTGACTTTTTCAAACGCTTGTAGTGCATTAACTGGTGTCTCAACATCACTTGCCAAATTATTAACATATAATTGTACCGCTTCTTGACCAGCTAAATCACCAGTATTTGTTACATTAAATGTTACTTGTACTTTTTGAGAATCACTATCAATAACGAGGTCATCATATTTAAATGATGTATAACTTAAGCCATGACCAAATGGATAATTAACGTCACGATTCTTTAAATCGTAATAGCGATAGCCTACAAAAATACCTTCATGATAATTTTCCTCACGACGACTAACCGCAAAAGTCCCATATGTTGGGGTATCAGAAAGTCTGATTGGAAATGTTTCTGCTAATTTACCTGAAGGATTAACGGCGCCAGTCAAAATATCCCAAGTAGCTTCACCAACAGCTTCACCAGCTAAATATGTTTCCACAATACCGGCAACTTTATCTTGCCAAGGCATGGTAATTGCTGACCCATTTTGCAATACAACAATGATATTTTTATTAACCGTTGCTAATTGGTTAATTAAGTCTGTTTGATTTTCTGGCAAATCAATCGTTGTTTTATCAAAACCTTCTGACTCATCACGTTCTGGTACACCAGCAAAAACAACAACTTTGTCACTTGCTTTCGCTGCTATTAACGCACTGGCTACAAGCTGTTCATCCGCTTGTGATTGGTCAATATGATATCCTGCTGCATAATTAATATCTTGCTGACTTGCCTGAGCAGCCGCCAATGGTGTTACTAATTTATATGGATTAACATGTGAGCTACCGCCACCTTGATAGCGTGGTTTTTGCGCTAATTCACCAATGATTGCAACTTTATCTGTTGCTTTTAGTGGCAACACCTGTTGCTCATTTTTCAACAATACCATACTATCAGCAGCCATTTGACGAGCAAATGCATGCTGTTCTTCCTTGTCATATTCACCAGAAGTAGTTTCAATATGATACTTTTCAACCAACTGCAAAACCCGTAAGACAGCCGTATCTAAAACTGATTCTTCAAGTTCACCACTTTTAACAGCTGCAATTATTTGTTTAACTGAATAATCACCATTTCCTGGCATTTCCAAATCCAAGCCAGCTTTAAGTGCTGCAATATTATCAGCTACTGCACCCCAATCGGACATGACCAATCCAGTAAAGCCCCATTCATGTCGTAAAATCTGCGTTAATAAGCGATAATTTTGTGAACTTAAGACACCATTGATTGCATTGTATGAACACATCAGTGTCGCTGGCTGAGACGTTTTAACAATCTTTTCAAATGCTGCCAAATATACCTCACGTAAAGTTCGTTCATCTATGTTAGAAGATGATGTAAATCGCTGACTTTCACGGTTGTTAGCAGCAAAATGCTTAACACTAACACCGACACCTTGTTGCTGAACACCATTAACATAAGCTGCCCCCATTTCGCCAGAAAGGTAGGGATCTTCAGAGAAGTATTCAAAATTACGACCAGCTAATGGTGAACGTTTAATATTAACTCCTGGGCCTAATAATACTGACACCTGCTCAGCTTTGGCAGCTTCACCTAAATGTTGCCCTAATTGATACAACATATTGGTATTAAATGAACTAGCCGTTAATGCCGAACTAGGAAAACTAATTGCTTGAACACTTTGATTTAAGCCTAATGCATCTGCATCATCTGCCTGCTTACGTAATCCGGATGGACCATCAGTCACCATGATTTTAGGAATATTTTTGTCAGCATTACCTGCTGTGAACCAAAAATTTTTACCACTAACTAACGCTGCTTTTTCTGCCAGCTTTAATCCTTGTACAAAAGATAAATCAAACTTTGCCATATTTCCTCCTAGTCTATTGTGAACATATTAATTATCATTTCACGCAACATTTTACTATAAAAACAATAGATAACCTTAAAATGCAAGACATAAATCAAAGGTAGAATTTAATTCTGAGTTTTTTCTATTAAAGCCATTTAAACAATAGCATAATACCAAGCACAAACATTATAAGTCCAAAGACTAATCCACTGAAATATGCAATGGGTAAAAAACCTGACGTACTTTTAGTTGCATTTTGCTTTATTCCTTGAAACGCCCGAAATACTGCATAAAACTGCCATATACCAATTAAAATACTAATAACACCACAAATTCTTTCAACCATAATTTACCCCCTAATTATAAGATTATCATAACTCTCACCCTTATTTAAAAAAGCAGCTCACGTATCATTTTTGACATATGAGCTGCTTACTATTATCCAAAACTTACTAATCCAACGCCGCACCATTAGATGAAATTACTTGCTTATACCAATAGAATGAATCCTTTGGCGTCCGGTCTAAGGTACCATTACCTGCATCATCTTGATCAACATAAACAAAACCGTAACGCTTTGACATTTCAGACGTACCAGCACTAATTAAATCAATTGGTCCCCAAGTTGTATAACCCATTAAATCAACACCATCCTTAACAGCTTCTTTCATCTGAATAATATGTTGTCGTAGATAATCAATGCGATAATCATCATGAATATGACCATCCTCATCGAGGACATCTTGTGCCCCTAACCCGTTTTCAACAACAAACAATGGTACATGATAACGACTCCAGAATTCATTCAACGTAATTCTCAAACCAACTGGATCAATTTGCCAACCCCAGTCACTTGACGCTAGATAAGGGTTCTTACCACCAAATGTTAAGTTACCACTTGTCTTTTCAAAATCAGGATCAGCTGATGCCACCATTGACATGTAGTAGCTAAATGATAGATAGTCGACTGTCCCTTCACGTAATAAGTCTTCATCACCATCAGCCATATCAATCACAACATGGTGCTCAGCAAAATAACGGTTCATGAATTCAGGATATTCACCACGTACTTGCACGTCTGTGAAAAACAAATTTAATTCATCCTGCTTTTGTGTTTCTAACACATCTACTGGATTAGGTGTATTAGGATAATTTTGCATACGTGCTAACATGCATCCAATTTGAGCATCCGGATCAATGGCATGTATTTGCTTAACTGCAATTGCACTAGCAATAAATTGATGATGCAATGCTTGATAATGTAATTGCATCTTTTCATCTGCTGACAACCCATCTTCTAATGCACCAGTTGCATTAAAGCCCCATGTACCGGCATTAATTTCATTAAATGTCATCCAATACTTAACTTTATGTTGATAACGATTAAATGCCGTTTCCGTATACTTAGTAAATGCTGCAATCGTATCACGACTAGCCCAACCATTCTGCTTAATGGTTAGTGCGATAGGCATTTCATAATGTGATAAGGTCACAACTGGTTCAATACCATACTTTGCACATTCATCAAAAACACGGTCATAAAAAGCTAATCCCGCTTCGTTTGGTTGTGCATCGTCGCCATTAGGAAAAATACGACTCCAAGCAATTGACATTCGAAATGCTTTAAAGCCCATTTCAGCCATTAGCTTAATGTCTTCTTGATAACGATGATAAAAATCATTTCCACGACGTTTTGGGTAGTGCGTATCTGTTGGATCGGCAATTGCTTCATTTAGCGCTTCTCGTGTCACTTCATTCATTGCCATTGAATTATTACGATCATCAGCTTTTTTAACAACTTCAGCTGTGGTAATACCTTTACCATCAAGGTCAAAAGCACCTTCAATTTGATTAGCGGCTGTTGCACCACCCCATAAAAAGCCATCTTTAAAACCAGTTGGTACGTTCTTTGAATACATATTATTTCTCCTCACTTTACTAAACTTCTAATGACAACAATGGCGTTTGTTTCATAACATCGCCTGTCGCTAATACATTAACTGCTTGATAATCAACTGAATTCGTCACGATTATCGGTGTTGTAATCTCATAACCCTTGTCTTGAATAAATGCCATATCAAATGACACTAACAAATCGCCTGCCTCAACATGCTGCCCTTTCTCAACATGAAGTTGGAAGCCTTCACCATCTAGCGCAACCGTATCCATACCAATATGGATAAGTATCTCAGCGCCATCATCTGTCCGCATGCCAACAGCATGTCCTGTTGGGAATACTAAAATAATTTCGCCAGCCGCTGGTGCCACTACTTCGCCCTTACTTGGCTGAATGGCAACGCCTTGACCCATTGAACCTGATGCAAATACTTCATCCTTTACATCCTCTAATGGCACAATTTTACCAGTCAAAGGTGCTTGCAACGTTGTTGAGACTTTTGTAACTTCTGCTACTTCTGTTGCCGTTAACGCAGTTTTAGCATGTTCTGCTGCGTCAACTTCATCTGCATCAACACTTTGCTTACCAAACATTAACTGAAGGAAGAATCCTAGAACGGTAGCAACAACCATCGAAATGATTAAGCCCCAAACGCCCATATCCATACCATTTTTGCCAAAGGCACCTGGAATTGAGAAGATTCCCATACCAGCCATCATATATAATTTCGTACCAAACCAACCAATCATACCGCCACCAATTCCTGATGCGATACAACTTAGAATAAATGGTCGTTTACGTGGTAATGTTAATCCATAAATAGCAGGCTCAGTGACACCAAATATCCCCGAAACAAACGCTGGAATAGCAATTGAACGTGTCTTAATACTCTTAGTCTGCATAATAATCGCTCCAACAACACCGGTTTGTGCAAATGAAGCTGCCAACGATAATACGACCAAAGGATCATAACCAGATGCTGCAATATTGGCCATCATGACAGCCACAAATCCCCAATGAACACCAAAGATAACAAATACTTGCCAGAAGGCACCCATTAGAATACCAGCCACAATTGGACTGAAGTTATAAATACCAACAACCAAGGCTGAAATACCATTACTCAACCAAGTTGCGATTGGTCCAATCAGCAAGAAAGTGACCGGAACCGTAATTAATAGAATAACTAGTGGTACCAAGAAAGTTTTAACGACTGTTGGAATATAACGCTTAGCTACCTTTTGGACCTTAGATGCAAACCAGCAGGCTAAGATAATTGGAATAACTGATGATGTATAATTCATTGCAATGACAGGTATTTTCAAGAATGTTACATGCACTGGTGATTCTAGGAATGAACCTGAGAACAATGTGTATAACGTGGTTTTACTATTTACCATACCAACAATATCTGGATATACCAGAGCTGCTCCAATCAGCGCACCAATATACTCATCAACTTTAAACTTCTTAGCTGCTGAAATTCCTAACATGATTGGTAGGAAATAGAAAAAGCCATCACCAATTGCATATAAAATACGATACGTTCCAGAACTCGTACTTAACCAACCCAGTGCCGCAAATAATGCATCGAAACCTTTAATCATTCCAGCCGCACATAATGGACCCAATATTGGATTAAAGATACCAGAGATTAGATCGATAAAACGATCCATCACGCTCATATCATTTTTCTCTTCATAATCATCAGGAACTGTACCACCGTCAGCAAATCCCCCTTCTTTCACTAATGTCTCATAAACATCAGCAACATGATTACCAATCACAACTTGATACTGACCACCGGATTTCACCAAAGTTAGTACGCCATCCAAATTTTTAATTTTTTCATCATCTGCCTTGGACTCGTCTTTTAACTTAAAACGCAAACGTGTCGTACAATGAACAACACTTTGCACATTATTCTTACCACCAATATCTGCAATGATATTTTTACTTAATTCCTCATATGCCATCACAATATCCTCAATTTTCTAACAAAAAAGCTCAAATATATCAAAAAACATGACAAGTAATCACTTGAACTGTTTTTTAATATATTTGAGCTAATGCCTATTACTAGTAACACGCTACAAAATATTAAAATTTATTATTAACTTGGTGCCTCTTTTTGTCGATGCGTTACGCGCCAAATATGTAAGGTTAGATATAGCTTATCATCAGATGTTAACTGCCAATTTTCAGTTTTATCAAGATAAGTTGCAATTTTTTCAACCGTTGCATAAGCATCTGTATATTTGGCCTGCATTAACGCCAACAAACCCGGATCTAACTCATCATCTTCATCTGTTATACGTTTCATATGTCGAATAATAAATCGCCGTAAATGTGTGACAAAACGATCAACATTAAATGAATCCTGGTCCAATTGGATGCCAAATTGATATTGTACAATATCGACAATCGCATGAATAATTTTCGTAATGCGCATTGTATCTTGTAAATCCGTCTCATCGGTTTCCGTATTCACTAAATGATAAGTTAGATAAACTGCTTCACTACTACCAAAAGTTAAACCTGTTCTTTTTTCCATTAACTGAACGACTTCTTTAGCAATTTGATATTGCTGTGGAAATAACTTACGAACTTCCCAATCCGAAGAGCCACCTGCCATATCAATTCCCTTGTGAGCACGTTGTAAGGCAAAATCAATGTGATCTATTAAAGCTAAGTAGCCATAGTCATTAAATGTTGTCTCTTGACGCGTTTCTACTAAATGTACAACTTCTTTGGTTAACGTTAACGTTTCTGATGATACATTCGCAATGCTATCTAATAATCCTTCCGTTTTGTCGGCAGCTACGAAACGATGGGTTATTTTCGTATCATCAATTTCATCACCAATTTTTTTGCCGAACCCAACACCATTACCAACAACAACCCATTCAACACCGAATTCATTAGTAACTAAGGCTGCATTGTTATTAAAATTTTTAATAAATTTCATATCTACTAAACGGTCTCCATGTTTTCTAGTTGCTGGGTCATAAATAACCGTATAAATGAAAATAACCCACAAATCACTTGTATAATTGGCCACCTTATACGAGTAAATTATGGGTTAATGCCTAATCGAATTAGTAACACGCTCATTTATATAATAAAGTATAAATTCAAATGTAAGCGTTGTCAATAATTTTGTGGAAGATATTAATAACGCATAGTACTGGTTAATTAGTTTATGGCTGTTAATGCATATTTAGTTCCATAAATTATCCTTCAACTAGTCTCTAAATTATCATCTAAATTCAAACAAAATTATAGTATGTAGGCAACAAGCCCGTTTAGTCGATGAAATTTCATCTCTTTTCCTCAATATAAACCTACTCACTCAGAAATTGAACCAGTTATTCTAAGATACAAAAAAATATAAAATACATTAAGTATCGTATTAAATAAATTAGTTGTTAAACGTATGATTACAGTAATTAAATGTTAATTTTTATGAACCTATTAACTAGAACAACTTGAGAGTTTGACTAAAAGCGTCAGATTCACGAGCTGTATTTCAAAAATTATTTGAGTTGATCTTACAATTTTTACACCATTTAAAATAGAACATTGAAAACGAATACATTTAATAAATAATATCAATCAAACGGGTATTTTCTACTTATTATTGCATTATATAAACTATCTTCTTTATTTAAATTATTCCAATCAGATAATTTATAATTTAATTTATGAACAAGTTGATGTTGTAATAATTGAACTGCCCATTTTTCGTCAAACTTTACAGACAAATTATCTCGAAATTTAAAACTAGAATCGACTATAGTATTAAACGAATCTCTTTTTTTTCCCGGTTTAATTTTAAAATCAGTGTAATATTGTTCAAGAAAATCAATAAAAAAATAAAACGGAAATTTATCAAATTTCTGTAACCAGAACAACGTAGTTGCTTGTAACATTTTTTCACCTAAATGTGAGGATTGTTTGTAAACTCTAAACCACGAACCCATAACTGCAATTGGTCCATCCATAGAATATTCTGAAGGTTGCTGATTATACTCAATTAATTGATCATAAAAATCCTCGCGAACAAATACTGTAGCATCAATCCACGCACCTCCATATTTAGCCAATATCGCAAATCGTAGATAATCAGAATAATTGGCGTACGAATAATTTCGAATTTTATCTACTGCATCAGGAATTTGAATAAATTCCCGAATATTATCTTCCGACAAACTCACTAACGCATCAGAAGGAACAACATCACATAATCGCTTATAAGTTGCTTCAATAATTGGTGGTAAATTATCAAATCCTTGACCCCAATAAACAAATACCGGGAATTTACTAAATCGACTAGTGTTTTCTGATATATTTGAAGCAATTTTTTCAATTAAAGACTTATTATTATCAAAATATTCTGCTAATAATAATTTAGACATTAAATGTTTATCATCATATTTTTTAATAAACTTATGTATATTTGCTGAAGAACTAATAAGCTGTTTATTATCTTGATAGAATTTAATTCCATTTTCTCTATTACGTAAATGTTCAATTTGCATACCAATATAATACTCATATACCCAATCCGAATGAATACCTGGTCTAAAAATAATATCTTCAACAATATTATTAGCTTTTTCATAATTTCCTTGGACAATTAAGTCAATAATTAATTGTTTAATAGGAAATTCATAAGAATGATGCGTAATTTCTGAATAATAATTTTTAGATATTTGTTTTTTAGTTATTGATAATTCAAAAGTGATCTCGTTATTTTCCCAAGAATTATCAAATGCTTTCGATTCAGCGAAATTACCATCAATATAGACTACAAAAACTAATCCTCTAAATTTTTTATTATCAAACCACAAATTTTTTCTACTTTTCTTATCAAAAAAAACTGGTTCTAAATTTTTATATTTTTTTGACCAACGAGTAGATAATAAAAAAGCATTTTCATCCTCAAATTGAGTTTTTACAGAATTTTTTTCAATATTTTCAACTATAAGTTTTCCTTTTTTTATTACTGATAAATATGAAAACCAATTGCTATTGCGCCCACTTCTTTCTAAATTAAAATCAGTTTCAATGCCTAATTGTAGTAACAAATCTGAAATTAAGATAGAATAATAGTTTCCGATTTGATCCCTACTATAAATATATATATCAGAACTATTTTTAATTTTAATTAAATGCCTTAAATAGTCAGCGAATTCTTTCATCTTTTCCAAAATATTATTCCTTAAAAAATTATATACAATTTACAAAATTAAATATTTAACCTATCATCCAGTAGCTGATTTATTAATGCTAAAGATTCAGGTACAGTTTGATTCGCAATTTGTCCATGCCACTTTAAACTTGTATCTTTAAGATCTATCTTTTTTATTGTTTTTCCTGTATTCAATGGTAAAACGCTCGACTCAAATATCTTATTAAACGTACCACTATTAGATAATAAAATTTTCGAATATATCTGCTTAGAATCATCCATATTGTTAATATCGTCAATATAACTAATTTTCCTTATTCCATTTAAAAAATGTGGATCATTTTTTTCATTCAAAAAATATTCAGCATTGACTACCGGATCAACTGAAACAACCTGATAATCAAGTAACTTCCCATAATAGATTGCCCCTAATCCGCCTCTAGAAAATCCGTAAAAAACAACATTATTCTTTGGGACATTATATTCTTTTACTTTCGAATTAATAAATTCAACAATATTTTTTTCATATTCAGGATAATTCACACTAGACATAAAATATGAGCCTCTAGTTAAATTAACATCGGCAATTCTCACTAATACTGTGTCTTTTACTAAAGATCTAGACAAACTTTTAAATCTATCCGGTAAGGCTTGTTCAGAATAATTATCAATAGCCCATTTAGGTGCAGCCATAGGCGTAAAATAAAACAAAATACGCTTAGGTTTCCCATCTCCAGATAAACGTCTGTCGTTGATTTCTTCCGTATACCAAATTCCATTTAAACATTTCAGATTAGAACGATAAAAATTTTTTCTATGAATTAACCGTTTTGTTTTCCCAAAACTACCGTCAATAATAAAATCCATTTTTAATAATTCTCTAAAAATAAAATGATTTTTCCCCTCTACGGTTTGATATGCTAACGCAGCTCCATCAACATTTTTTAATAAAATTATCGTATTATCATTTAGTAAGTCGTTATCTACCTTGATATATTTCTTAATTTCATCAAAATTTTGAAATCTTAAATAGACTGGAAAACCATCAAAACATTTGTTTGCAAATTCATCGAATTGAATTAATTGGTTTAAATAATATGCTTGATTAAAATAAAGGTCTGCAAAACCCATTTTTTTATTGTATTCCAATGCCGAACAATCTTTATCAAATTTCAAAATGTGAATTTTATTATACCCATTCAAGAAATCTTCAATTCTGTCGAGTTCTTTATTCCTTGCATCTTGAATTTTGACGCTAATAAATTCAGAAGCAGTATGTGACTTGTCACTCCAATTTTCATCCACAATTACCCTATTAACATAACGAGGGGAATTATAAATTGGCAATATTTCCATTTTAGACACCTTCATTATGAATGAATCTAATAAATCTAAAAAATTTTCATTTTTTGACCTATATTTAACCACGTCAAAAAGTAAATCAAACACAACTATATCTATTTCGTTTTCAATGCTAAATTTAACTAGATTTTCATAATCATCTAAAAAAAATTTTGGGGGATAAGTTACAATTTTTACATTTTCATTATGGAAATACATATTAATATTATCGTCAAATATATATTCCGTAGCTTGGCTTCCAGCAATCAATACATTAATCACTAATATTTCCTCCCCCAAATTTTTTGAGCAATTTGCTCACTAGCTGTTCCTACATCATATTGACCAAATTTTGTCTTAAATGCTGCTATTTTACTTTGAAACCTCTGCGGTATTCTTTCAAAAGTATTAATCCATTGTATAAGTTCATCCTCATCATTCACAAATGGTCCGGGAGCATTATCCTTTAAGTTAAAGTTAATACCTCTTGTATTTACATATTCATCATAGTCAAAAGCCCAAAAAATCATTGGTTTATCTAACAAAGAATAATCGAACATAACTGATGAGTAATCTGTAATTACAGCATCTGAAATAATATATAGAGACTCGATGTCTGCTTCTTTGTTAACAAACATTATCTTATCTTGATACTTTTTATCAATGCCCGTTAATTTTTCAAAATTATGATTCTTAACGACTATAACTGTATTATTATTCAATGATTCATACATTTTTTTTACATTAAACAAACTATTAATATCTGTCGGATGCTTTTTATCTTGATTTCGCCAAGTTGGTGTATACAAAACTATTTTTTTATCAATTGGTAATTTATATTTAATTTTAATTTGTTTTCGTTCTAAATTGGTATGATTTTTAAAAAATACATCATTTCTTGGATATCCAGTTTTAAGAATTTTAGGGTGAATCTTAAATGCGTGTTGTGCGTATTCTGAAACAAAATCACTAGGAACTACTAAATAATCATAATTTTTAAAACGTCTCAAATATGAGTAGTAAGTCGTATCTTTCCATTCATCTAATACATCAAATCCCATTGCTTTTAGTGGTGTCCCATGCATAGTCTCGATTTCAATTTGTTCGGGCCTCTTACGTCGATTTCTATCTGTCCAGTTAACATCATTTACGAAGTATTTTGCTTTAGCTTGATAATACCAATATTCTTTTGTCCCAAATGATATAACTTTTGTATTCCCTAATTCAGGGTAACTTCTTAATTTATTTTGTACAACAACGACGTTATTTAACTGAGGATAGTTACTAGAAACGTACTCAAACAATGCCCTAGGATTTCCTTCAAATTTATTATTACGTCCCCAATAAGCAGACCATAATACGACATTTTCTAATAATGGTTCTTGTAGCCATTTACTATAGTCATTTTCTAAAAATGTCTCGAAAGAACCTACTTCTTCTTTATATAAAACTTTGGCTGTTCTTTGGATAGCAAAACCACCAAAAGCATATTCTTTAAGGTATGAAAACTTCCAATCAACGTTACTAATTTCAACAGTTTTATCAATTAACTCACTGCGATATAACCCCCATCTAAGTGGTTCATTTGTAATATACCCATCTTCAAAAGTTAATCGAATATTTATATTAAGCCACTTTTTGTCACCAAATCCATCAAGTGTCAGAGGAATCTCTAATCGATATTCATCATTAGACACTTTTTTTGTTGACCATATAATTTCACTAATCTGAGGATCAGGTATAACTTGAACAGAACTAGCCTCATTTTGCCATCCAACTAATTTTACTGTTAAATATAAAACGTTATTAATAATTTTTAAATCCGAAATAAAAGGATAAATCCAATTAACATTTAAAACAGCTAATCCTTTTTTACAATCAAAAGTTTCAATATACGCATCATTTTTAATTTGTTTTCTTGGCCCCATAAAATACATTGGTTTTGTAACTAAATTATTTTTTGTTACAAATTTCCACTCTTTTTGATACTTTTTTTCAAAATTACCTAACTTATTCTGCACAATTAATGGTAATTTAACTTGGCTACTAAATACGTTAAGTGGTAGTTCCTGCTTGCCAGAGACTAAATAAATTCTATCCAAATAATTAGCCACCTCAAAAGTATCATCGTCAATCATTTTAATAACGGCTTCATTTTTAGAAAGTGTTAACCTCATTAACCAATCATTGGAAGAATAATCGATTTTAATAACTAATCCATTCTCAAAAACAAAAGGTTCTGGCCATATGTTTAATTGTTTTTTCCACGGATTGCCAACATATCCCTTAACCCTAATACCATCTATCTCTACATCAATTTCTACTAAAACATTATCAATGTTATCAAATACATCAAGTTGTTTAATTGGAATATTTATTTCAAAATTAGCGTAATCTAAGTTAAAATCATGCTTGTCTAATGTAAAATGTGTACTGTTATATCCAAATTTAGCAGTAATATTATGATTATAATTAAAACTAATATTTCCAATGTTCTTTACTAAATATTCATTATTTTTATTTAATAAATTAACTTTAGCTTTTCTAATTAAATTTAAAGCGGACATATCTGAAAATTTTGGGAAAAACCAACCGCTAATATTTATTTGATTGTTCTCATTATGAACATCTGTTACTTTTGAATTTATAATAAAATCTTGTTTTGTTGCTTTTTTAATATCTGAAGTAACATTATTTTTCAGATAGTATAAATTATTATCCCAATATCCAGAATATTGAATACCATTTCTCAAGTATAAAAGTGTAAACTCATCCCATTCAAAAAAATTTTTTACATTTTTTGTATTATTAAAAAACACAAAATTTTCATATATTACTTTATGCAAATAGTCTTCATTAATTTCTGAAAGATATTCTTTTAATGTTTTAAATAATAGCTTTCTATCGTTTATAGGAATTAACTCATATTTCTCTTTTCTAAGCATAGCAAGAATTCCCATATTTAATGCTTTTAAAATTAACTCTTCAATTACTCTAGGGCTTGCATTATATTTTTTTAATCCTTCTAACGCAATTTGATTAACTTTTATACGATCCATAGTTGCTTTGATTCCAGTAGATTGATGAGTAATAGATCCCTCTCGTGCTCTCCACATATATACAACTTGATTTAAAACATCAATACCATTGGCTTTAGCATACGCTGGATTTACCATCGGAAAATCCTCATACAAGACGCCTTCTGGAAATTTAAAATTATTTTCTTTTAAAAAACTTAATCTATACAATTTATTCCATGAGCTTGCATCCCAAATTAATTCAGGATGTTCATCCAAACTTGTATGTTCAAAAGATCCCAAAATAGCTTTTGAATGAAGGTCAGGTTTCCAAATCTTTTTTGAATTAAAACGTCTAACATTTCCAGTAATAATATCACTACCAGTACGCTCAATAGTATCCAGCATTGTACGGTAACTATTCTTAACAACTAAATCATCTGGATCTAAATACGCAATAAACTCTGCGTTAGCAAACTCCGTCCCCTTATTTCTTGCAGCACCTAGTCCACTGTTTTTAAATGCATGCACTTCAATATAGTTAGGATATTTTTTTTCTAACTCATTCGCAATTTTTAATGTATCATCCTGTGAACCATCATCAATTAAAATAATTTGTAACTCATCTTCTGACAATTGTTGATCTAATACACTTTCAATTGCTTCACTAACATATTCCTCAACATTATACATAGGAACAATTACTGCTATTTTTTTTTTATTCATTTTTTTCTCCATAGACTATACAAATATATTATCAATTTCTAATGAATAATCTGCTACTTCCAATTTTTTATTATTACTAATTGAATAAATAATCCTAATTTTTTCATAATTTTCAAATAATTCATGATATGATAAAAACAAGTCTAATTTAGAATTATATTTACATGGTAGAGGGACTAATTCATGTATGTCTTTTGGTTTTCCATAAACAAATTTTATACCTATTTGTTGGCTAAATTCCAAACTCAAAAGGCTTTTATCAATGATTTCCCCCCTAATATCAGGTTTTCTAATTGACTTTGTTTCCATCGGTAAAACTATTAAATTATCAAAAGACTGCACACTTCTTTCTAAGACGTCATTATTTATATATACAAATTCAATTGATTTATACTTATGTTTCGCCTCGTTAAATTGAAAAGCAGTTTCCAATATATAATTACTAATTTTTTTATAATCTAATTTGGTAAATACAGGTCTTTCTTTATACCTAAGGTATATCCCTAGTATCTCAACATCTTTAGATAAAATAAATTGCTTTCTATAATCATCAATTTGATAAATTCGTTCTACAAATTTATCATTAATCCACTTAAAAGGGTAAATTTTTCCAGTCGTCGATTTACCAATTAAAATATTTTTACCTGATATATTATCAGTTGCAACTAATTTTAAAGACTCATTATTAGGATTTATAAAATATATATTATAAGGGAAAAGTGCACTAATATTTACAGATGTATTTGAACACAATTGAATTATTCTTTCATTTAATTTATCATAGCTAACTTTTTGGTGATATCCAAACCTTTCAATATTCAAATCAAAGCCATCTGATAATTTAATAAAATCATTTGATTGAAGAAATAATTTTTCACCCTCAGTCCACAATTTGTTTATTCTAATTTTAGGATCCACTACCGTTTGAATCATTAGTCTTTTAAACGTTTTACTGAAATAAAAATATTCAGTATCATTCGTTTTAGAATTAATATCAAAGTGCCTTTCTTTTAGTGACACCTCATTTGCTTCTTCAAATAACAAACGAAATTTATGACTATTAGCTATAGCATAAATATCGAATTTTTTATCCCCAACTATTTCATCATGAACTGTTAAATCAATACCTTTAATAACCAAATTTAAATCATTTTGTTTATATTCTAAATCAATAATTGTTTCATTATATGATCCAATAATTTTTGAAATAGAATATTTACCGTTAAGTTTCATACTAATTGCATTATCAGAACTTAATTTAATATCTTTAACTTTGATATCGTCTGACTTTTTTTTTTCTTTACCAAAAATTTTTCGAATTGATTGAATGTTTTTCATTTTTAAATAACCTTTACTCCATGCTTTTTCATGACAAAACTATATTGATAGTATCATAACTGTTCCAATTTTTGTTTCTTCGGTCATTTTAACTTTATTTAGTCCAAAATTTACAAACTGTGGCATAATTTCTTGTCCATTTCCAAAAATACGATTTACACTCTGCAATCTTTTAGTTGTTACCAAGTCTAAATTCGGTTCAAATAAAGCAAACTCATCGTCAGCCAATTCCAATTTAATTCCTGTATGCAACGTTTGAGGCTCCAACAACGTCTTCAAATCAGGATTATCCCGAAATCCTTTTAATTTTTTGGGCAATTGTAATATATTTATTCCCTTAAAAAAAGGGTTATTAACTGCTGAATCAATCACCGTATCTTCAGCCAAAGTTACTTCATAACCTGGTAATGTTGCTGAACGTTTTAAGCTAATTTCTTGCCCATTTTCATTTGTAAATTTCATAATAACCCTCTCAATATTGTGATTACGAATAACATCATCTACTTAGATTTTACATAATGATCATCTTGCCAAGTCCAAACCTGATCCTTCAATGAAACATAGTGGTTAATCCATAAATCATTAAACGCAGATTTTGTAAGTGGTTCTGACCATTTTTCACCATCTAATGAACGTAATATAGTGTCTGCATCAAACTTAATAAACGGTATCTGATGCGCATTCAATAACACATTGTCTACTAACGTTAAATCATCTAATTCGCCATCATAGCGTAACGATGCAGCGTAATATTGGTAAATATTTGTGATTTTGGTATCTGCTGGTATGTCATTTACTTTCAGAAAGTCTACTATTTCATCAGGTGTGACCATACTCAATTCAAACCACAAAATTTCAGCACGTTTTCCTTGTTGGGCGTTGCTTTTAATCGCTGCAAACAATTCTTGTCGCATTTTAGAATCTTCAAATAAATTCCCCGTAAAAATATATTTATCTGTCTCACCAAACCGTTGCACTGGTGATTGATAACCGTGCTTTACAAAATCAGTTAATGATTTAGCAATTTGCTTATGAATAGCTAATGTAAAATGATCACGATCATCAACGTATTCATCAATATGATTGCCTAAATGATAATCACGGATGTCAAATACCGCAACATTTTGTTCTTCGTATACTTCGATATACGCTGCAACCATATCAGCATAAGTAAACCCATTAGGACCTTCCAAATACCAAGCTGGTTGATGTTTTCTAAAAGCCAACGTTTCAATAACACCAACTAATTGAATATGATGATTAATTGCTCTAATATGATTGATATTTTGTCGCAACTTATCTTTGACTTCAGTTAATGAGTGTTGTGAGCCATCTGGATTTGGTTGCTTCCAATCATTATTCCCGTATGCAATTAATGCCACGTCTGCTTGCTTAATTTCTTGCTTGTAATACTCAATACTACCTTCAAAACTATGCGTCCAACCGGCCAATCGATCTAAATTATGTTGACCTTTGAATTGACCAGTCCCTGTTTCAGCAAAATTTTCTAACTTATGTGCGTGCAAATAATAAGCAGCCAACTTAGCATAAACAACATCACGATAAGGGGTTTCTTCCCTGATTAATTCTTGACCAGCCACAATGCTGTCACCAAAAACAATGACATTCATGTTTGCCCAATTATTTTGCGGCACTTTACATTTTATAAATTTTTTTAACAGTTCTTTTATTTTGCTTTTGACTTGCATACAATTAACGGCTCCATTTTTTGGTTACCAAAAATCGGTTTACTTACCTGACACATCAATAGTTGATGTATCAACGCTAGTTGCTAATTTCTTTGCGTTCAAATCTTTTTTGATTTGTGATGTTGAAATCTCAGGTGTACGTGGCAAATAGACAACTTCAGCCTCAGTCTCATCTTCGATAAAATCAAACTTACCAGCCCAGTCATCTCCCATAACCATCGTATCAATATGATACTCTTTCATATCAGAAACCTTTTGATCCCAGCTATTTTCAGGGATAACTAAATCAACGTAACGAATTGCTTCCAATAATTGCTTACGTTTTTCATATGAGAAATATGTTTTTTTCTGTTTTGAATCCCAATTAAATTCATCAGATGACAAAACAACAATTAAATAATCACCCATTTGCTTAGCGCGACGTAATAAATTAATGTGCCCATAATGTAACATGTCAAACGTTCCGTATGTAATAACTCGTTTCATAAATCTATACCCCTTTTTGGCCCTTTATTCCATTTTTCCTATTTATTTAATTATATTATAAAAAGCTAGTCTTGCATCATTTTGGTAGTGCTTAATATCAAATTCTGCAATTTCGGTTTGTTGCTCTATTGCAAACAACATCTGTGACACAAATGCATCTGTTGTCACATCTTGTGTTAATAAGCCATATGTTTGATTTCCTAAGACGCCAACATTGGCTGCAATATTAGTTGCCACGATTAAACGATGTTGCATCATGGCTTCCAGTAAGACCATTGGTTGTCCTTCATATAACGAAGGATGAACAAAGACATCTGCCACTGCCAAATAGTCAGCCGGATTATCAACTTGACCTGTAAACAAGACGACATCAGCAATCCCGAGTTGTACTGCTTGTTTTTCTAAATCACTCCGAATAACACCATCCCCAACAATAATCAATTCTGCTTCCGGATGTTGCTGATAAACCTTTGCAAAAGCATCCAATAGCATTGTTTGATTTTTTTCAGGTGATAATCTACCAACAGCAACAAAAACAAAATGCTCATAAGTTGCCCAATTACGTCCGTTTGCATAAATCAGTTGCTTAGAAATACCTTGATGTATGTCAGCAATTTTTCGCTTTTGACCATCATCAGTGACTAGAGTTGTCGTCCCGTTTTGTCTGATTAAACTAATAAAATGATTATCCGCAACATGCATATCAATTTTTCGTGTAATCCATGGTTTAGCCAACATTGATACTGGCCTAACTTTATCAACTGGCAAAACATCTGCTTCCAATTGAACACCCGATTGTTCGTCAACTAACTTATCTTCTTCAAACATCGTTTGCTTAACGTGTTTATGATGAATAATGGATTCTGCTATCCAAACATACTGATTAGCAATCAAAGCAAAAATCATAAAGTCGTTTGTTTCCCAGTTCCAAACACGAGCAAGTTCAATAATTTGATCAGCAATTACGATTGGTTGCGCCTGTTTGTCTACTAAAGTTCGATAATAGGTAGCCTCAAATGCTTTTGTGACGACATAATAATAATTAAAATGGCTGGTATCCAAAACCGTCACCATTGTAATTGGTAAGCTTATTTGTTCACCCAATGATTCAGATTTCAACTCATAAACTTGTTGATCACCAATAAATTTAGCCGTTGCATAACCTGCAATAATTTGTAAGTCTGCTGGTACTGACCCAAAGGCATCGTGCACTTTATCTTTAGCAGCTGCATTTAAAATTAATGCGTTCTCCAGATAATCCTGCAGGACAATACTTTGATTTACTTGCAGTGGTACGTTGACAGCCTGTAATTTCACTGATTTTGCATCAATCCACCACTGCTTTTTACCAACTTTAACGCGATAATAAGTTCCCACTTTGGTTTTAGCTACTGCTGTTGCCAAATAAAACTGATTAATTGTGGTGAGTTGCCGTTGCTTTAGTCCTCGCTTTGTTAGCCCTAATGGTTGATTGGTTAAAGTTGCAGGTTTTAAAATGGTGAATAATTGTCGTATGCCAACATCATATTGCTGTTCTGGTACCTTATGTGACAACTGATTCCATACCCATTGATAGATTGCAAAATGCTTCCCCATTTGCATCGGTAACACACTGGAAGCCTTTAACCAACCTAATTGTGTTTGTTGCGACAACTGCACTTGATAATAACGACCATCTGCAGTATCCGCTTGCGCCACAATCTTTACAAAAGTATGGTTTAGCCATTTAGCTTGCCCAATAACATCAGCCGTATCATTGCCTTTTAAATAAGGTGTTTTAAACAGACGACGCTTATTGTTATAAACCCAGCCAATTTGATTGTGTGATTGCTGGTCCAGTAATTCATTATTTTCTTGTACAACAATATCCTGGCCCATCACCCAACCACGCGGTAAATCATTAATAGCTAACTTATAAAAGTAATGCTGCTTGATTTGGGCACGTCCAAGCACACGAATAGTATCTTTTGGCTTTAACTGAATTGTTGATGCCGCTTGTTCAGAAACGGCAATTAATGAATGGAACATCTGCATTGCAAATTTGTTAGCTTTTGCTGGCGCTTGATAATCTTCAATCACCACTGCGCTATGCGTCTCATTTTCTTTATTATCACCAGGTAACGTTAATGAATTTGGTACTGCGACCATTTGTTCTGGGCGCACATATTTCGCCAACTTCTTTTGATTAATTTGCTTTAAGGTCTCTGAAACAGACACAATTTTATCAAACACTGGATACAACGTGAACAAGGCACCTAATTTTTTAGCATGCACTTTTTTTCCATCAATAACCTTCTGTGAATCAGCATATAAATCGTTATGTTGATAAACAACTAATTGTTTACGTGGCATGACTGTAAATAATTTTGAGCCATTATATGAATACCCTGAAAAATCAATTAGTGTATCAAATTGCACACTATTAAACAAACGATCCACTTCACGCAAATAACCTTGCTTGGGGATATGATTATCTGCCCAATCTTTAATACCATGCTCACTCACATAACGGTCTTGCTTATGCTCCGGCCGTGTCAGCGCTGTTACACCAAAACGATAAATTAACCGCACTTGTTCATCTAATTGATCAACATTATTAATAGTATCAGCCTTATTATTATCCCAAAGTAAATACGTCACATCATAACGATCATAATCAAGATTATGACTGAGATTAATGGCACTAGTCGTAATCCCATTATTTCCCATACCACCAGGGTAAATTAAAATTTTAGGCTTATTAAACCCTGCTGCTCGTAAATGATTAACCCCATTAACCGATTGTTGCGCAAAAATAGTTGCCACCATGCGTTCGGTCACATGGCCATCATCATATGGGACAACTTTGTTCTTTAGTGCTTGATATTTTGGCGCATCGTCTTGATTACTTTGGGTAATATGCTGAAGCTTTTGCCCAACTTCTTCAATATCGTCTAGTATTGGACCTGGTAGTTCATCATCATTAAAATACATGCCACGATAATGACTATATAATTCATGATCCCAAGCATAAAAAATAATGGGTTTATCTGTGACCATAAAATCAAAGAAAATACTTGAATAATCCGTAATTAAAATATCAGTTATCCCAAGAATCAGATTAGCATCCATCTCATCTGGCACTAAATACTGTTTTAAAGCTTGATGACGACTTGCTAACTGATAAGCATATGGATGCACTTTTACCAAAATATTTTTATCCGGGTTTAATTGCTGAAGTACTTTTATTTCTTCATAAATTTGATTAATACTTCCTGATGGATTCGAAATTGATGTTCCCTTCCATGTAGGTGTATACATAACGACGGGCTTTGTTTCATCAACAATGACTTGATATTGGTGCAAATAAGTAAACGTTTGTGCCTGTTCATCAGCATACGTTAAATCAATACGCGGATAACCACCTTCTAATACTTCACCTTGGTACAAACCATTTAGTTTATATCTATCCAAAAAGACATGCGAAGTATGTTTATTTGGCGAAATGATATAATCAGCCATTAATAAATTACGTTGCACGTTTTTTAACGATGTTTTTGAGCCCGGAATATCATAGCCCATATATTTTAAAGGCGTTCCATGCCAAGTATTAATGTACACTTGATCAGGTTTCTTATGCCAAAATGATTGGAAAGTTGAATTAGTAATCAGATACTTAGCCGCTAACAACCACTTCGCATAATCAGTTGTGTTTCGCTTAACCCAAATAATTTTTTGCTGTAACGCAGTCGGAATATTAGCAACCATCCGTTTTAGGTTTTGCGAACTAGTATCCGTCACAACCCAGACATGTTTTAAATCACGATAGGTTTCATGAGTTGCTAAATAACGAAAAATCGCTAATGGTGAATCCGTTATTGATTGACCATCGCGTACTTCATAAAGGACAACCTTTTTATCAACTGTTGCCTGATCATAGTGGCGAATGTAGTATTCACGTGTCTTCTTTAAATCCGAATATTTGTACGTCATGGCGACTTCAGCAATATGCGCCAAACGTTTTCCTTTTTTCTTTAAATCCATGCTCATTATCCACCAAATCTCACATTAAAAATACTTTATTGACGTCATGCTTATTTTCAAACAGCACATCATAGTGACGATTCAAATTAATGACATAATCAGCTGGTTCAATCGTCCGATCAAACCATTGATCATATAGATCCACCTCACCATAGACAAGTGGCTCATCCCAACCAAGTAGTTGATAATCAGACCGCAAACCACGTTCGTCAAAATGCACAACAAGCTGTGGGATTAAATCAGTATCAACATATTCATCTCGTATGGGTAATTTTGTTTTTGTATCAAAATGGCGAACAACCTGAACATTCCCCGAACTATTAACTGAAACACGTTGATGTGGTCGCTTTTCACCCGGTTTCGCAAAATCAACTGCCGTGACAATACCCGCTTTATTCGTAATAATAGCAATCCGTACTTGGCCATTTTGTTTGAATAAGCGTTGTCCATCGGCTGTCTTTTCCACCGTCATCTTCTGATTACCAATATAATCTTTAGTAAATTTATTAACATTGTCTCGTGCATCACTGTGCAGATATTGTGATAAATAAAAACTATCAATTTTTATGTTAGGTATATCTTTTGATAATTGTTCATACTCATGAATAAGTGTATTGTAATCACCTTTATAACGTGGATCTAATATCGTGAAAGTTGCCGCATTACCAATTAGTTGACTGATATTAGTCATATATTTTTTAATCGCACTAACATCAGTTTTTTCCAGTTTATCAATGATTATTTTCACTTGATTATCCATGTGTAATATCCTCTTTATTTTTTATATGTATCCAGGTTTTAACCTGGTTAAATTGCCTAATTTACATAGACAATAAATTGTGAGTCATGATCAGGCACACCGTTCACAATAGGACTGACACGCCATCCCTCTTTAACTTTAGCCACATAATATGACCATGAACGATTACCTTTTTGCTTACTTGCTAATACTAAACGACCACGTGTTCGATTAGTAAAGCGATTATCAACAACGACCAAATCCTCACCTTGATTATTTTTGACTTCAGCCCCGTCAACAATCATCTTTTGCCAACGTTTTGTGCTCGTTGTCTGATACGTACCATTAGGAATAATTGGTGTATTATCAGCATAACCAAATACGTGTCCGCGTTCTGCAAATGCCCCAATCATAATACCAATAATTAGCACTGCTAAGACTTGAATAATGCCTAATTTCTTTTTCATTTTTATATCCTTTACACAAAGTCCATGAAGCGACTACGGAAACGCATGTGAATATGTGCCCCCAAAATCAACAAAATAATCACAATACCCCAGAAAATCAAATTCGCGGTAACGTTTTGCCAAAACCAAATTGGATTTTCTAATAACGTTTCACGGAAACCTTCAATAATATAATACAGTGGGTTTAGTTTCAAAATGTTTGATAACAATAATGGGAAACTGGGGCTATCAACGGGAATAATTACCCCTGATATCCACATACCAACACGTAAGACTGCAGCATAGGCGTTGTAAAAATCAGGTACCAATACCGTGATTGTTGATGTTACCAATGACAAGGCATATAAGAAAACAAACATCGCAATAAAATAGTAAAAGAATTGTAGCCAATAAATTGACGGCTTAACATTCATAAACAGAATAGCAAAAAAGGCCATCCCCAACATTACAAAGTAACGACGTAATTCAGTCACAATTTCAGTTAATGGAATTGCTGCTAATGAAAACTTCATGCGTGATAACATGTTTACTTGAGATTGGATACTTTTAGCCGACTTTTGCATAGCTGATTGCATGAAAAAGTAAGTCACCATTCCCAAAGCAATCCAAGCAATATAACCAGCTAAACCAGTTGCATGGGGATTACTCCTATCACCACCACCACGAACTGCAAACATTAAAATCATGACACCAATCTGCAATGCTGGATCCGCAAAGTGCCAAAAATCACCTAAATAATTCTGCCGATACGTTTGATCATTGTTATAACGCGCAATGCGACGAACGACCGGCCAACTTTTGACCAACTCTTTTATAATTTTCCAAATATCTTTCACAATAACTACCTCTCAACCGGCAAGGTCAATACTTGACCTGGCGTGACGGTTTCATCTGTCAACTGATTGGCTTGCATAATTGCTGCAACAGAAATATTTGCATTTGCTGCAATACTTGCCAATGTTTCACCCTCTTTGACAGTATAACTATTCTGGGTAGCAGTGAGCATGTCTGTTCGTTGGCTATCATCACCATTACGGCCATGACGCTTATCCAATGCCGCTAACTTTGACGGTGCAAAGTTAGTAATTAAATGAGTCGGATGTGCCATAACATTTGCCCATGACATATTTAATAATTGCTTATTCATCAAGCCAACCGTTGCGATAATAAAAATGGTTAAAACAATACGTGTAAACCAGCCCATTTTTTCATTATCTTCCACAAAAGCATGCTGATTTTCTTTTTGTCGCTGCAAAGCCGTAGCTGGATCCGCTAACATTTGTCGATTACGTTCAATTTGCTTTAAATGTTTTAACGTAAACGTTTTTTGTGCTTCTTTATAACGCTTTTGATACGTCAATCGTTCATTTTCAGACAAACGATTAAAATGCTTCAAAAAGCGTTCATATTCTGGCATCACTTCATCAATTGGGCCATCCATCCGAATATCACCATAGTGCATCCAAATGACACGATCTGCCATTTGACGCATTTGGGCCGCCGAATGTGATACGAAGAAAATCGTCTTACCTTCTTCTTTAAAACGCTTCGTCCGTTCCATTGACTTTTGTGTAAAAGTTGGATCACCAACTGACAAAGCCTCATCAATAATGACAATATCTGCATCGGAATAAACTGAAATTGCAAAACCCAACTTCGATTTCATACCAGAAGAATATGACTTCACAGGTTGATCAATAAAATCACCCAATTCAGAAAATTCAATGATGTCATCCATCTTAGCTTCAATTTCTTTTTCCGTCATACCTTGCATCAAAGCTTTTAGACGAATATTTGCACGACCTGTTAACTGTGGTCGCATCCCCGCCCCAATCGCAATAATTGAAGTTGACCCATTAATCGTCATTTGACCACTGGTTGGTTGGGTTAAACCGGCTACCATTTCCAGCAAGGTTGATTTACCAGAACCATTAGTTCCAATAATCCCAATTGTCTCTCCAGCGTGTGCTTCAAAAGAAACCCCTTTGACCGCCCAAAAATTGGGAATACCTTTGCCCCAGAATTTAAAGACAGCTTTTACTTTATCAGATTGTCGTTCAGCTAAATCAAATCGTTTGGTGACATGATTTGCTGCAACGGTTACTTTTTTATCAGCCATTTTTCTAACCTATCTTTATTGTGCTGTGTCTTGCGCTTCAGCAGATTCTGTATCCGTTGATGATGCAGGACCGCTGTCAACAGTGCCATCTGAAGCGCCCGCTGTATTGTCTGAACCATCAGTGTTGCCACCGACATTCCCCCCAGTATTTGGTGTCTCCTCATATGATGGCGTCCAAACTGGTTGATATGATGGTGCTGCTGGTACTGGTGCTTGTTCAACTCCTGTGTCAGGTGTTGTGTTGTCTGGTACTTCTTCTTCACTAGGAACAATTTCTTCCTCGCTACTTGATTCTTCACTAACTTCCTCTGTATCAGGAATAACAGGTTCAGCAACTGACGATTCAACAACCTCTTCACTTGAAGATTCTTCACTGCTTGAAACGGCAACATGTTTATCATGATCTTTTAGGATTGTCATATGTTTAACAACCTTATTTTCACCACGTGTTGCAGTCACTGTGTACTTGCCTGGCATAACAAAAGTCACCAAAATATCTTTTGCCACTTTGTTAGGTTTATAATCCAAATCACGTAATTGCTTATGACTGCTAGTAATTTTAATCGCTGTGTTCTTTGATACATGAATCTTGATTTTTGCTTGTCCATCATCAATCCGAACTTTTTTTGCACTTAAATGGACAAGTTTTGCATCATACATTTGATCAGCACGAATTTGTTTTTGATGATCAATTGCTGCTTGCCGAGCAGCATGTTCTTTATTCATTGAAAAGCCGGCGACTAACGCGACGATAATACCAAATACAAGAAAAAAATGTCCCATTCTTTTTGAACGATCAACTTTTTTTACCCAAGAAAAAATAGTCACAAATAGGCCAAAAATAGCCACAACAACTGCAATGAGTAGTATGTATAAACTAATCATGTACTTCTACTCCTTTATAATAAAAGCGGGCATGCGTTTTACGCTTGCTCTTAGATGGTAAAGCGTGCCAATCACCATACATTTGCGTTAAATAATGTTGACTGGCTGCTGGTATGTATATATTTAAATCTTCAAATTTAGCTTGTTGCCGTTGCTGGTAAACTGCCAAATGAAAATTCTCTTTGGTTTTATTTAATCCCTGCACAATATACAGACTATAAATATCAGATTTATTTTGATACCGTTGATTAGTCTTTTGTGCCAATCGATCCATTTTATTCGCCCACCAAGCGGTTGTATGTCGTTTAGCATACTTAATTAATACCGGTTTTAACCACCAAGCCGGTTCTTGATGCGAAATAGCTAATCTTCGCGTTGAATTACGCATAACATCTAAATACTTCATATGATAATAAGCTTTTTTTTGCCCAAATTTTGTTGGCGGTACAGCATCGATTGGAAAAACATCGACATAAACGCCATTGTTGACGGTTGCCCACTTGCCGTCAGCTTGTGTATATGTATCGCTTATTCTGGCATAACCATACAACCAATTCGTTGTATTTAATGGTGTTAACAATTTATATTGTGAATTATTAGGCTTATATTCACGAATAAACCGCTCATATTCATGCCGTGGTAAGGCCACATCAGCATCATCATCCCAAGGAATAAACCCTTGATGACGAACAGCGCCGAGTGCACTACCACCTGTTAAAACGTAATGATAGTCATGTGTGTCAAAATATGTAACAACATCTTTCAAAATGGCTAACATAATCTTCTGTACAGCAGGTACAGTCAAATAATTTTGTTGTTGCGCCATTTAATTCCCCAATCCTTAAATAAATGCCATATCAATTGGTTGATATGTAATTTCAATTTTTACTTATAATTACCTTAAAAATCTCATAAAATACACTACTAATGTACTAATTTTATATCAAATTGTACACTAGTGCAACTAACCTCCTCATTACAACTAGGTAAAAAATAAAGCTTGTTAACTAGAAAAAAACATCAACCTGATCATTTTAAGCTGACAGATTGATGGTCTTATCATTTATTCAATTAATCGTTAACTTTTTCAATTTTGACAGCAGTTCCATAGGCAGTTACTGAATCACCAATAGTACCTGATGATGAATCAAAACGCATCATAACAACAGCATTTGCCCCTAATTTAGCAGCCGCTGTTTTCAAACGGTCAATCGCTTCGTCACGCGCAGTATCCTGTAATTTGGTGTACCCTTTGATTTCGCCACCAACCAGCGTTTTAACCGATTGTCCAAATGATGAAATAACATTTCTAGAACGAGTTGTTAATCCAAAAACTTCACCAAAAGTTTCGACTGTCTGATATCCAGCAATAGACTCTGTTGTTGTAATTAAAACTTTTTCTGACATAAGTTTTATCCTCCTAATTATCTCATGATGTGCGACATACTTACTATGTCACAAAGCACCGCTAATGAAAACCGCAATTAAACATCCTGGTTAATTCTTAATGATTTTTTATTTTGAAAACGATTTAAGGTGATATCAATGATCAATTGCCGTAATGCTAATCGTTCTGACCATTCAGGAATCGTATACCAAGCAAAGCCCGGCACCTCTTGACTCAAAATAACATTTGATAAGTAAATGTCGGTTTTATCAGTGAATTCATTAGTCACGCTTATATTTAATGATTGCCATTGTTGAACCATCTGCGTTAAATAATCTTCTAGTGCTGGCATATCAATCAAATCAATCGTAATCGTAATAGCTGGTAAGACATCTTTTACCGAAATCGTTTTAATGAAAGCATTCAATAAAGGATTAAACATCGTCCCTAGTAACTGTGAAGTGTCATATTGGAAAACTTGCGCTAGCTTTTGAATGACAATTTTAGTAAATGCTGTATGAATGGGATAACTAGTTGTTTGAAACGCCATATCAGTTGGCAACTGATTATCTTGTGGCGGAAAATAAGTTAACCGAATAAGTAACGGCGTTAACAGCTCAACCATCGCTTGTCGTTGACTTGTTGGCATACTGTATTTGAAGAAATCCTGATATGAATAGGCAATTTGATCAAACAAAGTTGTCACTTTATGTTGATTTTTAGCTGTTAAATTCACAAGATAATCACTAGCATCCCCAATTCCTAATGCATAACAGACCAACACGCCATAACGTAATTCAATATCTAACCCAAGTTGATCATTCTGAAAATACTTCTGTAAATATGGCGCCATTTGATTCAAAAGATTACGGACATTGTCTTGTAGGTCCTTGGTTGGTCGTAATAAATCATCATCCATCGGTTCAATATGATGCCCATTTTGTACACGCGTATACCAAACACCGAATACAATCGCTAAAATACGTTGCATCGTCAATCGTTTAGTCAATAATGGCACCAAATTTTGTTGTACTTGCGTAATCGCCCGATTCGTTGCACTGGAAAAAGGCAATGATTGATCAGCATAAGCCAGATAAATTAATTCAATCATCGCCGTTCTAATTTGTTGCTCATCACCAATCAATTGATAATTATCAGAAATATCAATGCCTTGTTTACGTAGCTCAGTACGCATTGCTTCTTTGGTCATCCGAACAACCGTCGTGCTTGATGAATGTCTAAAAGCAATGGCTTCATTAGAATGAATATCCTCTAAAAAGATATCTAACAACATCTCAAACCGCAATGATTGCCGCAAATAAAAGCCCTTTAATGAAGACGCACTAATTAGTTGTAAATTCGTTAAAGTAACGGTCCGATTTGCATCTGTTACTTTAATAAAAGTTTGCTTGGATTTGGTCATGCTTTGATAATCAATATTGAGTTGTTGAATCGCTTGTAAGATACGATATCGAGACCAATTAACAGCAGTCATTAGATCTTTAATTAAAAAGGTCCTACTATGATGGGTCATTAAATATCGGTGTAACATTAAACGTTCTTCATCTTTTTTTGAAAGTAACCAATTCATTGTGTCCGCTCTCTTTATTTTTAGTCATAGCCCTATGATAAACAGATTATCAGTAATATTTTAACTTAATTTTTATTATTTTTAAAAAACAAAGTTATATACATAAAGCCCACCATCATGTTTGACCATGAAAGTGGGCAGCCACAGTTTATTACAATTTTTAACTAAATAATTATTCTTTATTGAATAATTCAGCGTATTCGCCATATCCCTGTGTTGTTAATTCTGCAACGGGAACGAATCGTAAAGATGCTGAATTAATGCAATAACGGAGACCGCCTTCTGCAATCGGTCCATCTGTAAAGACGTGACCAAGATGAGACTCGGCATCTTGTGATGTTACTTCCGTTCGATACATGCCATGTGATGTATCTAAATGACGTTTAACGGCTTTCTTTTCAATCGGCTTTGTAAAAGATGGCCAGCCACAGCCAGCATCATACTTATCCAACGAACTAAATAAGGGTTCCCCACTAACAATATCAACATAGATCCCGTCATCAAACCATGCATCGTATTCATTATTAAACGGTGTTTCCGTAGCTGCTTTTTGGGTCACAGCATACTGTTCAGGTGTTAATCGTTCACGTAATTCTGCATCAGTTGGTTTTGCCATATTAATTGCGCTCCTTATCTGACCAATATTGTTTTTGATATTTTTTACGTGGCATCATCATCATCATTTCACGTAATGGATTCTTTTTATAAAATTGTTGATGTTCTTCTTCTGCATCATAAAAAGGTTTTGCATCTTCAATCGTTGTAACAATCGGTTTATCAAAGCGTCCAGAAGCAGCTAGTGCTTGTTTAGACGATTCGGCTACTTGGCGTTGTGCCTCATCTTTAACAAAAATCACTGGTCGATACGTCTCACCACGATCTGCGAATTGGCCCATCGCATCAGTTGGGTCTGCTAATTGCCAATATAATGTCACCAGCTCATCATATGAAATAATGTCATCATCAAACCAAATTTTCACTGCTTCAGTATGCCCTGTTATATGGGCAGCCACTTGTTCATAACTTGGATTTTCAACTGTTCCTCCGGTATAACCAGAACGAACTTTATCAATTCCTGGCAATGTTTCGAATGGTTCAACCATACACCAAAAACATCCACCAGCAAAAATTGCTGTTTGCATTGTCATGTCACATACCTCCTATACGTATAGGATACCACTGTCAGCTTAAATTACTTATCTTTATTATCATCTTTTTGGTCATCTTTATGCTCGTCTTGCTTATTATTTTTTTGAGCATCTTGTGCTTGCTTATTAGCCGAATCAGCCGTCGCATTCGCCTTATCTGCTGCTGCGTTAGCATCTGCGACTGCTTTGTTGGCAGAATCTTGCACAGCTTGCACAGAAGCATTCGTATCACTCATCTGTTTTTTCAAATCATTTAAGTCTTTATCTTTTTTATCTAGTGACTTTTCTAACGATGAAACTGATGCTTTATATTTACCAGAATCCTGTTCTGCATTCACAATTCGCTGATTAGTTTTCGCTGCTTTTTTCAACAAAGGAATGCCACCGTTTGTATCAATAGCCCGTTGATACAAACTTTTTGCTGATTCCCAATTTTGTTGTTTGATTGCTTTATCAGCCCGTGCGAGATAATCTAACTGTTCGCTAGCTGTCCGGTTCTCAATTGATACGCGCACCTTGCGTGAAGCTTGATAATGTTGTTTTGCAGTTTGCCAATCTTGGACGGCTACTGCATTGCGCGCCTTGTTTAATTCTCTATTGTAGGTACGGTCATCGCTAAACCACATCATAGCAGCATAACCTGCAATAATAATAATTATCAGCCCAATCACCGAGATGATTATTTTTTTTCGACTCATAATACCCTCCTTTGATAGGTAATTTTAGCATTATATCATGTTTACATTTAACCAACAATTCAATTACATAACAGGATTGACAAGCACAAAACTCATGTAACAGTTTATTCATATGAAAATTTAATGTAAAATGAAATTTATCTTAAAAAACGGAGAAAATATCATGGCAATCAAACATTTCAATCAATTATTAAATAAATATGCTGACCTAATCGCTCAAGTCGGTATCAACGTTAAACCAGGTCAAGATATTATTATCTACGCTGAAATCGATCAAGCTGATTTGGTTCACCGTATTATGTCAGCCGCCTATAAACTTGGTGCTAATCAAGTTATCGTAGAATGGAAAGATACCATTTTACAACGCGAATTCTTAAAGCATGCCGATCAAGCAACGCTTTCAAATATGCCAGTTTGGTTCTCAGTACGTGCAGAATCATTAATGGCCAACCATACTTCTCGTATTTCAATCGTTTCTAGCGATCCTGATGGTTTTAGCGACGTCCCTAGTGACCGTGTGTCACTTTACGAGCAAGCCTATCAACGTGCCAACAGTGCTGTTCGTCAAGCAACCATGAATAATGATGTCTCATGGTTAGTTGTCGCTGCTGCTGGCAAAGAATGGGCGCAAAAAGTTTTTGCTGACTTATCTGCTGACGATGCAACCGCCAAGCTATGGCAAGAAATTTTTAACATTAACCGCATTAGTTTAGAAAATGATGTCGTTGCCGATTGGCAAGCACACATTAATACCCTCAATAAAAAAGCTGATTGGCTAAATAAACAAAACTTTAAAGCGTTACACTATCACTCTGCTAAAACTGATTTAACAATTGGCTTAGCAGAAGACCATGTTTGGGAAGCTGCTGAATCATTTAATAAAGCTGGTAATCGTTTTGTCCCAAACATGCCTACTGAGGAAGTATTCACTTCACCCGACTATCGTCACATCACAGGTACAGTGCAATCAACTAAGCCTCTTTCATACGCTGGTGTCTTAATTACTGATATTAAACTCACGTTTGAAGATGGTCATGTTATCGCAGCAGATGCTACTAACGGACTAGAAACGCTACAACAGTTAATTAAAACTGATGCTGGTGCTGCCTCACTTGGAGAAGTATCACTTGTGCCACATGACTCGCCTATTTCAAATTCAAATATTGTTTTTTACACAACACTAATTGATGAAAACGCCTCTGATCATTTGGCCCTAGGTGCAGCATACCCTTCAAATATTAAAAACGGTACACAAATGTCCGTTGCTGAACGACAAGCAAAAGGACAAAACGATTCATTGGTTCACGTTGACTTTATGATTGGATCATCAGACATGGCTATTGATGGCATTAGCCAAGATGGTCATCTTGTCCCTGTTTTCCGTAATGGAAACTGGGCATAACCAAATAATCAAGTAAAAAGCAGCAAGTCACCCATTTTTTACACGGTGTAACTTGCTGCTTTTTCTAGGTGACACACTGATCGTCCACCTTATTTATTTATATTTATTATAGCTGTTTATCTTGAAACACCAACAATGACATTACCAACTTGGGCAAAACCAAAGTGCGTTGAACCAGCACGCATTTCCCAGTCACGATGACCAGTACCACTAGCAGTTGTCATGTTCGTTTCATTGTACCAAGCATCTACAACAGATGATCCTGAACCAAATCCAATTGAAATAACTTCATTAGGATTGCTCCAGTGCTCATTTGGAATAGCACCGCCAGCATTGGCAATTTGTTGTGCCCGTGCTTGCGCTTGTGCTGCCAAATCTGATGACCATTCTGTCGTCATACCACTACGCATAGACTTCAAAGCGTTAAATGTTGAATCATCAACATTACCTGCAGTTGTAGCTGAGGCTGAAGTTTGTGAAGATTGCGCTTGTTGTGCAGTTGCAGCTGATTGACTAGCAGCTGCGCTGGCATTGGCTGCGGCAGCATCATTAGCAACTGAAGCTGATTGTGCTGATTGTGCTGCTGCATTAGCCTTGGCAGTTTCTGCAATTGCTTGTGACTCAGCTGCTTTGGCAGCAGCTTCACTGGCAGCCGTAGCATTTGATTCAGCTGCTGCCATTGAGGCTGCTTGTGCTTGCGAAGCTGCAACACTAGCAGCGTAAGCTTGTGAGGCAGCTGCTTGTGAAGCGGCCGCTTGACTTTGAGCAGCTTGCGAAGCCGCAACAGCTTCATCGGCTGCTGCTTGTGAGGCTGCAATTTCATCAGCAGAAGGCGTTACTTCATAGGCCGTTTGAGTTGGTTGTTGATTAACAGATGATGCTGCAACAGGAGACACGGTATTTGAGCCGTTAAAGTGTTGACCAGCAACAATCAAGTCAGGATTAACAATACCATTAACAGCAGCAAAGTTATCAACAGTGTTGTTGGTAGCCATTGCTAGGGCCCAAACAGTATCACCTAATTGCACTTGATAATTGTTGACACCACCATTGTTTGTCACTTGTGATGCAACTTGATCAACAGTGTTAGCTTGCCATACATTTGCAGAAGCAGACTCATTACTACTTATAAAAGCAACTCCTGCTGCAGTTGTTGCGACAGCAACTGCGGCCCATTGCTTTCCTGCTTTATACATTTTTTTGTGTGACTTAGTTTCCATTGATGAAGTTTCCCCTTTAATCATTTAACACTTTCACGTGCCTTTAATTTCATTAGTTTTTATAACGTTCTTTAATAATAACAAATATTCTTAACAAAATCATTACAATTCAAAGGAAAAATTTTACATTTCTTAATAATTAAGTATCATTACTTAACATTTACTGGAAAACTAGCTGGTAACGGAGCGCCAATTGATTTTACCTGTGTGGTGAATGGTATTGGTATTTGCACTGCTGCCGAATGTAATAATAAGCCATCTGGATAGTCGGTTTGCATATTATATAAATCATCCCCCACCAACGGATGGCCAATCGCTGCCATATGTAAGCGAATTTGATGTGTCCGTCCGGTTTCCAATACCAATCGCACTAGTGTTTGTTGATAAACAGTTTTTATTTTTGTCCAATGGGTTATGGCTTGTTTTGCATGTTCCCCATTAACTTGACGCAATCGCTTATTGGTTGGATGATCACCAATTGGCAAAGTAATCGTACCTTGATGCTCATCCAAAACACCATTTACCCAAGCAAGATAAGTGCGCTTAATAGTTTTATCATGTAACTTTTGATTCAACATCGGTACAATGTACGGTACTTTAGCAATAATTAGCGCACCAGTTGTTTGACTGTCTAGACGATGAACCATGTAAGCTTTTTTATTTTGACGGCTTAAATAAGCTTGTGCAAAATTCATCATTGTCCCATCTTCACCAGGAGAATTGGGATGAGATTTAACGCCCTTTTGTTTATTAACAACCATGAAGTCATCATTTTCAAATAACACTGCCAATGTTTGACTGTCATCTGGTAGATAGTGCGAATCTGGCGTTATAAAATCATGCGCCAACCAAGTCATTTGCAGGTTATCACCAGGATTTAAAATCGTTGAAGTTGGCTGGTAATATCCGTTTAAACGAAGTCGTTTTTCCATACGAAAATTGCCACGTACCCGTCGTGGTACTTGCCAACGTATTAATTGGTCTTTAAGTGAAATTGGTGGTTGGTTAGCTGGCAACACAATTGTTTTTGTCCATGATGTCATCATGATTACCTCCAAAAAAACAAATAAAAAAGCCTGAGAGAAAACTCTCAGACTTTTTTGGTTAAAGCTCGCTAATATTACAACTTTGAAACGTTAGCTGCTTGCAAACCACGGTCACCTTGTTGTACTTCAAATGATACAGCTTGACCTTCTTCTAATGACTTGAAGCCATCAGTTTGGATTGCTGAGAAGTGTACGAATACATCATCACCTGATTCGCGTGAGATAAAACCGTAACCTTTGTCTGCGTTAAACCACTTTACTGTTCCTTGTTCCATGTCTGAAACCTCCTGGCATCTTGCCATAAAAATTTAATAATCCAAAACGAAGATGCCCTTATTTCATAGAAACATAAAACAAAATCTTTCAAACTATATTCTTAGTATAACACGTGTTCGAAACTAATGATACTGGTTTTTATAATATATATATATTTATCAGCAAAATATGGCTATAATCACAAAAAAACATTCATCAACGTCTAACAGTTCCCTGTTAATCAATTGATAAATGTTTCATTGTACACGTATACGTGTACGTACACATTTACTTTAACATTTGCTTCATAGCATTAGCTGTCATTTCAGCCGTTACTTGTTGTGTATAATCAGCAACGTCATTGGCATTAGCTTTAGGGTTAGCTTTTAAATAGGTAGCAACCTTTGCCTGTACACCTTCACGCATTTGCGTTTGTTGTGCTGCCATAGCTGTTTTATCTTGCGCTGCTGCTTGTTGCTTAGCAGTTAATTGCTTTGCTTGTTTAGCAGACAAAACAACCCATGTCTTTTCTGGTACTGTCACAGTTGCAGTTTGCTTAACAAGTGAATGACCTTCACCACCAAAGCCTAGCATTAGCTTAAAGAAATCATTGCGCCATTCCCAGCGCGTTGTCACTGTTTTAACAGTAGCTTTATCAACATCAGCTGTTTTATAGCTTGCACGTTTAAGCACTGCCTCAGTCATATTTTTCTTATCTGGTACAAAGTGTGGCTTAGCTTTTTTATCTTCACGATCAGCATAGACCATGACATAATTATCTGCCTTTGTACCAAGTTGTTGCGTAATCAACATACCAGCTGGTGACTTTGAACCACCCGCTGAATAAATCGTTTTCTCAGACGATGTTGTGACTTGCTTCATACCGTAATGAGAATTCATGTTGGCTGTTAAAAATAGTATCGTGACCACTAGTAGTCCAAATGAAATCAAACCAGCTACAAGACGTGTTGTGCGATTATCAATATTCATCCATGACACATAAGTCAATATTGAAAGTATGATCAAAACAATAATTATCATTGTAGCCTAGTCCTCCTTTTCATCTTTAATTGCAACACCATTAGTCATACCATATGGTACCACCTTACCCTTGCGGATAAAGAATACCAAGATAAGTCCAACAATAGCAAACGCAAATCCAATTGCAAATGAAACGCGGAAGCCCTTCATTGAAGCATCCAACATATCTGCCCCATATTGTAATGGATTAGTTGTTTGTAATGCCTTACTTGGTTGACTATTTGTCATAATATTTTGTGTCACTGATGTTAGCAATGCCACAACAACTGACGAAGCCACTTGACGGGCCGTATTGTTTGAAGCAGTTGCATGAGCTGCTTCATTAGGTGGCAAAACTGACATTGACATTGTTGTTAATGGCATCATGGCCATAGCAACACCAAACATACGAAGTGCATACAATGTTGTAATAAAGGCACCTGGTGTACTTGTTGTAATAAACATAAATGGTAATGTTCCCAAAGCTAGGATTGCAAAACCAATAATTGATAGACGCTTAGCACCGATACGATCATATGCACGACCAGCAATTGGCGCCATAATTCCCATCAACAAAGCTCCTGGCAACAATACTAATCCTGAGTTTAGTGTTGACATACCATGAACATTTTGTAGATAAGTTGGTAGCATCATTTGGACACCCATCATCGCCATCATTGTCATCATAACTGCAAGCGTCGTTAACGAGAACTGCTTGTTCTTGAAGACCCGAACGTCCATGAAAGGTACTGGCATCTTAAGTTGACGCCAAATGAATAGTAGAATGATAATCAAACCAGCAAGAATTGGTGAAACAACTGTCTTGATATCGCCCCAACCATCTGTTGATACGTTGGTAAATCCCCAAATGAAGACACCAAATCCAACAACAGAAAGGATAAATGATAGGACATCTAACTTCATTTTCTTAGTTGACAAAACATTCTTAACGAAGAAGAATGACAAAATAAATGCAATTACCACAACAATCAATGGCAAAATAAAGATAGTTCGCCATGAATCAGAAATTGTCAATCCTAATAAAACATGATCCTTTTCTAGAATCCAACCAGATAAACTAGGCCCAATAGCTGGCGCTAATCCAATAACAATACCATTAAGTCCCATGGCAGCACCACGTTCTTCAATTGGATAAATGTTAATCATAACGACCTGCATCAAAGGCATTGTAATACCAACTGCAATCGCTGTAATGATACGTCCTAATAGGAAGACCCACCACGAATTTGATTCAGCTGGTGAAAATGCTGTTAACGCCATTCCTAGTGTTAACAAAGCGTATGAAATAATATAAAGCGTTCTTGTATTAATACGCGTTGATAAGAAGGCTGATACCGGCATCATCACCCCGTTCGCTAGCAAGAACCAAGTTGTTGCTTGTTGGGCCGTTGAAAATGAAATATCAAAATCATGCATTAGGGTTGGAATAGCCGTCCCCAATGACGTTTGCATTAGCACACCTGCGAATGTACCAATCAACAATACAGCAACCATAGCTGTACGATTGAATGGCTTACCATTCATATCAAGCGTTGTTTGTTTATTTTGCGCCATTTTTTTCCTCCATTTTTTTATCTATAATCACAAGATATAATTCTAAAACTCATTTATCTTTTTATCAAGGGGTTTTGTTAAGTAATTTAACAAAGTTTGTGATTTTAAACACAAAATAATTTGCTATTAATTTTTTATTATTTTACCAGCTAAGAAACAAACAATAATGCAAGTAATAAAACCACTTACAAAAAATAGTGCCCTTAACCCACATTTTTGTGTTCCATTTCACAATTTAATCAAATTATTATTTAATTTTTTATTAAACCGCATAAAAAAAAGATTGAGATTCAAATATCTCAATCTTTTTTGTTCATTATAAATAATAAAGTTTACCACCAACCGTTAGCAGCACGGAATGCAGTTGCGTTTTGGATTGAACCATAACGTGAGTTTGCATAATTTACCATACCTGCAGTTTGTGAAGAAACAGAACCAGAACCCCAGCCTTCTTTAGTTTGGCCAAGTCCACGATAACCATTTGGTGAAACCGCATTAGGATTTCCGCCTGATTCAGGGACTACAACAGCGTTCCACAAAGCTTCAGTTCCACCGGCAGCTAAGAATTGTGCCTTCGTTGAACCGCCAGCAGCTGGTGCAGCTTGTTGTGCTGGTGCTGCTTGTTGCGTTGGAGCAGCTTGTTGTGCTGGTGCTGCAGTTTGAACAGCAGCTGGTGTTGCTTGTTGTGTTGCTTCACTAGCAGCAGCCTTTTGTGCAGCGGCTTGTGATGCAGCAGCAGAACTTGCTGCGGCAGCTGATGATGCGGCAGCAGCTTCACTGGCAGCAGCTGATGATGCAGCTTGTGACATTGCTAATGAAGCAGCTTCACTGGCAGTATCATCGGCTGATGATGCAACGTCAGCTGCATCTAAATCTTGTCCATCAGGTACTTCAATTTTTTGATCAACAAAGATCATATCTGCATCTTTTAAGTTGTTTGACTTAATCAAGTCATCAACTGTCATGTTAAATTTATCAGCAAGTTGTGATAATGTATCACCTTGCTTAACTGTATATGTTGAAGCGGCATCTACAATTGATGATCCAGCAACGAAAACTGACGCAACTCCGGCAACTGCTAAGGCTGTTTGTTTAACTTTACTCATAAACTTAATATTAACTCCTATATTGGAAACAAATTTTTTTATTTATGCTTATCCATAAACCCGTGACTCTCAGGCTTATTTCACTTTTGGATGTCATTCATCCAACAACATGTATTAGTTTACCAATATCAGCCTTTTAAATATTACGATTATATTAAATGAGATTGCATTGTTCGTTTATTACGATTTTTAAAAGTAACATTTTCGTAATATATCACAACAAAACTTATTAAATAGGGGTTTAAACGACTATCATGCACTTATTTAACTGGTTAACGATTAACCGATTTTCATAAATTTAGAACATAATAAAGGCCGAAAACCTTTAAGTTTTCGGCCTTTATTATTTTTTGTTACATTAGTGTCATTTTGAAAAGTAATGATTTTAAAATTTTCGTAGCCAAATCGTATCAATTTGATGGTTGGCTTGTTTATGCAATACCAAGTCGGCCCGTTCACGAGTAGGTAAAATATATTCATTTAAGTTTGGTAAATTAACTTCTTGCCATACTTTTGTTGCAGCAGCAACAGCTTCAGTTGTTGGTAACTTTGTATACGCTGCAAAAAAGTTATTATCATCTCCTACTGCTACTGCAGATGCCAGCAATGCTTTAAAACGATCAATATACCATTCTTCAATCAAATCTGTATCAGCATCCACATAGATTGATAAATCAAAAAAATCTGAAATATACACAGGCGTCTCAGATGATGCCTGTAAAGTATTAATCCCTTCAATAATAAAAATATCTGGATTTTCAAAAATATCATATTCACCAATCAAAACATCAGATTGATCGTGTGAATATTCTGGCGATTTTACTTTTGACTTACCCTCTTTTAAATCATTCATAAATGATAACAATGCCGTCATATTATAAGATTCCGGAAATCCTTTACGATCAAAAATACCTTTTTCTTGCAACGTTTCATTTGCCAATAAAAAACCATCCGTCGTTGTTAACGCAATTTGTTTCTTTGGAAAAGCAACTTGTAATAAGTATTGTAACAAACGTGCCGTGGTCGATTTTCCAACAGCAACAGAACCAGCGATGCCAATAATAAAAGGTCCTGGTGCTGCTGGACGCCCTAGAAAACCAGCTCGTTCATTAATATCACGATGATATTGATCATAGCGCAACTTAATATAACTCACTAATGGTCCATAAATATCAAAAACATCATCTACTGCTATCTGATCATTATAAGCCTTGATGTTTTGTAATATTTGGGGGGTCATTTGCAAACTGTCAGGCGCAACATATTTACTTGCCAATTGTTGCCAGTCTTTTTTATTAAAAACAGCAAAGTTTAAAGGTGCTGTTACCATGGCGATTACCTCTTCTCGTATAAGTCATCTGCCACACCAGCCAATAATGGTGTGAGTTTTTCTACTGCAAAGACTGTTAACTGATGCATTGCACGTGATGCAATCGTATAGACCAACTGACGTTCATCATCACCATGGTAAACATTGGCCGATGCATCCCACATAATGACTGCATCAAATTCCAATCCCTTTGCTAAGTATGCTGGTACGATAATTGTTCCTGATACTAAGCGCTGGTTTTCGGTTCTAATCACAGTAACATCTACTTGATTACGTAAAGCTTCATAAGCAATTTTTGCATCGTCCAATGTTTTTGTAATGATTGCCGTTGTTTCTTTTGCAGCGACATTAGCAGCTAATTGTTGTACCGTACCTGCAACCATATCATCAACCGAGTCAACAACTGATACAACCGGTAAATCACCTTCACGTTCAAAAGCATCAATTTGCGCACCATGCAACAAAATATCCTTAGAGAAGTTCGTTATTTGCTGCGTTGAACGGTATGTTTGGGTTAGCTCGATATACTCTGATTTTTTAGGATCAAATAATTGGCCTAATTCATCTTGCAAACTAACTGCATTTTCTTTGGTAAAAATGGCTTGATTCAAATCGCCTAACATTGTAAAACGTGCCTTTGGAAAACTGAATTTTAAAAAGGCTAATTGGAATGGCGTATAATCTTGAATTTCATCAATAAAGACAAAGCGAATTTCACGTTCACCTCGGCTTCCCTTTATTAAATCAAACAGCATCATATAAGGTGTCATATCTGCCATTGGCAAAGCACCTTGCCGCATTTTATCAACGGTTTGCTTAATACTTGTTTGCCAATCTTCGTTTGTGATTTGATAGGCTGACATATCGATGAAATTAGGCATTGACTTCAAAAAGTGTACAAACTGTTCATTAATATTAATGAAATGATTTCGGTTAACACCACGAATAATTGGCGTAAATGACTTCATCACGATTTGCTTAGCAATGAACTTATATTCCGCTTCATCTGATTCAAATTCACGTGGATTATCACGTAACATCGTATCGTATTGCTCTTTACTTAGATTTTGTACTTCGGCTTCGACCCAATCAGCATGTACTTCATTACCAGCTTTACCTTGTAAAATATTCATCAACTGCTCTTTAGTTGCTTGTAGTCGATTACCTAAATTATAGTTTTCATTAAATGAATAGTAAATTTCAGCAATACGCTTTTTACTAATTAGCTCTTTACCTCTAAATTTAATTGCCCGTAGCTTAATATGTTGCTTATTGAGCTTTTTTGCATAGCGTTGCATGGCCTCAAAGTAAACGCTGGTTCCCTTTAGGTCAATAATATTCTTCTCAACGCCAGCTGGTTGTGATTCGAAGCGTTCTTGTAGTGTTTCTAATTGCAACTTTGGTAAACGGCGTGATGCATATTGATAAAATGTCATTTGCACCATATTTTGTTCCCCTAGTTCAGGCAACACTTGATCAATATAATCATTAAATAATTGATTTGGTGAAAATAAAACAACTTGTCCTGATGTTAGGTGACCACGGTAACGGTACAATAAGTACGCCACTCGTTGCAAGACAGCTGATGTTTTTCCAGAACCAGCTGCACCCTGCACAAATAACAAATCTGCTGCCGTGTTACGGATAATTTTGTTTTGTTCTTTTTGAATCGTTGTAACGATTGACTTCATTTTTGTCGTTGATTCGCCAGAAACGGCATTTAATAGCATTTGATCACCGACTGCTTCATCCGTATCAAAAATGGTTACAATCGTACCATCTTCAATTTGGAATTGACGCTTTAATGAAACCTCTGCATCCTGTTTGCCATCTGGTGTTTCATAAGTCACATGACCTAATCCGCCATCGTAATAAATAGAAGAAATTGGTGCACGCCAGTCGTAAATCAAAAAGTTATCAGGTCCATCAGAAAATGATGCCAGACCAATATAAATTTGATCCACTTTCTCTGTTCCTTTTTCTTGTACATCAATCCGCGCAAAATAAGGACGTTCTTGTAGCCGATCTAAAACAACTGCTTGGTGCTCAGCTGAATTCATTGCTAGTTCACGTTCTTGTAGCATTTGCTGTTGTTGACGTACCGACATCGCTGTTTCAAATAAACTACCATACGTTGATGATTTGAAACGAACATCTTTCCAGCCAGCGTCAACATCCGCTTTTTTAGTAGCGGCGCTTGCCTGTTGCAATTGATTTTCCGCTTTAGCATCCTGGATTTTTTCCAATACAAGATCTAAGCGTTTTTGTTCTGCCTCATACGGCGTCATGGCAACTTCCCCCAATAAAATTAGTGATTCTATGTTACACCACTTTCGGCTGATTAGCCAGTTATTTATCAAATCATCATGTGATACATAGTAACTTAAAGTTAGTTATAACAATAAAAAACCGCAATCTACTGAATATATATCAATAAATTACGGGTCTTTAAGATTAAGCTAAGCACTTAGCCTATCTCAATGTGTTTTTATACAAATTAGTTTTCTTCAATTTCCAAGGGTGTGTCATCTTCTTCGGTTTGTGCAGCATCAGGTGCATCCGCTGAACCATCTTGACTACCAATGTATGCTAAACGTACTTTGTCGTAAACCTCATCATAAATAGCTTTATGCTCAGGTTCTTCTAACCAACGAATAACATTGACTTTTCCTTGACCAATCTTTTCACCTTGGTATGAGAACCATGAACCAGATTTAATAATGATATCTTTATCCGCAGCTAAGTCAATCATTTCACCCGTCTTTGAAATTCCTTTACCGAAGAGAATCTCAACTTCAACTTCACGGAATGGGGCTGCTACTTTGTTCTTGACAACTTTAATACGTGTTAGATTACCAACTGACTTAACATTATCACCATCAGCTTTAGTTGCATCAATACCACCCTTACGACGAACATCTAAACGAACTGATGAATAGAATTTCAAGGCACGTCCACCTGGTGTTGTTTCAGGATTACCAAACATGACCCCAATTTTTTCACGTAATTGATTAATAAAGATTGTTGTTGTGCCAGTCTTTAGGATAGCACCTGACATCTTACGCAATGCTTGTGACATCATACGCGCCTGTAATCCCACTGATGAGTCCCCTATTTCACCATCAATTTCAGCCTTAGGTGTCAAAGCAGCAACAGAATCGACAACAATCATATCAATGGCTCCTGACGCAATCAAAGCATCTGCAATCGCCAATCCTTGTTCACCAGTGTCAGGTTGTGATAGTAGTAACTCATCAACATCCACACCTAGCGCCTTAGCATAAGTGACATCCATTGCGTTTTCCGCATCAATATAGGCAACAATACCACCGTTCTTTTGCGCTTCCGCCACTGCATGGAGTGCCAAAGTTGTCTTACCAGATGATTCAGGTCCATATATTTCAACAATACGTCCCTTAGGATAACCACCAATGCCTAAAGCAACATCTAACTTCAATGAACCAGTCGGTGTTGATTCAACCTTAGTAAACTTGCTGTCACCAAGCTTCATAACTGAGCCTTTACCAAAAGATTTTTCAATTTTCTTTAGGGCATCATCTAATGCATTTTGACGCTCCTTTGGATCAGTAATTTTACCCTCTAATTTTTTGTTTGGATTAATATTTTTCCCTGTCGCCATGTATCTAGGCCTCCGTTTGTTAGTTTTAACTTAACGCATTTATAGTATAAACTAATCGACGCGTTTTTTCAATATTTAACCGTTCATTGGCATTATTTGTGTTAATAATGTTGCTAACCAATCAAATCCTGCGGCAACGCTTGCTTCGCGTACCGTTTGTCGATCACCTTGGAAAGTATATTTTTGTGCCAATGTTACCCCCGTTGGCGTTGCAATGCCAATGTAGACGGTTCCTGCCGGATGATTTTCTAAAGCATCAGGTCCAGCCACACCTGTAAAACTGATGGCCCAATCTGTATGCAATTTAGCTTTAGCACCCGCTGCCATAGCTTTGGCGACCTGACTAGAAACAACGCCATAGGTATCAATCATCGTTTTGGGAACATCAACTAACTGTGTTTTTGCAGCGGATGCATAAGTTACAAAAGCACCTGGTAACACAGCTGAAATCCCGCTTACTTGTGCTAAAGTAGCTGCAAATAACCCTGCCGTAAGCGATTCTGCTGACGTAATTGTTTGACGTTTTGCGATTAATGTTTGACCAACTAATTGCTGTTGCATACTCAATCTCCTTTCTACCAAATAAAGAAGCGTCACGTGGTAAAAATGTCTTTTATTAGTATAGAACAAAAATGAGGTTAAGACGAACAAAAGCCTTAACCTCAATATTATTTTAAAAATTGTTACTTAAATCCATCTGAGAAAACTTCACGGTTCTTGTAGAAGTAATCAATTCCTGAATAGATAGTTGCAATCAAAGCAATCCACATCATGATCATTGCAAACGGTACATTAAATGCCGCAAAAATCATATCATGCAACAAGAAGAAAGAAATTGAAATCATCTGAGACATCGTTTTAATCTTACCAGGCATCGCAGCTGCCATCACCTTACCGTTATTTTCAACGATTAATGTTCGTAGGCCAGTAATTGCTAATTCACGAATGACGATAATAGCAACCATCCAAGCTGGTACCCAACCTAATGCCACAAAGTAAATCAATGCTGTCATAACCAACAACTTGTCAGCCAAAGGATCAGCAAATTTACCAAAGTTCGTTACTAAATGATACTTACGCGCAATCTTACCATCAGCCAGGTCAGTTAATGAAGCACCAATAAAGATAATAGCGCCAATTAAATGTGTCACTGGCAACGTTGCACCAGCAAATGTTAACGTTCCCCAATCAAGAGGCAAAGACAATAACAACATAAACACTGGAATCAAGATAATTCGAAATACAGTAAGTTTATTAGGTAAATTCATTTTTTATTTACTCCTATGTTTTTAGCGTGTAAAGCTCATGCCCAAACGCCATACACTGGCGTTTTGTGATTGCAAATCAACTTTTTGATTGTTCAATGATACTTCGGTTGCCAAAGCGTTACCAATGGATACAACGACACCAGTTGCAGTTTGTGGAATCTCAACTTCTTGCGTATCGTTATTTTCAACTGTACCGTTCCAAAGAACTTTACCAGTTGCATCGCTAACTTGCATCCATGATGATCCATCAACAGCCTTTAATTGCATTTTGACGGCCTTATCCGGTACCTTAACAGAACCATAGTTAACAGCAGCACCATTAACTTCTCCATTACCTAAGTCAACTTTATCTGCTTTAGCAGCCTTCTTTTCAGATGATGACTTTGCGGCAGACGTTTTTGATGAACTAGCATCAGATTTAACAGAACTTGCTGTCGTCTTTGACGTTTTTGATGAGGACTTTTCAACGACCTTTGACGTTGTAACGGAAACCGTCGACTGCTCTTTAGATTCTTCTTTAGCGGATCCAGCAAATGAAGATACCACTGCCCAAATAATTGCAATAATCGCAACGACCACAACACCAATAATGATTTTAGGCATCATATTACGTGTCTTATCGGCAACCGTTTCTTCAGGTTGGTGCATCCCCGTACGTGTCACGTTATCAGCATCAACACGCGCTGCACTTAAATCAGGCTCTGCAGGTGTTTCTGCTTCATTTTCATATTTTTTCATAAAAGCAACTGCATCTAATCCCACAGCTGCTGCATATTGTCGTACAAATGCACGCTCGTAAAAAGCACCTGGTAGTTGATCAAATTGATCACTCTCAATCGCTGCTAAATAACGTTTTTGAATTTTTGTTGATTGTTGAATATCATCTAGTGATAAACCTTTATCAAGACGAGCCTGTTGGAGCTCTTGTCCAATGGTGGTGTTGCGTTCCTCATTCATAAATATTTCACCCTAACTTTTTAAATTTAGCATAATAAATATAATTGCATTCTTATTCATTCTAACATAATTCTGTCATGTCCGAACGAATGATTATACTTGCGATAGAACTAGTTGGTATCACTTTTAAAATCGCTAACATTTCAGGAAAATCCAAAGCTTGCAATGTTGTAATTTCATCTTGTAACGTTGCTTCGTCAAACGTTCGTCCTTCAAAGCGCATTGCAATCTCTTCAAGCTCATTTAATTTATTAATTAACCGACTTAACATGCCATTTTTTACTAATTCAAAACTATTTTGTAACTTATCAACCTCAGCAACTAAATGCGTTAACACAGCCGAAACCTTTTCAACTACCTCTTGTGGTTCAGCCGTTTCTGCAACGATTGCCACATAAGCAAATTGACGTTCTGCATCAAATTCAGCACTGAAATTATCATCAATTAAGCCATCATTATACCATGTCGTATAAGTTGGTGAAAAATCGCCAAAAACCAAATCAATTGCTAAACTACCAACCATTGCTATTTTTAATATATCACGCCGTGCTAGTGTGTCAAAATCCAGTTCCCAACGTTGTCCCAAAACAACCTTATTACGTGCTACTGGTAATGATACCTCTAACGTATTCGTTGGGATAGGTTGTAATTCAGGCGTTATTTTTGTTACCATTTGCTGACTTTTACGCTGCCCAGCTGGTGTTTGTTTAATAAATGCTAACATTTTTTGTTCATCAAAAGCGCCTGTTATCACAACATCCATATCTTGGGGTTGATAAAAAGCCTCAAACGCAAGATTTAGTTGTTCAGGTGTAATTTGGTGAACAGATGCAGCAGTTCCTGCAATATCCACTCCCAACGGATCATTTGGGTAGAGACGACTTAAAATCATGCGATAAACGCGTGAATTGATATCATCTTCATACATATCAACCTCTTGCGTAATAATCTCTTGTTCCCGTTGGACTGACGGTAAATCAAAATAAGGTTCTTGTGTAAACGTTAATAATTCTTGTAACGGTGCCCAATTATCAACGCCGGTTGAAACATAGTAACTTGTACGCGAGTGCGTTGTAAATGCATTGGCCATTGCCCCAAGTTCACTCAATCGTGTAAATGCATCATGATCTGGTTGTGCAAATAACCGATGTTCAACAAAATGAGCAATACCAGCCGGCTGCGTCACCAGTTGTCCATTTTGTACAAATGAACTATCACGTGCCCCGTAATCAACCCCTACTACACCAACAATTTGATGGAATTCTGGCCGCGGTAATAAATGCACACGCAACCCATTATCTAACGTTATATGATGTTCAGTTGGTAAAAAATTATCTGTTTTATTACTCATTTGGTGTCCCTCCAACCATCTCATAGTGTAGCTGCCATGTTGCTTTTTGTGCAAAATCACGAATTTGCGTTGCAGTTACAGCATCAATACAACGCAAATAATCATCATCGCTTACGATATGTTGCAGTACCTGCTGATTATATACTCGGTCAGCTAAATATAATGGTTGGTCTAGTGTCATTTTATAAGTATTTTTAATTAACTGTTTGGCAATCGTTAATTCTTCATCGGGTACTAGAGCTTGTTGTAGTCGTTGTAATTCTTCATTAACTTTTTCAACAGTCAGACTCAAATTAGCTTGGTCCACCCCAGCTTCTACTAATAATAAATCAGTATAAGGATTATAATCTGACGAAATACCATAAACAAGGCCTGATTTTTCACGTACATTTAATAACAAACGTGAATTAGCTAAGCTACCAAAAATACCATTAAAGACGGTTGCGATAAAGTATTCGCTATCTGCCGCAGGCAATGCATATCCTAACACAAGGCGTGCCTGCACCACATCATCAACCCGTTTAATTTGTTTCACTTGTGGTAGCAAATCTTGATGATAATATGCTGATAACATCTTATCACGTGCCGTAAAATGCAGTCTTTGTGCTAACTGCATGACTTGTGCTTGATCAACATCTCCTACCACCACGATATCAATACGATCTTTGACAACACTGTCTTGCCAAACTTGCCAAGCTGTTTGGCAAGTCACATTTGCCAATCCTTGTGCACTACCAAATGCTGGCGTTGCTTGAACGCTCGTTCCATAATAAGCATTTAAAGCTTGGCGCAAAGCGTAGAATGGTTTATCTTCTTTTAACCCTGCAATTTCATCTAAAGCAACTTCTTTTTGTCGATCAAACATAACTGGCGTAAAGCCTTCATCAAAATTGCCCATTGGCGCGTTAATTACTTCATTCAAAAAATCAAAACCTTCACTTAATAACGATTTGCCAGTGGTCACAAAGCTATCATGTACTAAGTTAAGCTGTAATCTCACTGTATGTAGTTGGCCAATTTTAAATACCTCAACACCAAATGCAGCCCCCATCATTTCATTTAAGACCTGCGTTAATTTGGTTTGTGAATCATATTTTTTAGAGGCCGTTTCAAGCATGTCGCCTGCAAGCACTCGTTCATTTAATGTCTTTTTATTTAATTGTTGCGTAAAATTGACTGCGATGTGGGTTGTTGCAAATTGTTGTGTGGGTAACACATGTACAAACACCCCTTTTTGAATTTCTTTTGTAAACACAAAGGTACCTACTCTAATGAAAACACCTTATTTGTATTTTCGCTTTCATTTAAATTATCTACTGCTATATAAGCAATCGGTTTTAAGTATAAACTGACGTACAATGAGTTACCAGCTTTTATCTGATGTATTTAAAAAATTTTATTGATGACAGTATATTAAAAAACGCCATTAAGGTTAAAAACCTGATGGCGTTTTATTATTAACAATTTATTTTCGCATGACTATGAAAAAATAGCTGACAAAATTAGAATAACAATTAATCCAACAACTGAAATTAAGGTTTCTAATACCGTCCAAATTTTCAAAGTTTGTGGTACATCTAAGTCAAAGAATTCCTTAAACATCCAAAAACCAGCATCGTTAACGTGTGAGATACCAACTGAACCAGCACCAATTGCCAAAACAACAAAGGCTGGATTAACAGCTGTTTGACTAGCAACTAATGGTGCGACAATTCCTGCTGTTGTCAAACCAGCAACCGTTGCTGATCCAACTGAAACACGCAAAATCAAAGCAATCAACCAAGCAAAGATAATTGGCGAAAGTGATGTGTGTGAAAAGGCAGCTGCGATAGCATCAGAAATACCACCTGCAGTTAAGATTCCTTTAAACGCAGCCCCACCGGCAATAACCATCAATAAGTTAGCAATTGACTTTAGGGCATTCCCCATTGAATCACCAACTTCACCCATGGTACGACCTTGCTTTGGTCCCATTGACCAAATTGCAAAGGCCATTGCAATAACCATAGCAATAACTGGATTACCAAACATTGCCACAATTCTATCAAGCGTTGATGGGTCGGCTATATAACCACTTTGAGCAGCATGTGTCATAGCTTGCCATGCATCATCCCCAATTTTACCAGAATATACTTGCTTACCACCATTGATGGTTAATGTATAAATCGTTGAAATAAGCATGAAAAATACAGGCATCAATGATGTTAAAATTGCCATCCCAAATGATGGTGTCTCTTCTAGTTTAAAGCTTTTTACTTCACCAATTGCATCTAGTTTCTTAGTGATTTTAAATGCTTTTGGCTCAACCTTTTGAATAAAGCGTGTAAACAATGGTCCTGCTACTAGCATTGCGACAACCGCAACAACAATACCATACATCAAGACGATACCAATATTAGCACCTAAAATGTTGGTAACAGCTGTTGGCGATGGCTGTGGTGGCAAAAATCCTTGGGCAGCTGACAAAGCTGCAGCCATTGGAATACCTAGATAAAGCAATGGTACGCCTGCCTCAAGAGCAATCGTAAACACAATCGGAATCAAAACAACTAGACCAACTTCAAACAACAATGAAATTCCAATAATAAACGATGCACCAGCAACAGCCCACTGCAAACGTTTCTTACCAAATTTTTCAATTAAAGTCGTTGCAATTCGGTATGATCCACCAGAATCAGACACCAAACGACCAATCATTGATCCAAAACCAAAGACAATAATCAGTTCACCCATTGTACCGCCGATACCGTCTTTTAAGGCATCTGCAATACCGGCGGGGTTCATTCCCAAGCCAAGTGCAACTAAAATTGACGTAATAATTAATGCTACGAACGTATTAACGTTCAATTTCAGGATGAAGAATAGCAAAACGGCAATTCCTAATACCAAAATCAAAAATGGCCAAATATTAAAACCATTCATTAACCATTGATATAGGCCAGTCGCTTTGTCAGTCGTCAATCCTGTTAGCATGGTAAACATATATACTAACCTCTACAATCAAAAATTTTCGCCAACATGAAATTTGTAAGCGATTACTCAACCAGATTATTGTACACCTTTTCACGAACCAAACACAACTAGCAAAATAAAAATGACCAATTATTTCATAAAATGGTCATTTTTTCTTCACATTTAGTAGGGCTAACGGAAACCACCACCACCAGATCCGCCTCCAAAACTACCGCCACCACCGGCACTGGTTGAGCCACCACCACCGGATGAACGTGTCTGTGTTGCGACTGTATGACTAAAATGGTTAATCATCATAAATGGATGCATTGAACCATAATAATAAACACTATCTTGTTGATAATTAGGGTAAACTTGTGCCAATTGATCCGCTACTTCCTCTAAAATGCCAAAGGCTGCAGCTGCAATCATCAATTCATCCCACAAGCCAACTTCTTGGGGTGTTCGTTCAGCTAACAAAGTAAATTCCTGTAGGTAATTCTTTAGTCGTGCTAAATTTTTTTCAACCTCTTCCCCAGCTGGTTTCTTTTGAAAACCAACTAGCCAAGAAGCCATCTGATTAGCACGATCTCGTTTTTTATCACCAGTTTTCGTACGCTTTGTTTCCTTTTCATAAATTAAATTATGACTTTCAGCATACTCACGGCTATAATTCGTGTACGCTTTCGTTAGTTGAACATGACGTTTACTACTGTAATTCAAATGCTTTGCTAAGGATTTCTGCGTCACCACACCATCAGTAGCTGCTTCGACCATCATTTGATAAAACTTTTTAATTGGCGTCGGTGCATCATCTGCCACAGGATGCTCCGTTAATACAAATTGTACACGTTCTTTACCACGTTTATTCGGTTCATCCTGCATGACAATTTGACCATCCTTAAGCAATTGTAACAATGCCACCGTTAGGAAATTATCGAGCACTGTTGTCGATGGTAACAGTGAATTAAAGAAAATATACGTGTTATAAATATTATTTGTTGGTATTTCACGATAATATTCTTGTTTGGTCTGCTTTTGTAGTGTCGTCATCTTTGGGTAGTACTTACGATATGAGCGATACCTATTAAACACGCAAAATACGATTCCAAAGAAACCAATACCGATAACCGCTATTACGATATAAGCAATTCTGGTACCCTTATCATTATTAATGGTCTCGCCGTTTTTGTAATCATGGTAATCATAATCACTTCCTTTAAAAGCTTCTTTCATATAAGAATCAAAACTACGCGATGTTTTGTAGGCTGTCTGATACGTATTTTTGGGGATTTGCACAATCATTTTCACAAAATCGTCTTCCGTCGTTGTCGCCGTACTTTTCATTGTCGCCTGACCATTACGAAAGGCAGTCTGGCCTGCAAACCCAAATGCCCAAATACCATAACCTTTATCGACCGATAATGGATGCTTAGGATCACTAAGCGTTACTTCAATATGATCTGGTGAAATGGCGACATCCTCATTTAAAAACTGCCAGGCAATCATCTGTTCTGTTTTAGTTTGTTCAACAAAATTAGTGATTCTATATTTAATCGTATAGTGATGGGTCCCGTATTTGGTAATTCCCCAATTCAATTCATGACCATTTTGACCATAACGGTATGCTTTTTGTTCTCTCGTGGCATCTGTATCCCATGTATTTGCCCGCTTAAACGCCCGGCCATCCATACTAACTTGATAATCAGACAACCTTTGTGGGCCTACTAATTTAATCGTCTTATATATTTCGCTACCTTCATCAGCTGTCACAGACCACTTTTCAGTAAAAGTTGCCGCCCCTTGATCATCCAAAGCAACGTTAATAGTCATGTTATTAACAGTTTGATCGGCAGATACTTTTGGTATAAATGCTAAACAAAATATAATCAACGACAAGACAGCGGTCAACAAACTATACTTTTTTAATTTTTTGGATCCCATTGTGGCATTTCCTGCTTTCCATCAGTGTTCTTAAAGTAAGTTTCCTTCGTGAATCCCATTGGTCCAGCAATTAAAAAGTTGGGGAAAATTTGAACCGCGCGATTAAGTTTGGTCACAGTATCGTTATAAACCATCCGTGAAAGGCGCACCTTATTTTCAAATTCATCCACCGCCGTCATTGTTTGTTGATACACACCACTCGCTTTTAAGTCCGGATATTGTTCAGCCAATGCATTCACAACTCCTAACACACTGGCAAACTGTTGTTGATCATCATCAATATCCGCAACTGATGCTCGATCAGTTACACTTGTTCGTGCATTTACAATTTTTTCTAATGTTTCTTGTTCATATGATTGGTACTTTTGCGTTGCCTGCATTAAATTGGTAATAGCATCCCAACGACTTTCTACCTGTGCTGCAATCTGTCCCATTGCATTGTGTACATTTTCTCGTAACTTAATTAAATTGTTGTAAATTGCAATCAACCAACCAATTAATAAGACAATAATGACGATAATAATAATCCAAACCATCAATTCTCCCCCTTTTTACCCCAGCGTCACAATAATTTTGTTATCGTTTACCCATCTATTCCTTATAAATCATCTGTATTAAGCTATTATAACATTTCCTGACTACAAGCCCTTTTAACCGACCTATTCTGCAAACCAGCTATAAATTTTGTGAGCATCTTGTCGTGGTAAATAGCGAATTTTAAGTGCCGTTTCAACATTGCCATTACGCACACTAATAATTAAATGAGCTAAAGTAGTCCGTTGCATAAAAATACTTTGCTTAATTTGGCATGATTGGATATTTTTCTTTGGCAGATAATAGGTCTTTTTGCCAAAAAAATGACCAATTTGAATTCGTAACATATCTTGATGCAAAATACCTACCCCAGTTGTGCGCCCAGCATAGCTCCCTAAAGACCAGGCTAGTGGTAATAGGATGAAAGAACCTACACCATACGGCCACCAAAAAATACAGATACCAATACTAATCACTAATGCTGGCAACTCAATATTACGGATGATTGCCCATTTACCACGCCGACTTGCTTGTAACCATTCTGTTGGCTTAATATTTTCTACAGATAACCATTTAACGAAGCGGTGTGCAATTTTATGAGATGCCTTATTTTGCACAACTGGGATAACGACCACATTACCACTTTGTTCATTATCAGAGGCATTAGCAGCAACTAATGCCTGGATTGTTGTTAAATGTAGTAAATGGCGTAACCAAGATTGTTCAAAAACAACACTTTGAATCCGATTTAAACGCACCGTCACTTTATCTGTTTGAAAAAAACCTTTTTGCATCGTTAATTGTTCATCGTACGTTGTTGTTTTAAAATGATAGTATCGTTGCACGATAAAACAATATGAAGCAAACGCGGCTAATACTATCAGGATGATAATATCCCAAAAGATGACTTGCTCAGTTTGTTGACTAAAATTTTTAATCATGCCATCCATAACCCCATCTGGTAGCATATCGTCTAGTCGATTATAAATAAATCCTAATCCTAATAAAATAGGCACAATACTAAAAGATGTTAAGGCATATAAATTCAAATCACGCCATTTAATTTGATAGCGCTGACTAATTTGCTCGTGTTGCTCGACTTTATCAATATCAAGTATTTTTTCAGAACTATTTTCATTACTTGTGGCATTTTGTTTCAACTTTTCTAGTTGTTTAACCTCACGCATGCTAATAACTGGTAAATTAACCTCAGCTTGTTTATCAGCTTGCGCCGAAGATGCCACTTTTAAATTGACTAACCCTAATGGTTTCATAAAAAACCACTGCTTCGTTTGAAACGTCTGAATTTTAGGATAAGTTAAATGTGTTTGCTTTTTATTAATTAAACCACGCTTAATCACAATTTCATGTTCATCAATGGCATAAGTAAATGTCACATAGCGTAGGATTTCAATGACTAATACTATACAAACAGCTAACAAAAGCCACCACCATAAGCGATTCGCAATAGCCAACACCAACAATATCCACCAATCTTTGACAACTTGCGTTAAAAAAACAATAATTGCTGCTGGATGTAAATGTTTCGGCTTAGCTTTCATAAACATCCTCCTCTTTTGCAAGGTCCATAATTTTTGTTTTTAATTTGGTTGCTGTCTGTCGATCAACACCACCAATTTCATGAACCGCCGCTGCTGTATGAATCTTTACAGACTGTAATTTTTTAAATTGCAATAATGGTCCCGCAGATAAGGTAACATCCTGAATTCGTAAAATTGGTACAGCTGTCGTCTTTTTGATGAAAAAACCAGTTGTCATTTCAACATCATGATCTGAAATTTGATAACGCCAAAATTGATAACGATACGGAATCAAAATAAATTCACCAACTGAAAAAATAATCCCTATCATGGCAATAATTGCTACTATCCACATTGGCCATTTTAAAAAATAAAAACCACATACCATGCCCACTATAACAATTATTTCAATTAATAAATTCAACGACGCTTGCAAACGCCATACTGATTTAATACTTTCAGGTAACTGTTGTCTCATTAATTAATACCTACTCCCTTATTTAACTAGTTATACAATATCATGGTCATTTTTTTATGACAAATAATTTTTACTATAATATTGCAACTAAAAAGCTCATGAAACTGATCTATAGCGACCAGCCTCATGAGCTGTTATTGTCTTTTTAATTTAAAAATTGATGCTATTTCTTAATATGCTTACGTTGGTAATCGGCAATTGCTGAATACTCTGTTTGCAATTGTCGTGATAAACGAATAAAAATTGGGCTCAATTCACGATATGCTTCATAATTGTCTGGATTTGGTTGGTATGTATTTGCTTCACCAACCATATCACCAATAACTTCTAAGTTATCAACAAGTCCCAATGCCTTTTGTGCCATAACAGTTGCAGCTAGTGCTCCTGATTCAAATGCTTTTGGCACAGTAACCGGTTGTTCAAAGATATCCGCAGCCATTTGACGCCATAGTGGTGAACGAGCAAAGCCACCCGTTGCTTGAATAGCGGTCAAATCACCGACAACTTCTTCTAGTGCAAGTGATACCATATAGATGTTAAAGATGATACCTTCAAGGACAGCACGAACCATATGTGCACGAGTATGATTATGTGTCAAACCAAAGAATGAGCCACGTGCATTAGCATCCCAAATTGGTGCACGTTCACCACCTAGATAAGGATGGAACAATAGGCCATCTGCACCAGCGGGAATCTTAGATGCGATTTCTGTTAATAGATCATATGAATCAATACCTAGTAGTTCAGCTGTTGATTTTTCTGAGTCAAACATGTTGTCTCGTGCCCAACGGAAGACATCCCCCCCGTTGTTAACAGGACCACCAACTACCCAGTGATCCTTATCAAGTGCGTACGTAAATGTACGTCCTTTAGGATCAATCTTAGGGGCATCAGTTACAACACGAATAGCACCTGATGTACCAATCGTGACAGCAGCAACTCCCTTTTGGATAGCATTAACCCCTAAGTTTGACAATGGACCATCCCCAGCACCATAAATAAATGGTGTCTCAACATCCAAGCCCATCTCGGCTGCATATGCCTTATTCATACCTGTTTCAATCGTATATGGATCTACTGGTTCTGGCAACTGTTCTTTGGTAACACCGGTAACTGACAAAGCTTGCTTGTCCCACTCTAGGTCAAAAATATTAAACAAACCAGTACCTGAAGCAATTGAATAATCCATGCGGTTTGCACCAAACAAACGGTTAAACAAGTACTCCTTAATACCTAGGTAGTGCGCTGCTTTATTGTAAATATCAGCATGCTCAGACTTCAACCAAAGTAACTTTGACAAAGGTGCCATTGGATGAATAGGTGTTCCTGTTTTACTGTAAATTTCTTGGCCAACACCATTTGCTTTTAATTCTTCTGTATATTTAACGGCACGTGCATCAGCCCAAGTAATAACACGTGTTAATGGCTGCCAATCTTTATCAAAGGCAATCAAAGAGTGCATTGCTGAACTAAATGATACACCTAAAATCTTACCATCCTTAGCAACCCGTGTAACTTGTGCCATTGCATCAGTAAAAGCTTCCCAAATTTCATCTAAATCTTCTTCAGCCATATCTGGTGCATCACGGTATAACTTGTATCCTTTATTTGCACTAGCGACAACATGCCCCTTAGTATCAAATAAGACTACTTTAGTAGACGTTGTTCCTAAGTCCACTCCGATTAGGTAATCCATTAATATATCCTCTCACATCTTTAAATATTTTGTAATTGCTTCACTACTAATTTTATGTAAAAAAATTACATTTTGCAAACGTTATCACGAAAATGATTTACTTTTCTGTTTCGCTATTGAAACTAGCACTTTCTGGTTTATATACACTACGATTATCTAATGCCCATTGACGGGGTGAAAATTCACCAGGCTTAGTTTGTTCAAGTGCATTATCAAATGCCTGCATACCAGCATCCAATTCATCTAATTGATGTAAAATATTCGCTTCTTTAATCATTGGTTGAACTGGCGAACCATATTCTAACAAACCATGATGTGCTAATACAGTATGTCGTAAAACTAACATATCTTCATTGTGTAAATCAATCTTTAATTCAGTTGCTGCTAAAACAATTTCTTCATCAACTAACACGATATGACCAATTAAACTCCCCGCTGTCGTATATTGCGTAGCAACAGGTCCTGATAATTCAATTACCTTCCCCAAGTCATGTAACAAAGCGGCTGCATATAATAAACTGGCATTCACTTGTTCGTATTGCTTAACAATTGCTTGCGCTAAATGCACAATTGATAATGTATGGTATGCTAGTCCGCCTGCAAAAGCATGATGATTAGCTTTTGCTGCCGGAAATTGTAAAAAAGCATCCTGATACTTTCTTAAAATATGACGGACAATACGTTGCCAATTGGCGTTTGTAATTTGAAAAATAATGGCTGATACTTCATCTGCCATTTCTTGCTTTTTCATTGGTGCTGCCACGATAAAATCGGCTGCATCTTGTGGCTCACCAACTTGTGTCAATCGGATTGCCAACACTTTTAATTGCGGTTTTTCTTGATAAGCTTGTCGAACTGCTTGAATATAAACCACTTGCCCTGCTTTTAATTTAGATACTTCATCTTCCGTTGCATCCCATTTCATGCCTTTAATTGTCATTGAACGATCCGCCAACTGCAAAGCCATATAGCGCTTGCCTTGTTGCGTCATCCTTACTTCAACTGATTTTAATAACGCAAATGTATCGACACGTTCATTTAATTGGTATTCTTTTAATGTTTTTGTCAAAATATCCCTCCTATTATGACCGCGCTAATGTAATAATATTATTACCTGGAACCTGACGGCCAGTAAAATAAAAGATTTGTTGGTCATCTGTTCCTAACTCTGATAACACTGTCATCATTGCATCACGGCGCTGATCATCAAAGTCTACGAATGCATCGTCAATTAATAAGGGTAATTGAAGCGTGCTAGCAACATTTAACACAAATGCCAGTCGTAAGGCAACGTATAATTGCGAAGCTGTCCCTTTTGATAATTGATTAACCCCTAACACCTTACGATCATTACGAACAACCTTTAATAAAGTTTTTGTTTGTTGCACTGACTGATAGTGATTATTTGTCAAACGTGCAAATAAAACACTGGCTTGTTGTAACAAATTAGGGAGTCGGTCAATAATGGCTGCGTTTAATGCTTGGCGAATCCATTCACTTCCTAGTCGATCAACAAAATATTGTTTTAACTGTTGATTTACCATTGTCACTTGATTAGCCACCATTTGTTGTTGATTTTCAATTGACGTATCCGTCCGTAAATTTTGTAATTGTACATTAATCTCAGCTAATTGTTGATTGACTTGCGCTTTTTCACGCTGAATACGTTGTAATATTTCTTGATTTTCTGATGTAGATTGTGGCTGATTCTTAACAGCATCCTGTGCTGCTAATTCGTGCATATCAGCCCCTTGTAATTGCTCTTCTAACATTTCAGCTTCACGATGCAAATCATTCACTTGGCGTTGTGCATCACGTCGTTGGCGTAATGCACTTTCATCCTTCACACCTAATTTTTGATATAACGTTTGCAGGGTTTGCTGCAAATTTTTACGCTGTAATTGCTGTTGTCCCATCGTCTCTTGTTGCACATGTACTGCCATTAAACGACTGCGATATTCTTTTGCTGATAACCCTTCACCTAACCAATTTAATGACACCTTCACATCAACTAATTCCGATAACATTGCTTGTTGGTCTTGAAAGGTTTGGTTCGTTGCTAGTAATAAATCATTTACTTTTTTAATATCATGTTGTGCTGTCATAATATCTGCAACAGTCATTTGTTGATAGACACTTGGTAAGACATTATTTGGTTGCGCATGAGTTGTTGGGTTGTTTTTATTTTGTCCGAACCACCAACCAATCACCAAGCAAATTATCAACATGAAAAAACCAATGACAACATGATTGATTAGTAATGTCATCATTAATAAAACAACACCAATTATAGCAGCAATTAATAAACTTTTATTATCAGCAGATTCAGTCTTAACTGATTGACCATTCAGTTTTGCTTTTTGTTCATCTGTTAATAATGGTGGTAGTTGCTGCCAGTGATACTTTGTTAAAACATCTTGTTGTGCCTGCATTGCGGCCGCCTGTTGCTTCGTTAAATCGGCTTGCTTTTGGTCAAGTTCTTCTAATTTATCAATGGCATCACTAGCGCTCTCAACTTGTTGCTTTGTGATAGCTGTCGTCACCATCATATCGTCTAATGATGTCAATTGTTGCCGTACACGTTCAGCTTCATCAGCAACTGTTAAGTCTAAGGGTTTGCCTGCTGCTTGTACTTGCTGCTTAATTTTATGCCATCGTTGATAAACTGGTAATAAATGCATTTGAGCTTGTTGATGCGTCATCTGACTTTGAATTTGCGTTTGCCATTGTTGCAAGCTTTGCAGACGCTGGGTTAATGATTGTGCATTTGTTTGTAGCTTATCCAATGAAGGCTGTTGGCTAATCGTAACTTGTAGTTGTTGCCGTAGTAGTTTTAATTGTGCTAAAGATTGATTAATTTCACGATGAGCTGTTTTGGTAGTCCCAAATTTGGTTGTTGCATTCTTTTCCCATTGATTTGCGACATCTAACCAATCTTGTGCACCTGGGGTAGCCAAGGTACGTAAATAAGCAGCAAAATCATCTGGTTTTAACGAAAAGATAGCCATTAACGCTTCCTGATCAAAACTAAAAATTGCTAAATATAGTTCACGATCAACAGGCCCCAATAACTTAGTCAACATTGCCTCTGGATCTGCAAAAACTTGTCCCGTAGCAACTGCAGTTAATGTCGTCGTTGTTTGCGTGCGCCCTAATCGTTCTAATTCATATAATTGATTATCTACTTCAAATTGAATACGTCCACCATAAGGACCTTTATCTAATGGTTCATACGTGTTGATTTTACGCCCTTTAGCCTGAGGAAACCCAAAAATCATATCAAATAAGAATTGATGTAATGTGGTTTTTCCAGCTTCATTTAATCCTTGCACAATTTGTAATCCTTGCACAAAATTAAAGGTTTGCTGGCTAAATTGCCCAAATCCAACAATATGTGCTTGTTTAATCCACATAACCTTCATCCCCTATCTGCGATACTTGTAATTGGGTTTGAACAGCTGATTCAAGTTCCGTTAGTGTTGCTGGATCCAAAAAATAATCTAACACATCACCATCTGTTACTTGTTTTAAACCTAATTTTTGCAATTGCTCTAAATTAAAAACACTTGCCACTGTTGCTGACCAGTATTGATCAGCAACTGCTGGTAAGCCCGCTATTTTTTGTTTTGGTTGTCCTGTTATTTCATAAATAAAGAACATATCATTTGGTTGTGCGGCTGCGACAAACTGCGCTAATAATTGTTGATTCGTAATAGCTGATAAAACAGTCGTTTGATCTGTCTCAATCTGCAACGAGATTAATTCAAATTCCTCTTTATGAATAAACTGCTCACGTACCTGTTGTACAACCATATTTAAATCACGATCAGTTTGTACTTTTTCTGTAACCCACGTAATTGGTGCAACTGGTGTAAAGGTTGGCACCAATTGTTGTGAATGACTTTCTACCATGTAATAACCTTTAGGACCCGTTTCCGTTTTATCTAGTCCTTGAATACTACCGGAATAACCAATGAATGGTTGTTCTTGTAGCGTTTCACGCACATGAATATGGCCGAGCGCCCAATAATCATAATGTTTTTGTTGCAAGGCTTGTAAACTAAACGGCGCATAATCACCAACACCAGTTTCGCCTAATGCACCATGATATAAACCAATATGCCAATCAACGCTTGTATTTTTCATTGGAAACTGTTCAACTTGGTCAGTCATTATATGCCGTTGCGTATATGAAAAGCCACTGATAGCGACTGTTTTGTGGTTTGCGGTTTGTAAATGGTGTGTTGTCACTTCAGCAGGAAATAAAGTGACATTTTCAGGAAACGTTGGTAATTGCTGCCAATTATTAACATAATCATGATTACCAAAAATAATATAAACCTGAATTTTTGCGTCAGCTAGCCGTTGTAATTCATTTACCAAATCTAGTTGTGCTCGTGCATCTGGGGTTGTTGTATTAAAGGAATCACCTGCTAAGACCACAAAGTCTACAGCTGCTACAATTGCGTCATCCACTAAACGATGAACTGCAACTTGCGTGGCGGATTGTAATTTTTCTTTTAACCAGCTTGGCGTAATTGATAAACCACCGAATGGATTACCAAGGTGTAAGTCACCAGCATGAATAAACTTCATGTCATCGATCTCCTTTATTTGCTTTTATCCTTATTATATTTGAGATTCGCTACAAAAAAAAGAGTGAGACAACATTGTCCCACTCATTAGTAAAACTAAGAATTTTATACTTAGTTTTGACCATACAATTCTGCAATTGGCTTTGTAATAATATTGTTAATTTCCATCAACAATTGGTTCAATCCTTTTTCAGCTGCAAGCATTTGCTTTAATGAATCAAATTTTTCCATTTCATTTGCAATTTCTTGCCATTCTGTAACTTGACTTTCATCAGGTTCTGTACCAGCTTGAACTGCTTGGTTAATTTGTCCTTGTGCATGTTGGAAACGTGAAAAGACTTCTTTTGCTTCAGGTTCCCCATCAACTGCAGCAATTGCGTCACGAAGCGTCTTGTATTGTGCTGTTTCTCGTAAATCATCAGCAACGGCATTGACATTATCGTAAATATTTATCATAAGTATCCTTTTCCCATCTTTTGTAATATATTCATTATCTCATAATTACTATTTTTTTAAAACTCTGGTAATAATGATTGAATACCTGACCAAGCCTTTTGAGCACCATCTTTAACGTTATTCCAAGTTGATGAGGCACCTTGTTTAATTTCATCACCAATACCATTAATGTTATCTTTAAAACCATTTTGAGAAGTAGACTCATTATCTTGAGTTGCAGCCATTTTGCTGCGCACACTTTTTGTTTTAAACTTTGTTTGTTCTGTATTAGGAATTACTTGCTCAAGTGTTGTTTTCATTAACGGCCCTGAGGTTTGTGACAAATATGCGGAAATCGTATGACTGGCATCTGTCTCATCATACCCTGACCAAGTTGTTACGACGACATCTGGTGTATAAGCAATTGCCCACGAATCAGTCGCATTGTCACTGGTTGAATCTGTTCCTGAAACTTCAGTCGTTCCTGTCTTACCAGCCACATCATAACCAGCTGGATCAGCACTAGCACCAGTACCATGGGTATAAACCCCTAACATCATCGATGTCATTTCATTAGCAACTTTTCTTGACCATAGACGCGTATGCTTTTGCTTTGCTTGCACAATCGTTTTGCCGGAAGCATCAACAATTTTAGTAATAAAATGACTCTTACTCATTTGACCATCGTTTGCAAAACTAGTGTAGGCCTGCGTCATCTCAAGTGGTGTCACACCCTTCTTCAAACCACCAATTGCCAAAGCTAAGTTTTTATCAGATTTTGTCAACGGCAATCCGGCTTTTTTAGCAGCATCATAACCTACTGATACACCCATTTGATCAAGTAACCAAACTGCTGGTATATTGTATGAATTTTCTAATGCTTGGTACATTGGAATTTTATCACTAGTATAATCACCATAGTTAGATGGTGAATAACCATTTGTACCAAAACTCATCGTACTATTCTTTAAATCAGAATCATATGAAAAACCACGTGATAATGATGGTCCATAGTCAACAATTGGTTTAATTGTTGATCCTGGTGAACGGCGTGATTGTGTTGCACGGTTAAATCCTCTAAAGACATGTTCACCCCGACCACCAATAATTGCGCGAACACCACCTGTTTTAGCATCCATTACAATCGATGCTGCTTGGGAACCATCCCCAATTGGATTTAAATTAGGATTTTCATAATCAGCTTGTAGGTTTGCTTGATCATCTTGATTTAGTGTCGTATAAATCTTATAACCATTATTTAAAATATCTTGTTCTTTTAAATGATAAGTATTGATTGCTTCATTAATAACTGAATCAAAGTAATAAGGATAGTTATAATTTGAATTGTCTACCTCATGGTCCACTGCATTAACTGGTAAATCTGCATTATAATCAGCTTGTGCTTGCGTCAAATACTTGGTTGCAACCAAGTTTTGCAGCACTTGATCACGACGATTTTTGGCAGCATCTTGATACGTTAACGGATCATAGCCATTTGGCGATTGTAACATACCAATCAACATCGCTCCCTGTGAAACTGATAGGTCAGCAGCATCAACACCAAAATATTTTTTAGAAGCATCTTGAATACCCCACACACCGTGACCAAAGTAAGCATTATTTAAATACATCGCCAAAATTTCATGTTTTGAATATTCCTTTTCAACTTCAATTGATAAGAATAGTTCGCGCGCTTTACGAATAATGGTTTGGTCTTGACTCAAATACGCATTTTTTACTAATTGCTGCGTTAAAGTTGAACCACCAACTGACACATGACTACCGCGAATGCGATACCAGATTGTTGTCAATACACCACGGGTCATGCCTTTAATTGAAAAACCATGTTCACGATAAAAATGACGATCTTCAGTTGCAATAACCGCATTCACTGCATGAGGAGAAATATCACGAAACTTAACATAAGTCCCTTTTTGACCAGATAAACTACCTGCTTTGTTACCAGCATTATCATAAATTTCCGTTGTTGATTGTAATTGTTTTTTTAAATCAGTAACATCTGTTGTCTTCGCCTCAAATGTTCCCAAAACACTCACAACGAGAAAGAGTGTTAAAAATAAAGTAATCAACCAACGATTAACTTGAAATCGATGCCAAAAAGGACCAAATGTCCGACTAATCCATGCATAAAATGGTTGGCAAAAACGTTTATGCCATCGAATAAATGGTGCAAAAAAATGTTTTAACCACTCAGTAACTGGGGCTGTTTTTTGTTGCCACCATTCTTTTAATCTTTTTAAAATATCTTTCATATTATTGCATCCACTTATTAAATTGTCCCGCAATATCAATTGCAACACTAGCTGAGGTGGTTGTCACATAAATCGTATTATGTCCGGCTAACGTGCCCACAACTTCTGAAATATCAGCATCATCAATCATTGCGGCCAATCGATTACCATTGCCTTGCGTTGTTTTCACGACAATCATAAATTCAATTGGTACAACGGAACTAGCCATATCAGCAAATCCTTGTGTTATTTTATTGCCTTCATGTGCATACATTGTCATTTGATCAGGCATAACTTGATAACGTGATTGCCCCTTGGCATCTGGTTGTCGCACAATCCGTAACTCTTTAATGTCACGAGACACAGTTGCTTGCGTTACTGCAATTCCTGCCTCCTGTAAGCGATGCAAAATCTCTTCTTGAGAATCAATCACGTCATGCGCCAAAATTTCAAGAATCATCATTTGGCGTTCTTGTTTTTTTAAAGCCATGTTTCATTCCTCTTTACAATTTAGTTCCTACCACGAAAGTAGTTTCACCTGCTTTATTTTAACATATTCGACTATTTAGCTTAAATTTTACTATATATACTAAAAAAAGGGCCTAGACAATATTGTCTCAGCCCAAGTCAAATCAATTTTACATCTCTTTTGGTGCTTTAACACCTAATAAGCGTAGTGATTCTGTCAAAATATATGATACTGCTGATACTAATGCCAAACGTGCATTTAGTTGATCATCCTCAACTAAAATCTTCGAATTAGCATAGTACTTGTTAAACGTACGTGATAAGTTTAGTGCATACTTTGCAATAACTGATGGTTCGCGATCACGCCAAGCGCGACGAACAATATCACCAAAGTTTGCAACTAATTTTTCAGTTTCCCAAACATTATCATCGTTAATAACTAAGTTAGTCAAATCTAATTCTGGATTACCAGCCTTGCGCAAAATTGATTGGGCACGTGCATTGGTATATTGCACATATGGACCAGTATCGCCTTCGAAACGAACTACTTCCTCAAGCTTAAAGTCAAAATCACCCAAACGTTCGTTCATCAAGTCATGGAATACTACCGCTCCAGTTCCAACCTCATGGGCAACTTCTTCTTTATTTGCTAATTCTGGATTCTTTTCGTTAATTTGTGCCGTAGCTAACTTAACTGAATCTGCCAAAACATCCTTCAACAAGATGATTCGTCCTGATCGTGTTGATAGTTTCTTGCCATCAACAGTAATCATACCAAATGGAATATGTTCAATGTCATCAGACCAATCATAATCCATTTTCTTCAAAACAGCCTTCATTTGCTTAAAGTGTTCACGCTGCTCACCACCCACAACGTATAATGACTTCACAAAATTATAATTATTCTTACGGAAAATTGCAGCCGCCAAATCACGAGTCATGTACAATGTTGCACCATCAGTACGTTGAATCATGGCAACATTTAAGTCTTCATCACTCAAATCAACAACTTGTGCACCCTGAGACTCAACCAATAGGTTCTTGTCCTTAAGTGTTTGAATAACTGCATCCATCTTGTCGTTGTAAAAAGCTTCACCATTAAATGAATCAAAATCAATATCTAAGTCATCGTATAATTCCATAAATTCTTTCAATGATTCTTCACGGAACCATGACCATAATTGATGCGCTTCTTCATCACCATCTTCAAGTTTCTTAAACCAAGCACGACCTTCATCATTTAATTCAGGTTGTGTTTCAGCCTCTTTGTGGAAACGAACATAGTATTTTACTAATGTATTAATTGGATCAGCCTTCACTTCTTCTTCAGATCCCCAACGCTTGTAAGCAGACATTAGTTTTCCAAATTGTGTTCCCCAATCACCTAAGTGGTTAATTTTGATTGGTTGATAACCATTTGCCTTAGAAATTTCTGCTAATGAATTTCCAATAACGGTTGAACGTAAGTGGCCCATTGACATTGGCTTAGCAATATTAGGTGATGACATATCAATTGTAATATGACCAGCTTCACCATCTGTATTATGACCATATTCAGTATTACGTAATACGTCAGCTAGAGTCTCAGCCCCAAATTGGGCTTGATCCAAGAAAAAGTTAACATAAGGACCAACAGCCTTCACATCTTTAAAGCTCTCAGTATCAATATCAGACACAATGTCATTAGCAATTTGTTGTGGTGCCATTCGGCGTGACTTTGCTAATAAAAATGCGGGGAAAGCATAGTCACCCATGCTAGCATCCTTAGGTACTTCAATTTTTGAAAGAATTGTCGCATCATCCAATTCAGGAACAACTGCAGCAATTTTTTGTGCAATGTGACTCTTGTAATCCATTATGCTTTGTCTCCTTTAGCATCATTCTTATCTGCATCTTCATCCTCTTCTTTTTCAGGACGCGGTGCAGGATTATCAGTTTTTACCAAAATTTTTGTATCTGACATACGCAAAACAGCACGATGATTATATTCATTAACTGTTGCATCATCCTCAGGATTATTTTCAGTAATCACTACTAATAATGAATGCTCATAAATTTTTTCAACAATTCCTTTAAAGTCATGTTCAAAATTTGCGAATTTTTTTCCGGCAACTAAATCGCCTAAATCAAATTCTGATGTATTTTCTACTGGATCTTTAGCCATGCTACTATCCCCTTTACTTTAACAACTGAGGTCATTTTTTATTTCATTAACAATTTAATTAGTCATTTTTATGACAATTCTATAAATTATAACAAATTTTACATCTAAAAACTAGAACTCTAACTCAGAATCTATTCTTTGTGCAACAGCCCAATCATTTTCATATGATGTATCAACCCCATTAACCTTTTGATATTCGTCTAACCCTTTAGCAGCTAAAACGACTACATCGGCCGGTCCAGCGTTTTTTATTGCCTCTGTAATAGCAACTGTCCGATCTAATTCTCGATAAATTGTCACATCTGGATTCGTAATGGCTGTTTGAATTTCATCAGCAATTTTATCAGGATCTTCATATTGTGGGTCATCACTGGTTAGATAAACAATATCTGCTCCTTCACTAACAGCTTTACCAATGCCTGGGCGACGTGATACCCCTTTATTTCCTGGTGCACCTACAACAACTGTTAATTTATTGACAGATTCATTTTGACGAACAAACTGCAATAATGCTGCAATTGACGCATAATTATGGGCATAGTCAACATAAACGGTTCCGTGTGACTTTGTATTTAATACTTGCATGCGGCCAGGTACTTTGACAATTTTTAGTCCTTCGACCATTGCTGGTGCATCAGCGCCAACTAAACGCGTTGCAATCATTGCAGCTAATGCATTACTTTGATTGAAATCACCCGGCATATCAAGTGTATATTCCCCATTAATATGTAGATGTTGCGCTTGTTGACCAACTTCACGCACATTAAAGACGCTACCATGTAAGTTTGTATCGGTTGCTTCGAAATAGGCATCAGCCTTTGGTGAGTCAGCATCTTCTTTTCCATATAGCCAAATACCATCACGTGGAACATTTAATGCCGCATGTTCAATTAAGGTACCAAAATAGTCACTGTCAGCATTCAATACAATTTGTTCGGAATGATCAAATAACATCATTTTATGAGCTAAATAATCTGCAAATGTTGGATGCTCGTTTTCACCAATATGATCAGGACTAATATTTAAAAAGATACCCACATTATAACGTAATCCATAGACACGACGCATCTTAAAGGCTTGTGAAGACACTTCCATTACCATATGAGTCATACCGTTATCAACGGCTTCGCGCATCCAACGGAATAAATCAAGTGATTCTGGTGTTGTTAGATGGGCACGATAATGAAACTTCGGCTCATTCCCCGTAATAACTTGTAATGTTGATGATAAAGCCACTTTATCATTTGTGTAAGCACGTAAAATTTCATATGCCATATAAGCTGTTGATGTCTTGCCTTTAGTCCCTGTAATCCCAATTAATGCTAAATCATTTTGTGGATAGCCATAATAAGCCATTGCCACAATACTCATTGCTGCGGGCACATCATCACTTATCCAAGTTGGTAAGTCGGTCGTCCCTTTAAAATTTTGCGGTGCAACAATTGCTATAGCCCCATCCTTAATCGCAGCATCTAAATATTCAGGTTTAAAATTACCTTTAATGAATAATAGCGTGCCGGGCACAACTTCTTTTGAATTATAGGCTAAATGTTTTATTTCACCATCAAATTCAGGTGCTGATATTAATAAATCTTGATCAGCTAATAACGTTGTAATGTTATCTGCAGTGAGTGTCATGCCATTTAGTCCTCTTCTTTACTTTCTTTTTTTTAATTCGCCAGCTTGTTGCAGTTGGTTTTTCATTTCTATTGCAGCACGGCCCCGATGCGCATATTTTACACGCTCAGGCATATCAATTTCTGCAAGTGTCTGTCCATTTTCAGTCTCTAGTAGCTCATCTAATCCATTGCGATTACCACGTGGTTTTGTTACTAGTTTTACACCACCTTTACCTTGTGACGTATAGACCTTATTTTGAGGTGAAATCACCACAAAATGTGCTAATAAGTACGCATCTCTTGCAGCGGCTGCGGGCATCTGTGCCAACACATACTGATTAATTTCATCATCACTATGTAATTGATGGGCTTTAAATTCACGCATTGTTGTCACACCAAAATGATCAGGGATAGCAGCAATAAACAATGCTGAATCATCGGCTAAAACATATTCATTTGGTAACAATTGATGAACTGTTTGGGCCTTCACTAATGCATTTTTAGCCATATCATCTGTTGTTTCTGGTGGGAATACAATTTGATCAATTACTTGTCGATAATTAACTCCCTCTATTCCTAATACCGCTAGATAATTAATCATTTCATTGGTTTTATGCGTATTATTTGAAGCAATAATGAAACGTGCCATGATTAAATACCTTCCTTTTCAATCGCACGTAAGGTATAAACTGATCCAGTTACCACGATAAGTGCTTTAGATGACTCCCGAACTTGACGTGCTAGTGAAATAGCTGCAGTTGAATCATCCGCAATCTCTACATCCACATCACTAGTTAAAACAATTTTAGCAGCTAATTCGTCAGCTGACATAGCATTTTTCGAATCCGGTGTCACTGCTATAATTGTCGAAACATATGGTAACAATTCATCTAACATTTCTGCTGTATTCTTACCTTTAACCAACCCTAGAATAACAGTTGGTTTAAATGGTAGATGCCAAGAACGAATTGTAGCAACTAAGCTTGTAATACCATGTGGGTTATGTGCCGCATCATACAAAATATTATGTTTACTATCAAACTCCATCCGTCCTGTGATTTTAACATGAGCTAACGCTTCTGCAACTGCGATATCAGATAACGCAATACGCTTATTTTTTAGAATGGTTACAATTTGTAAAACTGTACTCAAATTATTAGCCTGATATGCGCCTGTTAACGACAACTTTAGCCCTTCTAGTTGATCAGCATTTAATACAAGTCCTTCAGGAGAAGAACGTACTAATGTAATCTTTGGTTTGTCATACGGATTCCAAATAGCTTCTACTTGATTTGCCTTATCACGTAATATTTTAAACACGTTAATATCTTGACCAGGATAATTAACTATCAAACTACCTGGTTTAATCGCACCTGCAACGTTTTCAGCGATTTTCAAAAGATTATGCCCCAAAAAATCTGAGTGATCATCAGAAATTTTTGTAATTGCAACAACTAGTGGTGAATCGATAACATTAGTTGCGTCACCAGTTCCCCCTACACCAGCCTCTAAAACAGCAAATTGCACCTCTTGTTTTGCAAAATGGCACAGAGCAATCAATGTCCACATTTCAAATTTAGTCAATGTCTTTTCATCACCACCATGGTTTTTAATTTCAACCATAATTCGTTTGTAGTGATACATCACTTCTTTTTCGCTAATCATTTGACCATTAATAGTCACCACTTCACAATCTGTTAAAATTGCGGGCGTTGAAAAGTGACCCACACGATAACCAGCTGTCATCAAAATTTTGCTAATCATCACACCCGTTGATCCTTTACCATTTGAACCAACAATATGAATAACAGACAGGCGTCGTTCAGGATGCCCAATCCACGATAAAATTTCTTTTAACATGCCTACACGACTATGTTTACTAGGTGATAATTGCCAATCATCACCTAAATTCGATTCAAGTTGTCGATACGTTTCAACCGTCCCCATCAGTTTATCCGGTCCTTTTTTAATATACTTTCCTAACAAATAATTTTATCATAAGAAAACCTCGAAAGTTACAGTAACTTTCGAGGGATATTTCAAAAATACAAATTTTCTATTTAAGTACGCTATTTAACGTGTTTTCCTCTTCTAAACAGTCCTGTTTTTCTGATATTGAAATTTGTTGTCGATATTCTTTGGGCGTCATACCTAACAATGATTTGAATACTTTAACAAAATGACTCGTTGTTTTAAAACTTAGGTTGTTTGCAATATATTTTACGTTGAAATTAGTTGTCGATATCATTTTTTTAGCAACTTCAACTTTTTGATTTAACACGTATTGTTTAATTGTTATATCATATTTTTCTTTGAATTTCTTATTTAAATATCTTTCTGAATAACCAAAATAATCACTCAATTCCTTCAAGGTCAATTTTGACTTAATATTTTCTTGAATATAAATATCAATTCGTTCAGCCAAAGAAAGATTATGAGTGGCAAAATATCTTTTCATCTCATTAAAATAATACAAAGTAATATTCTCTAACCAAAGATTGAACGAAATCTCAACTTCTTGCGTTTCAATTTTCGCAAGTATCCTATTAAAAATATAATAGGCATTTTCAGCAGGAAAATTATGCCGAATAGCAGCTTCATTTAGTATTGATACATAACCAATTAAAGAATCTTTTTGACCACGTAAGTAGTTTTTCTCGCCAAATACGTTACCGTATTTTTTCATTCGTAATTCTGTTTTTAAATAATAAATTAATTTTTCTTCATCTTGATCATTGAATGCATCTATTAACTTAACAAAATTATCATGCATTTGCTTTTCTTGAATTGCATTAAATTTTAATGGGTTATCTTCTGAAATTATTGCATCTTCTAAATAAAATGAATACATTGACCAATCAGGCGCTATTTCATCTTTTAATAATTGATAAGCAAATTGTAAAACTGGTTTTACTTGTGGCGTAAGTGTAAACAATGCTAAATTTCTGCTTGAATACAGTGGCGCAGATAATTCTGGCTGCATCACAAGATATTCCTGATTGCCAAAACTAATAACTAAATAAAAACTATTCGCATCTCGTACCAAATTGTATGATTTATCTACACATACATCCAAAACATTATAAATACACCGTGATGAGCGGTTAATTAGATTCCCTTGTATTTTTTTATGTGTATTTTTTTGATAATAATCAATATTCATTTCTAATAATTGACCTAGAAGCTCTACATTACCTAATTTATCCATAACAATATGCCTACTCTTCTTTATTAATTCATTTATATTGCTAAAATTATTAACATAACAATAGTAAGTATTTCACTTATTAAGGAATCAAATTTATGATTTTTAAAATTCTAACTAGACTATTTTATAATTTTATACCATTTTCAGAAAAGTTAACTTTTGTACTATTTAAGCCATAAATGTAATTACTCTACATTAATTAAACATTAAAGAACTTTAAATGACATTTTAGTATATTACACTTTATGTTTATACATTAACTTAAATAAGCATTTTCAATTATATAATCATTTCATTTTTTATATATTATTAGAAATAATATCCCGTCAAAATTATAATTGTTGCAGTTGCTCAATGACTAAGAAATTCATTTATTAGTCCTGATGTTCATATAATAAAAGAGTTGAGAATCTCACACATTCGTCAGATTCTCAACTCTTTTTTCACAAGTATTTTGCAGTGCCTTTATAAAAATATAAGGTATACCCATTTATTTTTAATCAACAATTACTTTTATACGCCTACTCTGATTTATTCTTATTTTTTCTTAAAATTCCTCCTAATGAAAGCATAACCATTAATCCTAATAACTCTTCCAAAAGACTATTGAAATTGGTTTTATCATTAAAGTACACATTTGTATTTGGTAAGTTCAAAGTCTTATTATCTTTACTATTACCATCATTAATTTGATTGTATGCACTATTATTAAGTACTAACTTATTAACCATGTCATTACTATTTTTAGTAGAATCTTCATAATTTATTACACATTGCTCATCATTTACTTGACTAAATTCAGAATTCAACAAATCTAACATAGCAATAATTTTGTTAATACCGTCATTCATATTTTTCACAACTTGTTCAATAGTTACACCATTATTAATGTTATTACGCACATCATTATATATCTTATTAACAATATTAATTAATGATGATTGCTTATTAATATTTAACACAGAATCTTTAATTTTATTAATGACACTTGTTTTCACATCATTAATTTTAGCAATAGCTTTATTTTTAGTAGCTTGTAATTTAGCAGCATCACTGATATTATTAATAGCCATTTCACCATTTTGTTCAGCAATAACAACTTTTTGAGCAGAAATTGCATTAATAATAGTGTTATTAGAATTAGCAACTATCTGTAATATTTCATTGATAAAGCTTTGCTTTTCTTTATCTGTTAAATTTGAATTTTGCTTAATCACTTTAATAGCAGCCTGAGCTATTTGATTAAGTTTATTCTTAGCAGCCTCTTGTTCTGCTTTTAAAGTTTCACTCTCTTCAGTAACAGTGTCTGCAATGTTACTAATTGCATTAACGCCATTCATCGTATCTTGGTTAACTTGCACAATCGTTGTGCCTGCCGTTACCTGATCAACGGCTGTATCATATGCTTCATTGACAGCATTAATCAATGCAGTTTGTCGATCTGTACTCAAACCTGATTGCTTAATTTGTGCAATTGTTGCGTCCTTCGCTTCATCTAGCTTTGCGATCCCATCATTTTTGGCTGCTTGTAACTTAGCCGCATCACTCACGGCACTAATATTTACTGCGCCTGCATCCTCAGCTGTCGTAACATCCGCAGCGTTCGTTGCTTGATTGATAGCATTCTTCGCATCTGTTGCTGCATTAGTGATTTGCGCTTTGTACGCATCCTTTTGTCCAGCTGTCAGACTCGTGTTGTTCTCAATCGTAGCGATTGCGTTTGTTGCTGCGGTATCAACCACAGAAACAGCATCGTTTTTGGCTGCTTGTAACTTAGCCGTATCACTCACAGCACTAATATTTGCTGTACCTGCATCCTCAGCTGTCGTAACATCGGCAACGCTCATTGCTTGATTGATGTCATTCTTCGCATCTGTTGCTGCATTAGTGATTTGCTCTTTGTATGCATCCTTTTGTGCAGTCGTCAAACTCGTATTATCCTCAATTGCATCAATTGCGTTTGTGGCAGCAGTATCAATTGCATTCATAGCATCATTTTTAGCTGCTTGTAATTTAGCATCATCACTCACGGTTGCAATATTATCTTTACCAGTTTGTGTTGCTTCAGTTGCTTCGTCTGGACTTGTCGCTTGTGCAATTTGATCCTGCGCCGTATTCGCAGCTTCATCAACGGCTGCCATTAAATCACCTTTTTCATCCGCTGTCAGACTCGCATTATTATTAATGTCGTTCTTGGCAGCTTCCGCTGCTGCATTAATGGCATTTTGCGCTGTCTCTTGTGCGGCTTGTAAGGCTTCACTTTCTTCAGTAACTGTGCCTGCAATACTATTAATGGCAT